>DATJST010000242.1:0-25544 GCA_035503975.1 Acidimicrobiales bacterium | reverse complement strand
CGGCGGGGGCTGGCAGCTATCAAAAGGTCGTGCAACATCGGCACGATTTGCTCGGCGTACTCGGCGTCGGCCCCCTCCGTAAAGCTCTCCTGCCACCATCGCGCGTTGATCTCCCACAATTGTTGAGCCTCGGCCGGCAAGGGCGCACTGGGCTCGTGGAACAGCCCGCCTTCAGTCATCCCCAACCCCAACAGTCACCATAGAGCTGCCCGCAGGAACGTGGATCTTCGTCCACAACGCTTGGGCCACCGCGTCCGGTAGCCACGGCAACGAGCGCAACCTTTCCTCGCTCGCCTCCTTCACGGCCTTTACGCTGCCCAGCTCGGCCATCAAGCGTTTGCGCCGCGATGGCCCGAGGCCGGGCACGCCGTCGAGCACCGAGGTGGTCATGCGCTTGGCCCGTAGCGAACGGTGGTAAGTGATAGCGAAACGGTGGGCCTCGTCCCGCACGCGCTGCAACAGGTACAGGGCCTCGGACCCGCGCGGTATGCGCACCGGGTCGGCGGAGCCGGGCAGGTAGACCTCCTCGAACTGTTTGGCCAGGCCGGCAGCCGGTATCTCGCCGTCCAGGCCGAGTTCTTCGAGCACGCGGACGGCTACGTTGAGCTGGCCCCGCCCACCGTCCACCAGCAACAGCTGCGGAGGGTAGGAAAAATGCCGCCGTCGCTCGGCCACGGGCAGCTCGCGTTCGCTCAGGTAGGCGGTCAGGCGGCGGGTGAGGACCTCTTCCATTGCGCCGTAGTCGTCGTTGCCGGCAACATTGTGGACCTTGAAGCGCTTGTACTCCTGCGGCCTCGGCAATGCGTCCTCCATTACCACCATCGAGCCCACGTAATCGGTGCCCTGCAGGTGGCTCATGTCGAAACACTCGATGCGCAGGGGCGCCTCGGGCAGGTCGAGCGCGTCCTGGAGGGCGTTGAGCGCCCGAGCACGGGCATTGTGGTCTGCCGAACGCTTCAACCGGTGCCGCACCAGTTCTTCGGAGGCGTTCTTGGCCACCATCTCCAGGAGCGCCTTTTTCTCACCGCGCTGGGGCACGTGGAACTTGACTCGGCTAACGCCCGCGGCGCGCGGGTTGACACTGCGTTCGGGCCGGCGGTTATGCACAGCGGCCCACCACTCGATCCGGCCGTCGAGGCCGGCGTGGCCGCCCCGGTCCCCAGCCGCGCCGTCCGGTCGGGCTTCGCCGGCGCTGGTGGTGCTCTCGGCCCGGTCCTCCACCCGAGCTTCGAGCGCCCCCGAGCGAAGTCCGGCCAACCACTCTTCCAGCACGTCGGCTTCGTCCACCTCGCCCGGTACGAGCACGGTGGGCGGGACCCCGTTCACCGGTTCCGAATAGTGCTGTTGCAGCACGTGCGCCAGCAACTGAGGGGCCTCCAGGTCTTCGACCTTGTCCACAATAAAGCCCTTGCGACCCACCACCCGGCCGCGCCGCACGTAGAACACTTGCACCGCCGCCTCTAATTCGTCTTCGGCCAAGGCGAAACAGTCCAGGTCCTCTGCTCTTTCGGTAACCATCTGCTGCTTTTCGACGGCCTTGCGGACCGAGGCCAGGCGATCACGCAGGCGTGCGGCCAGTTCGAACTCGAGATTGCCGGCGGCCGTGCGCATTTGCGACTCGAGCCTGTGGACCACCGGGCCCGTCTCGCCCTCCAGGAACGTCGCGAAGTCCGCGACCAATTGCGTGTACTGGTCGTGGTCCACGTGCCCGGCACAAGGCCCGGCGCAACGCTCGATGTGGTACATCAAGCAGGGCCGGCCGAGCCGCTGGTGGCGGACGAACTTGCCATCGCTGCAGCTGCGTACCGGGAAGGTGCGCAAGAGCAGGTCAAGCGTTTCACGGATGGCATAGGCGTGGGCGTAGGGCCCGTAGTACTTGTGCTCCGTGCGGGCGGGCCGGCCCCGCCTGACGGTGGCCCGGGGCCACTCGTCCCCGGTGGTCAGCACCAGGAACGGGTAGCTCTTGTCGTCCCTCAACCGCACGTTGAACCGGGGCTTGTGCTGTTTGATCAGGCTGTACTCGAGCATCAGGGCCTCTACGTCATTGCGGACCTGGATCCACTCGACACTTTCGGCCGAGGCCACCATTTGGGCCGTGCGGGGCAGGAGCGCAGCAGGGTTTTGGAAGTAGTTGGACAGCCGCTGGCGCAGGGACTTTGCCTTGCCGACATAGATGACCCGCCCGTCCTTGTCGCGGAACTGGTAGCTCCCAGGGCCGTCGGGGATCCCACCAGGGGGGCGCTGCAACATCGTTGCCAGTTTGGTGCATACCGGCACCCCTCCGGTGGCGACCTTGCGCTGGCGGCCGCCCCGGGCGCTACGCCCAACACCATCCTCTCGTCCGGGCTGGCCTCTCGTCCGGGCTGGCCTCTCATCCGGGCTGGTCGGCCAGCACCAGTTCCCGTCCCGGTGGCGCGGACGCGCCGCGCATGTGGTTGCACCGCCACCGGCACCCCCGGAACGGCTCGGTAGGCCACGGACTGCACTGCTTGGTGGCGGTGATCACATTTCCATCACACGGCCATCCCCGGGCGCTGGCAATGCCCTAACAATGCCCTAACACCCGGCGCGGCTGCAGGCCACAAAACCGCGGGATCATTTACTCCAACCGCAGCAGTTTTCAGGTTCCGAGGAGGGCCCGACATGACAAAGCAACTGCGACACTGGGCTGGCCTGCACCGCTGGCATGCCGGGGCAGCCGCGGCTCTCGTCGCTGCCGCCGCAACCATCGCCAGCTCCGTCGCCGCCACGGCCACGCCGGCCTCGGCCGACGGCACCACCACAACAGCTGGCAGCCCAGCAGTCACCACGGTCCCCGCCTTCGGCGGAGATCTGAACAGGATCAAGGCTCAGGCCGCGGCATGGATCGCGGAGCGCATCGTGACGCTGAACAAAGAGATTGCTGTCGTCCAGGCTCGGAGCGACCTCGGTTCGGACCAGGCCGCGCTGGTCGCCGAGATGCAGGCCGCTATTTCCGGCCTCGAGGCGCTCGGGAGCACGATCGCGGCGGACACCACGGTCCAAAAAGCGCGTGAGGACGCGCGGCTGATCTTCACTGAGTTCCGGGTGTACCTGTTCATGCTCCCCGCCGTCCAAGACGTGATGAGCACAGACAACATCACCAACGTCCAGCTACCCGGCCTCAACAAAGCGATCACGTACCTGCAGGGCCAGGAGAACTCGTCCAACCATGCGGTGCTTGGCCCCTTGGTGGCCAACATGCAGTCCCAGGTCCAGATCGCTGGCGGCGCCACTTCGGGCCTGTCGGCCCAGCTGCTTTCGTACACCCCCGCCGAGTGGGATGCCAACCACGGGCTTCTAAATGGCGCCGCGGCCGATATCAACGTTGCCCACCGCTCGGTGAACGCCGCCGTGCGAGACGCCCAAGAGGCTTACCGTTACCTGCGCCACCACACGGCACCCACCACGACAACAACGGCAGCGACGACGACAACAACGGCACCCACCACGACAACAACGGCACCGACGACGACGACGTCCACCTCCACAACGAGCACGACGGTGCCGGCCACCACAACCACGACAACGGGCAACCTCGCGGCCATTCAAGCGTGGGCGGCTCGGATGATCGCTGGGCGGCTGGCCACTCTGGAAACCTTGCTCAAGCGGGTGCAGCACGACGGTTACCTCGGCTCCGACCAGGCCACCCTGGAAAACGAACTGAACGCTGATATTTCGGGCCTGGAGGCGCTCGGTACGAAGATCGCCGGCGACACGTCTGCGGCCGAGGCTCAAGCCGACGCCAGTTTGATTTTCGCCGACTACCGAGTTTATGACCTCGTGGTGCCTGTAGTGGGCGACGTGAGCTATGTCGATTGGGTCGTCAACGTCAAACTGCCCGACATCAACAAGCAGATAACTTACCTGCAGGGCCAGGAGAACGCAGGCAACCAGGCGTACTTGGCCCCCTTGGTGAGCAACATGCAACTCCAGGTGAGCACCGCAACCTCGGCGACCAACGGCATTTCAGCGGAGTTGCTCGGCTACACGGCGGCGCAGTGGGATGCCAACCACCGGCTGCTGGCTGGCGCTAACGCCGATATCTACGTCACCAACCGGGCGGTATCGACAGCGGGTAGCGACTACAGCCGGGCACTGCGCTACCTGCACCGGCGCCATAGCCATTGAGAGCCCGCCGGCGGCGCCGGCAATGAAAAGTGAGCTGTTGGTAATACCGAACGATTAAATAGTCGGAGCGAGGCTCGGAACGGATTGGGGCCTTCAACCGGTGCAGCCCCCGGTCCCCAAGGCACAAAGGCGTGCCGTAAGGGGCCGGGGGCTTTCAGGCGCAAACGTCCCAGCGAGAGCCTCCCCACCCCGTTGGCGGGGTGAAGGTGCGGAGTACAAGGCCCCCCGAGTACCGGAGCTCGGGGGGCTTTCGCACATGCCGCTACTAGCGCCACGACAGGGAGGCAGCATTAGCGGTTGAGCACGGTCTCGAGGAACTGGCCGGTGTGGCTGCCGGAAGACTTGGCGACGTCCTCGGGCGTGCCAGTCGCCACCACGAGGCCACCGCCGTCGCCGCCCTCGGGCCCGAGGTCGATGAGCCAGTCTGCGGTCTTTATGACGTCCATGTTGTGCTCGATCACGATCACCGTGTTGCCCTGGTCCACGAGTTGGCTGAGCACGCCGAGGAGTTTGCGCACGTCCTCGAAGTGCAGGCCCGTTGTCGGCTCATCCAATATGTAGAGGGTGCGCCCGGTCGAGCGCCGGGACAGTTCAGAGGCCAGCTTTATGCGTTGCGCCTCGCCACCCGAAAGGGTGGGCGCGGGCTGGCCGAGCCGGACATAACCCAAGCCAACGTCGACGAGCGTGCGCATGTGGCGGGAAATGACGGGCTGGTTGGCGAAGTAGTCCGCCGCCTCCTCGCACGACAGGTCGAGCACATCCGCGATGTTTTTGCCCTTGAAGGTGACGTCGAGGGTGTCACGGTTGTACCGCGCCCCCTTGCACACTTCGCACGGGACGTAAACGTCGGGCAGGAAGTGCATTTCGATCTTGATAGTGCCGTCCCCGGCGCAGGCTTCGCAGCGTCCCCCGCTGACGTTGAACGAGAACCGTCCCGGTTGGTAGCCGCGGACCTTGGCCTCGTTGGTTGTGGCAAAAAGCCGGCGTATATGGTCGAAAACGCCGGTATAGGTGGCCGGGTTGCTCCGCGGTGTGCGCCCGATGGGAGACTGGTCGACGTCCACGACCTTATCGAATGCGTCCATCCCCTCGACGCGGCGGTGCCGCCCCGGGACTTCTTTGGACTTGTAGATGCGCTGCATCAAGGCCCGCAGCAAGATGTCGTTGACTAGGGTGGACTTGCCTGACCCCGAGACCCCGCTCACGACCACGAGGCAGCCGACCGGGAACTCGACGTCGATGTCGCACAGGTTGTGCTCGCGGGCGCCCCGCACGACGAGCCAGCCCCTGGGCTCGCGACGCCGCGCCGGGACGGGCACGAAGCGCTTGCCTGCCAGGTACTGACCGGTCAGGGACTCCTTGTTGCGCAAGAGCTCCTTTACGGTGCCCGACACCACGATGCGACCACCGTGCTCGCCCGCGCCAGGGCCGATGTCGACCACGTGGTCTGCTGTGCGGATCGTGTCCTCGTCGTGCTCGACGACGATCACCGTGTTGCCAAGGTCGCGCAGGCGCAACAGAGTGTCGATCAGCTTGCGGTTGTCCCGCTGGTGCAGGCCGATGGAAGGCTCGTCGAGTACGTAGAGCACGCCCACCAGGCCGCTGCCGATCTGGGACGCCAGCCGTATGCGCTGGGCCTCGCCGCCGGCCAAGGTGCCCGCATTGCGGTTGAGCGACAGGTAGTCCAAGCCGACGTCCACCAGGAACTGCAAGCGGGCTCTCACCTCTTTCAGGACCCGGTCGGCGATCAGGTGGTCGCGCTCGGAGAGCGTCAGTTGCTCCACG
This sequence comes from Acidimicrobiales bacterium, assembly GCA_035503975.1. Classification (GTDB taxonomy): domain Bacteria; phylum Actinomycetota; class Acidimicrobiia; order Acidimicrobiales; family Palsa-688; genus DATJMJ01. Next base: position 19,610 of record DATJST010000242.1, on the reverse strand, counting down.
GACTTGGCGGCCGCGCGGATCGACAGGTCGCAGAGCTCGAAAATGTTACGGCCGCCAACGGTCACCGCGAGCGTCTCGGGCTTGAGCCGGGCTCCGCCGCACACGCGGCAGGGCACTTCGCGCATGTAGCCCTCCGCCTGCTCGCGCACCGCGTCGGACTCCGAGCTGGCGTGACGTTTTTGCAGCATGGGCACCACGCCCTCGTACTGGACATAGTACGAGCGCACACGACCGTAGGGATTTTTGTAGCGCAGGTGGACCTGGGTTGCCCCCGAACCATAAAGGACCGTCTTCTGGTCTTGCTTCTTGAGCTTGCGCCACGGCACGTCGGCGGGTATATCGAATGTCTCGGCCACGGCTTGCAGCAGCCGGCTGTAGTAGGTGTTGCGTGGCCCCGCCCAGGCGGCGACGGCGCCCTCCTCGATCGAAAGGTCGGGGTCCGGCACGACCAGCTCGGGGTCGACCTCATAACGTGTACCAAGCCCGTCGCAGGTCGGGCAGGCGCCGTAGGGAGAGTTGAACGAGAAATTGCGCGGCGCTAGCTCGTCGAAGGACGTCCCGCACACCGGGCACGCTAAATGTTGGGAGAACGTCAGCGTTTCGCGCAGCCCCGCGTCGCCGGCTTGGGCCGCCGCCTCATCGCCTTCGGTGCCACCACCGGCCTCGGCGGCCCCGCCACGGCGCGGCGTGGGATCGCCGGCCGTGCCGCCATCGCCCGCGCGGGGCACGATCTGGACCTCCGCCACCCCGTCAGCCAGCTTTAAGGCGGTCTCGAGCGAGTCGGTCAGGCGGCGCTCGATGCCTGACTTGAGCACCAAGCGGTCGACCACGACCTCGATCGTGTGGGCCTCGTAGCGGGCCAGCTTGGGCACGTCGGACAGCTCGTATACGGTGCCGTCGACCCGGGCGCGGGCGTACCCTTGGCCGGCCAGCTCATCGAAAAGGCTCTCGTACTCGCCCTTGCGCCCTCGCACTACGGGCGCAAGCACCTGGAAACGTGTGCCCTCGGGCAGGGTCAGCACGCGATCGACAATCTGTTGAGGCGTCTGGCGCGACACCACGCTGCCGTCGTTGGGGCAGTGCGGGATCCCCACCCGCGCGTAGAGGAGACGCAGGTAGTCGTATATCTCGGTGATGGTGCCGACCGTGCTGCGGGGGTTGCGGGAGGCAGACTTCTGGTCGATCGAGATCGCCGGCGACAAGCCCTCGATGAAGTCGACGTCGGGTTTGTCCATTTGGCCCAGGAACTGGCGGGCGTACGCCGACAGCGACTCCACGTACCGGCGCTGGCCCTCGGCGTAGATCGTGTCGAACGCCAGGCTGCTCTTGCCCGAACCGGAGAGCCCCGTGAACACGATCAACTGGTCGCGCGGCAAGTCCAGCGAAACGTCCTGCAGATTGTGTTCCCGGGCCCCCCGGACGATGAGCCTGTCCGACATGGGTTCAGGTTATCAGCCGAACGTATGTTTGGGCAACGATCGCCTGGCGCGCTCCAAGCGCCTTCGCGCGGGCGTCCTGCCGGAGACCCGCCGCCCGCTCTGTCAGGTCAGACGTCTACCCCGTCCACCGGTGTGCCCGAAGCGGCCTGGTTGTTGCTCAGGATCTGGGTAGCGGTGAAGGCTGGCCACTCCCCCACGGGCACCCCCAGTATCGAATGGCTCGCTGACACCGGGGCCAGGGTCATGCCGCCAGGCCCCGCTATGGTGCCCCCCGGCCCGGTGGTCGTCGGGGAGGCGACCGTTGTGGTCGTGCTCGCCGCCGTCGTGGTGGTGGCCCCCGTCGTCGCGGTGGTCCCCCCGCCGGCGCCGGTCGTGCTGGTGGGCGCGGCAGTCGTTGTCGTCGTCGCGCCCGCCGTCGTGGTCGTTGTGCTCGCACCCACGGTGGTCGTGGTAGTGCCGCCCCCGGCCCCGCTCGTCGTGGTCGTGCCACCGCCAGCGCCGGTTGTCGTCGTCGTGCCCCCACCGGCGCCGCTGCTCGTGGTGGTAGTCGTCGGGTTGCCCACCGTCAATGCGTCGGGCAGCGACGACTGTTCGGTCTGCGTGGCGTTGTAAACGGTCACGGTGTAGTCGCCGGCAGCGAGCGCACCCACCATTATGTCGACCTCCGAAGAGGTGGCATTGCTCACCGCCTCGGCGACGCCACCCACGGTCACGACCGGGTTGGACGGCAGGTTGCTGCCAAAGATGCTGACATCCCCGCCGCTGACCGGGATCGTGTTGGGGTCGACCGAGTCGATGCTAAAAGCCGCGGTGGTAGTGGTCGTCGGCCCTCCCGTCGTGGTGGTGGTGGCGCCGGTCGTAGTCGTGGCGCGCGAAGTCGAGGTCGTGGGCGAGCTCGTGGTCGTTGTGCTCCCGCCCGAGACCGTGGTCGTGGTGCCGCCTCCAGCCGCGGTCGTCGTTGTACCCCCACCGGCGGTCGTCGTCGTCGTGGTCCCCGAGCCGCCCGAGGTGGTTGTGGTCGTGCCGGTTGGTTCGCTCGTCGCAGTGGTGGTCGTGGCAGCCGTCGTGGTGGTTGTGGCCGGTTCGGAAGTCGACGAGCCGCCGCCTATCGTCGGCAGCGGGGACGTGCCCGATGTCGTGGGCACAACGGTGGTGGTGCTCCCAACGTTCGCCGTGGTGGTCGAGTTCGGGCTTGCGGTGGTGGTTGTCGCCGCCGCGCCTGAGGTGGTGGTCGTGCTCGGGGGCGGCGTGGGCGAGGGGGTGCCGACGTTGAAGAAGACCGCTTGCTGGTTACCGATAGGCGTTCCCTGCGCGGCTGCAGTAGCCGCGTACACGACCAGCGCGTATGTACCCGAAGGCAAGCCCGGGCTCGGGAACGTCAGCGCCAGCGGGTCCGTCGTGTAATTGGTGCTGTTTATTCCGGCCGGAGCGATGAAGGCGGTGCCGTCGCTGGCCGTCGTCACCGATTGGTCGCCGCTCGAACCCATGCTCCAGCCCAACGTCTGCCCCACGACGTCGTACATCGTTCCGGAATAGTTGTAAAGCATTTCGAGGTGGTACCCAAGCGGCGTCGCCGTCGGCAGGACGCCCGCTTGGGCGGACACACTTACGCTCACGCTGCCGGGAACTTGAGGCTGGACTTCGTCGAAACCGGTGAAGCTGAACTGGACCGGCTCCGCCACCTGAGCCAGCGCTGCCGCCGCGTCGAGCACCCCTCCGGTCGCGCATTGGCTGGAAAGGCCAGGGTCGACCGTCGTGTTGACGGTGTTGAGGATGTCTGATTTAACTTCTGTGTAGCTCAGGCTCGGGTCCACTGACCACAGCAGGGCGGCGGCAGCGGCGACCATCGGGGCAGCATAAGAGGTGCCAGAGACGTACGCATTGTCGAAGCCGGTATAACTCGGGTAGTCCGTGAACATGTTGCTACCCGGAGCCATCAGGTCAACCGTCGTCTGGCCATAGTCCGAGTAGGACGCCAGGTTGTCCTGGTTGTCAGTCGCACCGACGGCTATGACGTTGGAATAAGTGGAAGAGTAGTTGGCGGGCAGCACGGGGCTCGTGTCGTTGTCTGTGCCCCAGTTCCCCGCCGCCGCGGTTATCAGCACACCGTCGGTCTGGGCCGCGCTCACCAGGCTGTTGAGCGTGGAGTCGGATGCCACCTGCTCACCAAATGACATGTTGATTATCTTCACGCCCTTGGAGAGTGCGTACATGCCGGCCGCATAAATGCAACTGTCGCTCAGGCTGTCGCTGTCGCCGCATTTGAGCGCCAAGATCTTGGCCTCGGGCGCCGCTCCCGCCCCGCCCCAGCCGTTACCGGCCGCTGCGTCTATTACCCCGTCAACGGTCGTGCCGTGGTAAAAGCCAGTGGCGGTGCCGTTCGCCTGCACGTCGCTTGAAGGCGGGCTGACGGCGAAATCCTCGGAATCAGGGAGGATCTGGCCGGCAAGATCGGTGTTCGCTTCGTCGACTCCGGTGTCGATGTCCGCGATCACCACTCCGCCACCCCGGGTGCGTGCCCAGGCGTAGGCGAAGTTGCTCGACGCCCCCGTGGTCCCAGACTGGCCGTTGATGGACTGGCCCGCGTTGGCCAGGTAGTACTCGTCGCCGATCTGGGGGTCGTTGGTAGCGGGCATCCCGGTAAATGTGAGCAGCCGGTTGGGCGCCACCGCCGAAATGCCCGGGACCGAGCTCAGCTCGGTCGCGGTCAGCTTGGTCGCCACTTGGTACTTCGTCCCCCATACCGGCGAGGCCGAGTGCACCTCCGGAAGCCTCATGAGCGAAGCCACGACCGCCTTGGCATCGGGGAGCCAGCCCGCGGGCAGCCCGCTGCCACCCGGGGAAGCCGGCTGGCTCTTGCGATGCGCGGGCGGCCCAAGCTTCTTGGAGTGACCGGGCTTCTTGGAGTGACCGGGCTTCTTGGAGTGACACAGCACGGCGCGCTCGTCGGCCGGCACCCAGCACCATCCCATGGGCAGTACCGCCCGGATGTTCCCCTCCCTGTCGCGCTCCAGCCGGGTGCCCGCCGGGAAGCCTTTCAGGGCTTTGACCAGGTCCGAGACCGGCTGCCCGGGTCGCAGGACGATGGGATCGGTGGGGTCCGGGGCGACGGCCTGCCACGGTATTGGAGGCATGGAATAATGCGCCTCCAACCGGGCCACGGCGGGCGACAGGACCACGGGTGAGTGGGTCGCGGTGCTGGCGCTTTCCTCATGGCCAGAGCGGCGTGGAGCGCCGGCCGGGAGCCTACGTGCGAAAGCGGTGAGGTCGGCGGCCGGTTGGCCGCGGCCTGAAGCCAGCTGACCGCGGTCGAGCCGGCCGGCCAGCGCCTGATAGGCCGCCGGGACCAGCGGCCGGGCGACGGTGACGATGAAGTGGTTGTAGCCGTCGTGCCAGGACGGTGCCACCCTGGCGAGCACAGCCGGCCGAGCTGCCGTAGTTTTGGGACCGCCCAGCGTGTGGTTCACGAACACGCCTCCCATTAGGAGGCTCGCGGCCGCGACGCCAGCCAGCGCGACGCGTGGCGCCCTGGCGACCCGAACCGACATGCTTGCCTCCGTGCTTTGTCCCTGGCCAGCTCAATGGCCCTGATATGACGTTCGGCCAGGTTGGGCGAGCTATTAGTGCTCGCAGCCGAAGGCGGGAAAAGAGGAAAAGAGAAGGCCCGGGAGCGAGCAGACCTGGGTGGCCCGTCCGGGTCAGCTGAACGCGACCGGACCACTCCAGGTGGAGCCACCGTCGCTGGTGCGCCACAGCTGCTCGGGAAAAGGCCCGTTGGGCCAAGGCCAACCGGCAGGGACGCTGGATAGTTGCAGCAGTGCCGACCCGGTCGACGGATCGGTGAAGCCCATCCAGGACCAGTAGCCTGTCGCTGGCGTCGAGACGTCCTGCCAGGTAACCCCGCCGTCGGTGGTGCGCAGCAGCTTGCCCTGCGACGCCGGCCCGAGGAGCGCAGTTGTGTCGTTGGCCGGGGCGAGCAGCGCCGAGTTCTCGAACTCGGCCGCCGCGCTGGAAGAACCCGAGGAGAGGTTGTGCCAGGTGGCGCCTCCGTCCGTGGAACGGAGCGCCTCCGCCATCATGCCCGTCGGGCACAAGGCCCAAACGACTTCAGCCGAAGTGGCCTGCAGCTGCCCGCCAAAGCCGGCGAAGCACGGGCTGCTCACGCTCGTGAAACTGGAGCCCGACGAACTGCTGACGAGCAGCGACTGGTGGCCCTCGTCCGATGGGGCGGCAATAGACAGCCACAGGTCGGGGCCGCGCACGGAGAAAGAAACCGGACCGCTGGCCGAGGACAGCGGGAGGCCCAGCGCTGACCAGTGGTCGGTGGTGACCGGTGAGCGCACCAAGGCCAGCCCTGAGCAGCTACCGCTCTGCTGAGAGCACGCGCCGGTCAGGGCGAGCGCATAACCTGCGCCCGTACCGAAGCCGAGCAACTGCTTGCCGCTCAGTGCCGGCGGCTGCGACCACTGCCCGCCTCCGTCGTGGGTGTCCCAGAAGGCGCCGCCAGCGCCAATGGCGTACGCATAACCGTCCATCGCGTCCGCGAAGCGCAATGTGTTGATCCCCGATGTGGTCTTGCCGATATCGAGGGGCGCGGTGGGAGCGGGGAGGCCGACGAAATGAGCGCCTCCATCGGTCGTGCGCACGATCGACGTGCATACGGGATTGTTGCAGGGCGCGTCGCCCAGCAACCAGTAGTCACTGTCGGAGATAGCCGTAAAAGACACGGGGTCGAAGCCCGCGGGTACCGGGCCGCCCGCAGCCGGCAGAGTCGTCGGTGACGAGGCCGTTGTCGCGACGACGGGCGTCGTGGTGACGTTGGCCGGGACGGTGGTCGTCGAGCCCGTGGCCACAGTGGTCCCTGTATCGCCAGCCTGCGTGGGGCCGCTGCCACCGCACGCGCCGAGGCCCGCAGCCAGGCACGCCAGCACACCCGCCGATGCCAGCCCGATCGTCACCCTCACACTTCTGGTAACGCTAGGGCGGCCAGCAGCGGTTCCGGTCGCACCGCCTTGCCCACGCGGCGCGGTCGTCATTAGGGCCGCCATCCGCCTCGTCCGTGCCGGGCCGGTTCGGCAACAAAAGTGCAGGCCAGCACTATGGCCGGGGGTGAAAGGGCAGCGGTCGAATGAGGGTGTAGCATGCCCTTCGCGCCTAACGCGCCTGCACAACCCCCCGATTCCAACGAAGTAACTGGAGTACAATGTCCGACCTCAACCCGCCGGCCCCGGCCCCAGCCAACACCGACCGTGTCGGCGAAACCGAAATGGGCACGTTCGACGAGTCCGGCGCCTATACCCCTCGCCAGGTCGTGTCCGATGACCTCGGTGGGACCTCCTTCGAAGATGCCATTGCCGGCACGATCGTCGAGTTCGACGATGGCGACATCGTGTCGGGCACGGTGGTCAAAGTCGACAAGGACGAGGTCCTGCTCGACATCGGCTTCAAGTCCGAAGGCGTGATCCCAGCCCGAGAGCTGTCCATCCGCCACGACGTCGACCCGCATGACGTCGTGTCCGTCGGCGACCGGATCGAAGCCCTCGTCCTGCAAAAAGAGGACAAGGAAGGTCGGCTCGTGCTGTCCAAGAAGCGCGCCCAGTACGAGCGGGCCTGGGGCACGATCGAGGCGGTCAAGGAGCGCAACGGCACCGTGCGCGGGCCGGCGATCGAAGTAGTCAAGGGCGGCCTCATCCTCGACATCGGGCTGCGTGGCTTCTTGCCCGCCTCCCTGGTCGAGCTGCGGCGGGTGCGCGACCTGCAGCCTTATGTGGGCCGCGAGCTGGAAGCCAAGATCATCGAGTTGGACAAAAACCGCAACAACGTCGTGCTCTCCCGCCGGGCGTACCTGGAAGAGGCGCAACGCTCGCAGCGTGACGAGTTCCTCACCAACCTGAAGCCGGGCGAGGTGCGCAAAGGCGTGGTTTCCTCGGTCGTCAACTTCGGCGCCTTCGTCGACCTCGGTGGTATGGACGGTCTCATCCACGTTTCGGAGCTGTCCTGGAAGCACGTGGACCACCCGGGCCAGATCGTGCAGGTGGGCGACCAGGTCACGGTGCGGGTGCTCGACGTTGACCTCGACCGGGAGCGCATCAGCCTCTCGCTCAAGGCGACCCAGGCCGACCCCTGGCAGGAGTTCGCCAACGCCCACCGCGTAGGCGAGCTCGTCTACGGGCGCGTCACCAAGCTCGTGCCCTTCGGGGCGTTCGTGCAGGTCGGGGACGGCATCGAGGGCCTTGTGCACATCTCGGAGATGGCTGTTCACCATGTCGACCAACCGGACCAGGTGGTAACCCCCGGCGAGGAGCTGTGGGTCAAGATCATCGACATCGACCTGGCCAGGCGACGGATCAGCCTGTCGATCAAGCAGGCGGCCGAGGGCGGCGAAGTCGCGGCCGAGTACCGCGAGGCCTTCGGCGAGCACGCCTACGACGAGCACGGCAACTACATCGGGGCGGCAGGCTACACCGCCTTCGAGCCCGAGTCCGAAGCCCAAGCGGCCTGGGCGGGCTACCTGGCCGAGCAGGCGCAGCATGAGCTCGGCGCCACCCCGGGGGGTGAGGCTGACGCCGCGGCGGCGTCAGGTCCCGGCACCGGTCCTGCGGCCCTGACCGAGCCGGCGGAGGCGTCCGAGCCGCACGCGCCCAGCTCCCACGCGGACGAAACCTCGGCGGCGCCACCAGCACCGACAGGCACTGATGTGCGGTCGGCGGCGAGCGCATCGCCGGGCGCGGCGGCCACACCGGCGGACAGCGAAGCCGAATAGGCGCGCGCGGCTCGTTCCCGCCAGGCCGACCAACCGCTCCGAAATTAGCTGGTAGCCGGGGGTGGGGCGGCCAGGCGCGCAGCGGGGACCGCGAGCCGTCACGGGCTCAGCTGGCCCAAGCGGTCCCGGGGACGGCGGGCGGCGAACAGCACGGGGACGGGGCGCTCCCGGGACGGCGGGCGGCGAGCAGCACGGGCGCGGGGCGGCCTGGGCGCGGGTTCTGGTCGCGATCCAGGAAACTGGTCGCGAAATTGGCACTATACGCAACGTTCGTGCGACCAGAACCCTCAGTTGCACCGAGAACGTGGTAACCGATTGTCCTCGAGCGGCCGGGCCACGGCGATGTATTCCCCCCGACGCAGCTGACTGGCCCGCTGGCGCTGGGCGGGCGGCCGCCCGCACCCACCACGCCCGCACCCGTCACACCCGCACCCCTCACGCCGATATGCCGCCACGACAAGGCCCGAGCCGGCGGCAGGCTCAGAGCAGTGACGCCGCCTGCCCCAAGATCTCTCCCAGCACATTGGCCATATAGTCGAAGTGCTCCTGCTCACAGATCAACGGGGGCGCGAGCTGCACGACTGGGTCACCACGGTCGTCGGTGCGGCACACAAGACCGGCATCGAACAGGGCCGGGGACAGGAACCCGCGCAGGAGCCGCTCGCTCTCGTCGCTGTCGAACGTCTCGCGTGTCTCCTTGTCCTTCACCAGCTCGATCCCGTAGAAATAGCCGGCGCCGCGGATGTCGCCAACGATCGGCAGATCCTCGAGCGTGCGCAATGACTTGAGGAACGCCTCTTCGTTGTCCCGCACATGCTGCGTCAGTCCTTCCTCCTCGAACAGATCCAGGTTGGCCAGGGCGACTGCCGAGGACACCGGATGCCCCCCGAAGGTGATGCCATGCGCGAAAGAAGCCGTACCCTGCAGGAACGGCTCGATCAGGCGGTCGCTCGCGAGCAGCGCCCCCATCGGCGCGTAGCCCGAAGTCATGCCCTTGGCGACGGTGATCATGTCCGGCTGGTAGCCGTAGCGCTCGGCTCCAAAGTAATGGCCGAGGCGCCCGAAGGCGCAGATCACCTCGTCCGAGACGAGGAGCACGCCGTAATGGTCGCAGATCGCTCTCACCCGCTCGAAATAACCCGGCGGCGGTGTCAGGCAGCCACCCGAGTTCTGCACTGGTTCCAAGAAGACCGCCGCAACCGTCTCGGGCCCTTCTGCTTCTATCTGCTCGCCGATCTGGTCAGCCGCCCACAGGCCGAAAGCTTCCAGGTCGTCGCCGTGGACAGGGGCGCGGTAAAAATCGGTGTTGGCCACCTGTGCCGTGCTCGGGACCAGGGGCTCGAAGGGTGTCTTGATGGCCTGGTAGCCCGTGATCGACAGGGCCCCCATCGTGACGCCGTGGTAGGAAATATGGCGTGAGATGGCTTTGGTCCGGGTAGGTTGCCCCGTCGCTTTGAAATACTGGCGGGCCAGTTTCCAGGCCGACTCGACCGCCTCGCTCCCACCGGTGGTGAAAAACACCCGGTTTATATCGCCCGGGGCGAGATCGGACAGCCGCTCGGCGAGCTCGATGGCTGCCGGGTGGGCATAGCTCCATAGCGGGAAATAGGCGAGTTCCTCCGCCTGCCGAGCGGCCGCCTCGGCCAGTACCCGGCGCCCATGACCGGCCTGGACGACAAAAAGCCCCGATAGCCCATCGAGGTAACGCTTCCCATTTGAGTCCCACACCCAGGGCCCGGCGCCCTTTACGATCACAGGGACATCGTGCTCTGCGTAGGTGGCCATGCGTGTGAAGTGCATCCACAAGTGGCGCTTGGCTGCCTTTTGGAGCTGCTCGTGGTTTAGCGGCACGGGCTCAGCCTAGTCCGGCACGGCATGCGGTACCCCCGCCGGCATGGCATGCGGCCCCCCCGCCGGCATGGCATGCGGTACCCCCGCCGGCATGGCATGCGGCCCCCCCGCCGGCACGGCATGCGGCCCCCCGCCGTCCGGGGCGACGGCCATCGCAGCGCAAGCGATGTCTTCCGAGGCGCTCCCGCCGGCACCGGCTAGCGCCTCCATCAGCACCGGCGGGCGGCCGGCGCGATAGGTTACGCCAGTGCTGGTCGTGGGGCTGTCGGGCAGCTTGGGGTCAGGCAAGTCAACCGTCGCGCAGGAGCTCGCGGCGCGCGGCGCCGTGGTCATCGATTCAGACCAGGTGGCGCGAGCCGTAATGGCTCCGGGCACGGGCTTGGAGAAGGCCGTTCGTCAACACTTCGGCCCACCGGTGGCCACCGCGGATGGAGGTCTTGACCGGGCCGCGCTCGCCCACATTGTCTTCGCCGACCCGACAGAGCTGGCTGCCTTGGAGGCGCTGGCACACCCGCCGATCAGGCGGGAGGTAGCGCGCCGTCTGGCCGCAGCCGAGGCCGCCGGAGCCGACGTTGCCGTGGTCGAACTCCCGCTGCTCGACAGCGCCCGGCGGCGGCAGTACCAATTTGACCTGGTGGTGCTCGTCGACATCCCGAGGGAGCTAGCAGTAAAGCGGGTCGTTGCGCGGGGGATGGACGAGGCCGACGCCCGCGCCCGGCTCGCCGCACAGCCCGGCGATGAGCAACGCAGAGCCGCCGCCGACATGGTAATTTCCAATACCGGCGACCGCGAGCAACTAGCCAGTGCTGTTGATGACCTCTGGCGCGCTCTCGCCGAGCAAGCTTCGAGTGCCACCGAGCGGACGGGCGGTTGGCGTACTGCCGGGACCAGGCCGCCTGGCTAGTCGCTCGGAGCGCCCCCGGCCAAGCCGTCACAGGGCCTCGGTAACATTGTGGGCGTGCCTCCTTTCCAGGTCGTCTCCGACTGGGCCCCCGCAGGTGACCAGCCCCGAGCTATCGAAGCCCTCGCTAGAGGAGTAGAGCGCGGCGACCGGTTCCAGACCCTCCTCGGCATCACTGGCAGCGGCAAGAGCGCCACGATCGCATGGACGATCGAGAAGGTGCAGAGGCCGACGCTGGTCATCGAGCCCAACAAGTCCCTCGCTGCCCAGTTCGCCAACGAGATGCGAGAGGTCTTCCCGCACAACCGCGTCGAGTACTTCGTCAGCTATTACGACTACTACCAGCCTGAGGCCTACATACCTTCGAACGACACCTACATCGAGAAGGACAGCTCGATCAACGACGAGATCGACCGTCTCCGCCATTCGGCGACCTCGGCGTTGCTCACGCGGCGCGATGTCATTGTCGTGGCCTCGGTCTCTTGCATCTACGGTCTGGGCTCGCCCGAAGAGTACTCCAAGAAGATCCTGGCGCTAGCCGTGGGCACCGAGCACGACCAGCGTTCCATACTCGGCCGCCTAGTGGACATGCAGTACGAGCGCAACGACGCCAATCTCATCCGGGGCAAGTTCCGCGTGAGGGGGGACACCATCGAGGTCCACCCCGCGTACGAGGAGCACATCCTGCGTATCGAGCTGTTCGGGGACGAGGTCGAGCGGGTCAGCCGGGTAGACCCGCTTACGGGCGAGCTGTTGGGAGAGCTCGACGAGGTAGTCATGTTCCCCGCGACTCATTACGTGGCCGGGGACGAGCGCATGCGCAAGGCCATCTTGTCAATCGAGGAGGAGCTTCAGCAGCGCCTCGCCTATTTCGAAAAAGAGGGCAAGTTGCTCGAAGCTCAGCGGCTCCGCATGCGCACGAGCTACGACCTGGAGATGTTGGCTGAGGTGGGCAGTTGTTCGGGTATCGAAAATTACAGCCGCCACATCGACGGACGAGCACCGGGCGAGGCGCCCAATACCCTGCTCGATTTCTTCCCTAAGGACTACCTTTTGGTGGTCGACGAGTCGCATGTCGCGGTGCCCCAATTGCATGGCCAGTACCAGGGTGACCGTAGCCGGAAGGACACGTTGATCGAGCACGGCTTCCGGCTACCCTCGGCCGCCGACAACCGGCCGTTGCGCTACGACGAGCTGATGGAGCGGGTAAATCAGTGCATCTTCATGTCAGCGACGCCGTCGGCTTACGAGATCACCGCGTCCACGCAGGTGGCCGAGCAGATCGTGCGGCCCACCGGCTTGGTCGACCCCGAGGTCGTGGTGCGCCCGACCAAAGGCCAGATCGACGACCTGATCGCCGAGATCGCCAAGCGCACCGCGGCTGGTGACCGCGTCCTGGTGACCACGCTCACCAAGAAGATGGCCGAAGACCTCACCGATTACCTGTTGGAGCAGGGGCTCAAAGTCCGCTACCTGCATTCCAATGTCGAAACGTTGGAGCGGATAGAGATCCTGAGCGACCTGCGGGCAGGGGAGTTCGACGTGCTCGTAGGCATCAACCTGCTCCGTGAGGGCCTCGACTTACCCGAGGTGTCGCTGGTTGCAATCCTCGACGCCGACAAAGAGGGCTTCCTGCGTTCGGAAACATCGCTGATCCAGACCATCGGTAGGGCGGCGCGCAATGTCCATGGCGCGGTGATCATGTACGCCGATGAGATGACAGACTCGATGCGCCGCGCCATATCCGAAACCCACAGGCGCCGCCAGCTTCAGCAGGAGTACAACGCGGAGCACGGGATCAGCCCGGAGACGATCCAGCGACCTCTCACCAACATCCTGGTCATGCTCGGGCGCAAGGGCGGCCCAGGTGATATGGCAGATCGCGCACCGGTGCCTGGTTCCGATCGGCGCAGCCGGCGTCACGACCGGGCGCGCTCCGAGATAACCAACATGCCCAAGGCCGATATCTCGCGCCTCATTGCCGCTTTGGAAGACGAGATGCACAACGCCTCAGCCGAGCTGCGCTTTGAGTACGCGGCCCGCTTGCGCGACGAGATCGCCGACCTCAAAAAAGAGCTAAAGGGGCTGGCCGAGATCGGTGTCGCAGTCAAGTAGCTAACGCCAGCCGCCGGTACAACCCGCGCGGCCCCTGACGCCCCGACCAAGGCGTCCGTAGGGCCCAGGCCTCCTTAGCAGGAACTCGCGTTCGTCATGTTCCACGGCTCGGGCAGCCGGCTGTCCATCGACCCGAACTGGACCACCTCGGTCCCGATCTTGTTCCCCCCGTCCAGCTCGGTAATAGTCGAGGGATCCCAGGTCCATACCAACAGGTTCGGAGTAACATTCTGCCCTAGTTGCGACCGGATCTCAGTGAGGATCGAGGCGTCAGGCAGCTCCTTGAGCGTCGTCGATTTGCCAACAATTACGGTGTACTCTGTGCTCTCAGTGGGCCACACCGCCGACCAGGCTGGCCACTGTTGCGGGGTGTACGCATTATCCAGATAGTAGGCTACGCCTTTTGTGGCGGCCACCTGCTGGCAATAGTACTCGTTGACATAAGTGGCGCCGGCCTGGTGCGGCGTAAATGTCTCGGACGCCTTGGCTGCGAGCGTACCGGTCATCGTTACGTTGGTCCCGCCTTTGGACGGGTACGTGGTGCGCACGGTGCCCGAACCACCAAAGCTCGAATCGTACGGTGCCACCGCCATCTGGAACAGGGGTTGGGCGGCGCGCGTATAGACGTGCTTGGCGGCAACCCACCGGGTGCCGTACACCTGCGCGCTGACTGCAGATCGGCTCGGTCCCGAGTAAACACCGCTGTTGACGCCCACGCTGTACGCCGACGGGATCCACTGCACGCGCCCATTGGCGCCGAAGCGTGCCGTGGCGTAGCAATTGTCCTGTACGTGCGCGAACAGGACCGGGGAGCCAGGCCCCGTGACGCGCGGGTTCGACCGCAACGCGATCCAGTACTGGTCCTGCAGGTTGATCGTCACCTGCCCCTGCCAGACGTAACAGCCGCCTGCCGTAGCTGCCGCGGCCGGGTCGGCGGCGAAGCTGCCAGCAAGCACAAGCACGATGCAACAAGTCGAGGCTCGCACGCCGCGGGGCCGGCGGCGAGCGTCTCGCACATTTTGGTAATGGGACCTACCAAGGTTACGGGCCGCCGGCACAAGCGCTGCCATTTCTGTCCTCATCTCCTCGCCCTCATCTCCTCGCCCTACGCTCGTCGCCCTCATCTCCTCGTCCTTATCCAGGCAAGTCGCCGTCGCCGAAAGTCTAAGCGGCTCTACCCGGCCGTCCCGGGCGCTGGGATGCCCGCGATTATGCCCTCAGTAGCCGTCTCCGCGAGCTCCAACCTGGGCACAACCAAGCCTTGGTGCTCCGCGACCGGCAACACCAGCCCGGGCCCATCGTTGAGCACGCTGTTCACCGCCGGCCCCACGGGGTGGGCCGCAAGCACGTCGCACCTTACAGGCCGGAGAAGCCCCTCCAAGCGGCCCGGAGAGAGCGGGCGGCGGCTGGTCCACTCTTCCCAGTCGCCCGGCCCGAGTATGGCCGGCATGCGACTGTGGACCGGGGCCATAACGGCGTTGGCACAGGTCGTGATGATGGCGCAGCAGCCCAGCCGTTGGCCGTCCGGGCCCACGAACATGTCCCATAGCGCGGCAAACACCAGCGCCGCGCCGTCACCTCGGTAGAAATAATAGGGCTGGGAGCGTCCTCGACCAGCGCCAGCGCGCTGCCACTCGTAAAAGCCCGAAAATATCAGCAGGGCCCGGTGGCTCTCGACGAGAGAGCGGAACGCCGGGCGCACCGCCAGGGTCTCAGCTCTGGCGTTGATCAGCCGCCCCGCCACTGTTCGGCCGGCCCGCTTGTGCACCAGTCCCCAGCTCAGCGCCCCCAGCCGGCGCTGGCCGTAACGTGTGGGTACCACTGCGTACACCTGTTGAGCCGGTGCGACATTCCAGCGGGGCGGCAGTTCGGGGGTCGCTACCTCGTCTACGTCGAGCAGCTCGGCGACTTCGTCACGCGAGATAGTGGAGGTCGTACGCCCGCACATGGCTGACAGCGTAGGCGCCCCACTCGGGTCACATGGCGTTGCGACTGTTCTCCGGGCACAGGTGGCGGCTCCAACGACCGGGCGTCGCTGCCGCGCGAGCCGGCCGCTGCGGTCACACCGGCAGCGAGTGCTCCTGGGCAAAGGCCACCAGCTCGTGCACGTACCCGAATGCCAGGGCCGTGACCGTGTCCGCGGCACCGTAATAGACGGCTAGCCGGCCGGTAGCCCCGTCGCAGAGGGTGGCACAGGGGAACACGACGTTCGGCACGTCCCCCACACACTCGTACGGCATTTGCGGTGACAGTACGTAGGGCGCCGAGCGGGCGATAACCTTCCACGGTTCATCCAGGTCAAGCAGGGCCACGCCGGCGCTGTAGACGAACCCGTTGCAGGACGTCAACACTCCGTGATATATGAGCAACCACCCTTCTGAGGTCTCTATCGGGGCGGGACCGCCACCAATCTTGGTGGCCTGCCAACTGTTGCGCACCGGGCTCATGACGTGGCGGTGGCGACCCCAAAAGCGCAGGTCGGGGCTCTCACTGTAGAAAATGTCGCCGAATGGTGTGTGGCCGTCGTCAGACGGCCGCGACAGCATGGCGAAGTGCCCCCTGATTTTTCGAGGAAAGAGCACGCCATTGCGGTTGAAGGGGAGGAAGGCATTCTCTTCCTGGTGAAAATGCCGGAAGTCCGTCGTCCAGGCCACACCGATCGTGGGGCCGTGGTACCAGTTGCACCACGTCACGTAGTACCTGTCGTCAATGTGGACGACGCGGGGGTCGTAACCATATACGAAGTGGCCCACCTCTGGGTCGGCGCCCGAAAACCGTAGCGGCTCCTGCTCGATCTCCCAGTTCAGCGCGTCAGCGGAGAAGCCGGCGTGCAGCTCCATGCGCCTTGTCCAGTCGTCACAACGGAAGACCCCGGCGAAGCGGTCCTCAAATGGCACGACCGCACTGTTGAAGATGCTGTTGCAGTGTGGGATCAGGTCCCGGGGGACCACAGGGTTGCAGGAGTACCGCCATAGCGGGCCGCTGGCGCCCACCGGCCGGTCTTCCCAGGGGATGCTGGCCAGGGCCTCGTGGCCCCGGACTTCGAGTGTCGTCAAATTGGTGCCTACCTTGCCTATAGTGCGGATGCGCCCGCCACGGCCACAAAATGCCCCGGTTCGCACTCGACCAAGGGCGGCGCGGGCGCGATTGTGCTCAATCCCTGGCCGTGCATGCGCCGGCCTCGGCGCATCCATGGTGCATCGGGCATATCCATGAGGCTTGGGCGGGAGCCGGGCCGGGGGGGTGTGGCCCGGCTCCCGCCTCCTGGCGACGGCGCGCCAACCGCGGCATGCACAGCAGCCGGGCTTGGAGCGGGGGAGGACCGCCGGCTCGCCGTCGCAGGTCTTGCGTTACTGAATGTGGCAACCGCCCCGTTCAGCGTGCCGACGGGGACCGCCTCTGACTGCTCGGCATCTCCCCCACTACCCTCCCAACGCCGGTGCAGCTGCGGGACGGCGCTCAAAAGACTGTTGGTGTAAGGATGCTGTGGGTTCCCAAAGACCTTGGTCGTGTCGCCCATCTCCACCACGCAGCCCGCCCTTAGGATAACGGCCTTGTCGCTGATGTAGTTGCCGAGCGACAAGTCGTGGGTGATGAACAACACGCTCATCCCTTTGCGTTTGAGGTCAACGAGCAAGTTGAGCACGTCTACACGCGTGGACGCGTCCAGCATGCTGATGATCTCGTCGGCCACGAGCAGCTTGACCTCGAGCAGCAGTGCCCGAGCTATCAGCAGGCGCTGCTGCTGGCCCCCCGATAGTTGGTGGGGGTACTTGTTGAGGACGTCTCCCGGGTTGAGGGCGACGGACGCCAGCGCGGCCTCCACCTTGGCGGTCCATACGGGCCCCCGGTCCCGCGGGAAGTACACGGTGCGGACCATTTCGAACACTCGGTCGGCTTTGTAGACCGGGTTGTAGGAACTGAAAGGATCTTGGAAAACGCCTTGCACTCGCCGGTAGTACTCTCGCAGGGAGGACCTGGGCAAAGACGATACGTCGCTGCCGTCGAACCGGACCGCGCCCGAGCTGAGCCGGGTCAAGCGCAATATCACCCGCCCGAGTGTCGACTTGCCACTACCGCTTTGGCCGATGAGGGACACAACCTCGCCGGGCGCGATGTCGAATGAGACCTCGCGCAACGCAACCGTATGATCGCCGCCGAATGTCCCAGACCGATAAATCTTGGAGACACGGTCGAGCTCGAGGCCGCTCACGGCGCGCCGACCTCCTCGGTGGCTACCACGGGCGCCTTGACTTTGGAGGCAACTTCATCGGCCGCTTTCCAGCAGGCCACTTGATGGCCGGGTTCGAGCTCCAAGAAAGGCGGCTCCTCGGCGCACTTGTCGAACGCGAACGGGCAGCGTTCGCGGAACCTGCACCCCGCCGGTGGGTTGAGCAACGACGGCGGTCGGCCCGGGATCCCCGTCAGCGGGGCTTCGTCGTAGCGGAGCCCCACCTCTGGCAGGGAGGCAAGCAGCATCTGGGTGTACGGGTGCCGGGGCTCCCCGACCAATACGGCGGCTGGTGCCTTCTCGACCAGCTTGCCCGCGTACATGACCAGGATCGAATCGGCGATCTCGGCCAGGATCGACAGGTCGTGGGTTATCACGATCATGCTCTTCACAAAGCCTTCGTCCCGGAACTGGATGAACATCTCCCCAACCGCCCTTTGCGTGGACACGTCCAGGGCCGAGGTAACCTCATCGCCAACCAGTAACGACGGGTTGAGCAGGGTGGAGATGACCATGGTCGCCCTCTGCCGCATACCTCCCGACAGCTCGAACGGGTACCTGCCCAGCACGTCGGGGGCCAGCCCAACGAGATCCAGGCGCCGTTCGAACTCGGGCAGGACGTCCCGGTAGCGCACCCCGCGCGACCGCAAGAGCTCGGCGGTCATCCTGCCGATCTTGCGAGTCGGGTTCAGCGCGCTCATCGCGTACTGAGGCACGATCGAAATCTTCTCCAACCGGTACCGGTTCATGGCCCGGCCATCGGCGATCGGCACCACTTGACCGTCGAGGCGCACCGTCCCGCCCAAGTGCTTCATCCGGCTGTCGAGGTAGATCAGTCCGGTACCCAGGGTGGACTTACCGCAACCGGACTCACCAGCGAGCCCCATGATCTCGCTGTCCTTTACCGAGAAGCTCACCCCGTCCACCGCCCGCACGTCACCTCGGAGAGTGCGGTACGCGAGGCGAAGGTCCTCGACTTCGAGGCTCACGTCCGCCTCAATTTCGGGTTGAACACCTCGTCCAGGCCGACGTTGGCCACCAGCAGGGCGGCCACCATGAGCGTGAGCGCAGCTCCGGGCGGTATGAACCACCACCACATATGCAGCTCGAGCGCGCTCCACAAAGTCGACTGGTTCATGATGTCACCCACTGACAGGCCGTTCGTCGGGCCGAGGCCCAGGAAATCGAAATTGACGGCGACCAGCATGGAGCTCGCGAATAGCAGGACCAGCACCAAGAAGATGTACGACGCCATGTTGGGCGCGATGTCGCGGACGATAATGCTTACCGACCGCCGGCCGGACAACCGGGCCAGGTCCACGAACTCGCGCTCACGGAGCGTAAAGGTCTGCGCTCGCACGGCCCGGGCCACCCAGGGCCAGCCGGTCACGCCGATGAACACTCCTTCGAACACCACGCCCCGCGTCGTCAGGTAAGCACTGATGACGATCAGCAGGACAAGCTGGGGGATCGTGATGATGACGTTGGTGAACAGCTGCAGGACCTCGTCCAGCCACCCACCCCGGTACCCGGCGGCAAAGCCCACCGCCATACCGAACAGGCCGGCGAAAACGGTCCCGAGGGCACCGACGATATAGGAGTCGCGCAAGCCGTACAGCACTTGGGAGAACACGTCGGTGCCAAAGGGCGAGGTCGTGCCGAAGAGGTGGTGCACAGACGGGTGAAGTCCCGGGGTGCGGGCCGTACTGGGACCGTACGGCGCCAGGAGAGGACCGAAGATCGCAACCAGCACGAAGACCAGTTCGATCGACAATCCCACCACGAGCTTGCGGTTATGCAAGGCGAAGTGCAGGAACTCCCAGCGCCTTCCGGCGGTTGGCTCGAGCCCGCCAGCTTGGGCCTCGGGGGCGGCAGCGACTATGGCGACGCTCACGCGGCGGCTCCTTGCATGCTGAGCCGCGTACGGGGGTCGATCAGCACATAAGCAATGTCAATGGCGAAGTTAGCAAGCAGGACGCCCACGATGATGAACATGAAAATGCCCTGCAGAAGAAAATAGTCCTCGTCGCTGATGGCCAAAAAGATCAGGTGGCCGAGGCCAGGGTACTGGAAGACCACCTCGGTGACGATGTTGCCACCGACCACTACACCGAGCGACAGGGCCAAGCCCGAGAGCTGGGGCAGCACGGCATTGCGGTAGGCGTAGCGGCGTACCAACCTTTGCGAAGCGCCCAGGGACTTGAGGTACCGCGCGTAGTCGGTCTCGAGCTCATATATCACCAGGTTGCGCATGCCGATCGACCAGCCGCCGAAGCTGACCAGGAACACGGTCAGGAACGGCAGGAACCA
>DATJST010000241.1:0-2058 GCA_035503975.1 Acidimicrobiales bacterium | reverse complement strand
AAAAGGACGTGGATCTGAGCCGGTTGCTCATCAGCGTGCTCTTGCCCTATGCCGCCACCGAGGGAACGGTCAGGCAGGCTCTCATGGACGTTGCGGCGTCGAGCCCGCGCGCCGAACTGGCAGGGCCCATCATCGAAGCCCTCGGCGAGCTGCTCCGGTGGGGGCCCGAGCTCCTGCCCTGGTTCCTTGCGGTGTACCGCGGCGCGACGAGCGACCAGGTTAAGGCGACGGCCCTGGCCGCCCTGGCGGGCGGCGCGCCAGGCGATGAGCGCCTCTATCAGATCTACGCCGAGGCGACGGCCTCCCCCGACCCCCGGATCCGCAGCTGGGGCGTCCTTGGACTGCTCATGGTGCCCATGACCGAGGACCGCGCCTCGTTGGTGGCCGCAGGCGCGCCCGCACTGACGGTGCCATCGGTCGACGTCGGGTTGCGCCGGGCCTTGGCCCGCAAGCTCGCTTGCCTACCCACCCCACCCGAGGGCTTGCGCGTCGCGCTGGAGCAGGCCGCGGCCGGCGCAGACGATGGCACGATCCGCCAGATCTGCCGTCAAGCACTGTCGCGGGCGCCGGCAGAGGCCGGCGCAGGGCGAGCCGAGCTCGAGCGGTGGCACCACCAGGTGGACGTGGACGAGGACGTAAGTGGGATCTTCCCCGACGTTTTTGCCCTCTACGGCGCTGCCCCGGCGCTGGCGGCCGAGGTCCTCAAAACCTGCGTGCTCAACCCGGCTTGCCGGGACAAGCTTTATTACCAGCGTTACCAGGTGAACGACATCTTGATCATGCAGTTCCTAGCCGTCCACGGGGCGTTCGACGACGACCTCTGCCGTTACTGCGCTGCGCAGGTGACCGGCTCCCAGGGCCCGAGCGCCTACCTGGCGATGTTGCGGTGGCGACCGAGCTATCCGGGCTTGCGCGACATGGTCTGGCAGGCCCTCGAGAGCGCCGCCCACCCGTCGGGCCTTAACCACCGCCTCCTGCTCGAGGTCATGGTGCTCGCCCACGGGAGCGACGAGGCCGCGGCGGCGGCCCTCGAGGAGCGCCTCGGCCGGCTCGGCTCCCCAACAGCCGCGGCCCGGTACATGAGGTTCCTTGACGACATCCACTTCTGGCCCCCGGCAGAGCGGGTGATATCTGGACTGCTCAGCTCGGGGCGGCTCCTCGATGAAGCCAACACGCAGGCCCTGAAGGCCACCATTACGGATCTTTTCCCCGGGTTCGCCTCCCTCGCCGCCGGCACCGGGCCCGGGCTGGCCGACGGCTGAAGATGGCACAAATAGGACGACCGCACTCGTGACCCCCGAAGTGGCAGGCGCACTGGCGCTCGCCCTGGGCGGGGACCGCAGTTCGGAGGAGCGCACCAGCTCGCTCCTCGCTCTCGGCGACTACTTAGGCGACGACGACGCTGTGGTGGCCGTCGCCGCGGCTGCACGGGGCGAGGAGGACGCCCGGGTGCGGGCGGTCCTGCTCCAGCTGGTCGCGAAGGCCGACGCGGACCAGCTCGCACGGCTGCCCGAGGCGCTCGAGGTCGTCGGACGAATCTCGGCCCTCGACCCCGAAACGGGGGTACGCCTGCTTGCCAACCGCGTCCTGAGCAGGGTCGCAAGCGCTTACCCGGGGGCCTGGGACATCGTGGCCGAGAACCTTGTCTACGACCTCGACCCGGGCGTCCAAGCGGCTTGCCTCGCCGCCTTGGCGACCTGCACGCGACCGGGCCCGCAGCTGGCGGAGCGCCTGGTCGCCTTCGCCGCCGAGGTACCGCCGTCGCTCCGGCGCCCTCTGGTCGACCTCTACCGGTTGTTGCCCAGGCCCGCTCTCGAGGCTGGCGCCGTGGCATTGCTCGACCCTCTGGAAAGCGAGGCCGTCCGCCGGGACGTGCTCGGCGCGCTGGCGGGGCTGCCGTCGCTGTCTCCGGCCACTGTTGCAGCCTTGGCGTGGTACCTGCAGGCCGAACAACTACCCGAACTACGCCAACAAGCGGTCGAATTGCTCTCGGAGGGTACCCGGGCAACGCCCGAACTGCTGGCCGACGTCCTCGCCGCGGTACTCGCGACGCCCGAG
>DATJST010000240.1:0-11665 GCA_035503975.1 Acidimicrobiales bacterium | reverse complement strand
CCGGACTCGAGTACTGCGTGACAAGGCGCGACCCGACCACCGGGACGTTGTAGCCGGTCAGGCTCGACCCAGAGCTCAGCCATGAACTGCACGAGCGCGCCGAGAGGGAAGGGCGTACGAACTCGGCGATCATCCGGGACGCCATCCTCCGGTACCTCGAAGCCGGCTACTAGGTCATGCGACAGGCGGTCGCCCTCGCAATCCATGGCACAGGGATGGCTCATCCGGCGGGCACGTTGGTGCCGAGGCAGGCAAGGTGCCGGTCGGCTACCGGGCACCCGAGGACGGCGCCCGCCACGCAGCCTCCTCGCTGGCAATGTCTTGGAGCAGGTTGCCGAGGGTGAGGCCGTACTCGTAGCTGTGGTAGCCCCAGGCTGGCCCGGAGCCGCCGCCGTAGTTGCCCACCACGTTGTCGTTCACGACGGGCCGGGCGTGGCTTGCCCCGGCGAGGCTCGTGACCTGCAGCCAGGTGGCCCCTCCACCCTGTCGGCAGGTGGCCGAGTAAAGGCCAGGGTAGGTGACCCAGGGCGTGGTCACGTGCTCGGTGAGCCCGAGCTGGCTAGCGGTGAGCACGTAAGGGTCGAGGTCGGATGCGCCGGCCCCCAGGGCTGCGGGGTTGGTGCAGGCGACTTGCTGGCCGGCCTTGGCCGTCTGGCCGGACTGGAGGCTAGTGCCTTGGCCCGGCCTGCCGAAGACAGCGTTCGCCGGCGGTTCGGAGGGATAGGACGAAAAGGCGATCGCGCACCCTGTCTCTGTGCCAGAGGTGCACAAGGGGACCCGAGTGAAGGTGGCGCCGACCGTCTTGCCAAACGGGACCTGCAGGTTGCCACCTACCAGCACGGCAACCAGGAGGCGGCGCAGCACCGATGGTTCATGGTCGAGCTGGGCCGAGATCAGGTGGATGAGGACCGCAGAGCCTTGCGAGTCGCCGACCAGGACAAAGGGCTTGCCGCCGGTATGCGAGAGGAACCAGTCCCAGGCCGGGAGCACGCTGTCGTACGCGACCTTGAACGTCGCGGCCATGACCTTTTGGTTGCCCGCGAGGCCTTCCCTCACGCTTGGCCAGGTCTGCGAGCGGTAGGTCGGTGCCCACACCTGGCATACCTGGGATAACGCGGCGGCTTGCTCGGTCGCGATGAAGGTCTCCAATTTGGTCGCCGCCAATCCGGTGTTGGCCGTTGTGGCGAGACTGTTGGTCGGCAGCACGTAGAAGCAGTCGAACCTGGGCGCGAGCACCGAACGCGGCCAGCTGGCCGCCTTCAGGGTGCCTGCCGCCGTGACGGCTGTCGCTGCCAGGCTCGAGGCGCAGGGGTCGGTCCCCTTCGCTCGGCCGGGCCGGCACAGCCAGACGATCCCGGTCCCCTGATTGGGCGGCTCGCTCCGGATCGCACTCGCTCCCGCGGGCGGGACAGCAAATGACCAACCCAACGGGACAAGGGCCAGGGCGACGGCGCTGCGAAGGGCTCCCCTCAGGAGCGGGCTACGTGGCCGGGCCAGCGATGACGGTAGGAGATGCGCGCGCACGTTCCCTAAGGTGCCCGTCGGGGACCTGTGCTCACGCGGTGCCGGCCGCCGTCACTGTTCGTAGAGCATCAACCTTACGTCGGCAACCAATGCGCGGGGCCGGCGGCGACGTTCTGTCGTCGCTTTGCCGAGTTTCTGACGGGAAGCACGGGCGAGGGCGCAACATCTACTTGGACGATGCCGAATTTCTGACAGCGACCTTTTTGCTTTGCCGACTTTCTGCCGCTTTTCGACATAAATTCGGCAAAGCGGAAGGCGGCCTGGGACCGCTCCAGCGACTTTGCCGAATTTCTGACATAAAGCAACTTCGTGGTGAGGCCGGCCAGCCTCCGGCCAGGTCGCCGTCGGTCCGCCTCGCCGGGCCGCGCGCTGGGCGGGCAAGCCTTGGCCCGTTACGCCGCCTCGGTCCTCGCCAACGCCACTCTCTCGCCGAGGGCCCCGCCGGCGCTCAGCACGCTCGGCCGGGGCCTCGAGGAAAGTGGGCAACGTCGTTGAATTGATCACCGCTGCATTGCGGTCGGCACCGGCGGCGCGGGCGGCCTCGGGCGCATCCAGGCCCTTCACGCGCTCGGTGCCGAGGTCGTCCAGCCCTGCCGGCACGGCGTGCTCGCCCTTGCACCCGACCGTCGGGCTCTGCCCCGCTCAACGGGTGGCTCCCGATCGACATCATGCCGTCTCAGGCACCCTCGCCCTCGTCCCACCCACCTTCGCTCGTCTCGGGCGGGGACCCGGCCCAGTTGCCCGTCACTCCGAGGGCCGCATGCCTGGGGACGGTAGCCGGCCTGTCATGAGCGACCTGGCCCCGCGCCAGGCCATCACCGACCAGCGCGAGCCGGCGGACAGGATCGACCCCGCCGACAGCGCGGAGCCGATCGAGAACATCGACAGCACCGACCCGACGCTCCCGACCGACAGTACGGATCCCACCGAACCGACCGACAGGAAGGACCCCTTGGAACAGATCGAGAGCAAAGAGCCGTCGGACCAGAGCGACCATCGAGAGTTGCGAGCCTCAGTGCGCATGGGCACATCCTGCCCCCTTCTCGCCCCGACAGTGGACCACCTACCATGGACAGAGGGCGGGCGGTGCCATGGTTGGCCGGCGCTCGCGCAGACGCGAGTGCCCTGCCTGCAGCTTCAACTTGCCCGGGCGGGCTCCGATCTTATCCACAAGGGGAACGCGTGCCCCTAAGAGGACTAGGAGCTGGCGCGATGCTGTGCCCACGATGTGGAGCCGACGACAGCATGTGTGACTGCGCGCTCTTGGAGCCGGCGGGCAGCCCGCGCCTACCAGTGCCGACGCGCATGCGCGTCCTCAGCACCTCCTCGACGTCTTTCACGGGCCCATTTACGCCAGGCGACTTGGCACGGCCGACGCCTGTACGGGCCCCGACCGCGACGCCGGCCCCGCCTCCCTCCCCATCCCCGCCGACCTGGCCATCCTCCAGCCTCCCACTGGCCGCCAACGAGGAGTGGGGCGCGCAGACGGGCGCGTGCTGGCCGCAAGAACGGCCCGCAGACGCGCCCGCGCCACAGGGTTGGCCGGTCGCCACGGGCAGTGGGCCCGTACCTCTGCCCGCGACCACCGCGCCCTTGGGCGCGCCAACCGTGGCGCGCTGTGGTGACTCCTACACACCAGCCGTGGACGGCTACACAGGGCGCTCGGGCCCCCTGACGCCAGGCCCCCTGACGCCAGGCCCCCTGCCGCCAGGGCCCTTGCCGCCAGGCCCCCTGCCGCCAGGCCCCCTGCCGCCGGGGCCCCTGCCGCCGGGGCCGTCGACGTCCACCCCGCTGTCGGCTCCGGACCTCGCAGGCACGCCCTATCGACCGCTCTCCCCACCGGACGGCTCAGGCGCCCTTCACCGCCCGGCGCCGGCTCCTGACCTGTCAGCGGCGGCTTACCTCGCGGCGGCTCACCTCGCACCGGGTTACCTCGCACCGGGTTACCTCGCACCGGCGACGCCCACGCCGGAGCTCGTACCCGCCGCGGGGCCGCCTTCAAATGGCTACCACTGGCCGGCTGCAGGGTCGGCCACACCGCGACCAGCAAGCAGTCCCGTTCCTGAGGCCACTGACCTGCTCCAGTTTTTGCGCGACTTCAGCTCCGCCAGCGTGTCGGCTGGCGAGCCTGAGGCGCGCACGGCTGACGCTAACCCAAGCACGCCCGCGATCACCCCCGCACCACCCCCATCGGCGTCGCCACCGGCCTCAACCATGGGTGGGGCCAACCGTGCGCAGGCGCCCCCCCGCAGCTGGGGCTGACCGCGTCGCCCGCTGCGCGCCACCCGCCAGTAGGGAGCTATATCCCATTTGCGCACTAGGAGCGCATAGGTTACGGGTATGAGATCCATCAAGCACCAGGTGACGGGACAACAACGGCGGCCCGGCAGGCAGCTCAGGCTGTGGGCGGGCGTGGCTGCGCTGAGTACGGGCGCGCTCGTTGCGGGCGTTTTGGCTACCGCGGGTACGGCCTACGCCGACGTGACCAGCAGCCCCTACACGATCGGCGCCCCGAGCGGGGCGGTGACGGGCGTCACCGTCACGCCCACGGGAGCCCCGGTATCAACAGAGACCAATTTCGAAGTCACCTTCTTGGCCAACCCAGCTCTGTCGGCGAGCAGCTCGGACTGGGTCAGCATCATGCCATCGCAGGCCTTCAACACCACCCCGTCCAACGTCGACCTTGTCGGTACCTCGTGCGTGCAAGGCAACGCCGGAGGCGGCAGCGTCACCCCGTCGGGCATCACGATAGAGCTGGCCTCCTCGTGCAGCGTGGCCAGCGGGAGCAAGGTGGAGGTCGACTTCGAGGCCGAGACGCCGGCCAGCCCCGGGGCCTTTAACTTCTCGGTGACTACATCGCGCAATTCGACGCCGGCCACCTCCAACAGCGTGACCTTGAGTAATTCCGGCCCCGCGCTGACCGCTATTTCGCAGGGCTTCGGCGCTAATACGACCTACACCGTAAGTGGCCTCACTGTGAGCGGGGTCGGCGGAGGCGGCACGACCACCGTGACGCTCACTGCCCAACCAACGTCGGGTGGGACCATAACGTTTGTCAACAGCAGCACAGGCGCCGGCTATAGCGTCATTGCGACGCCATCGGGCGGCTCCGCCACGTCGGACACGGTGACAAACGCCACGTCCAGCGGGGCGACCGTCGTGTTGACGCTCGCCAACGCCATCGTGAGCGGCGACACGCTGAGCATTACCGCGATCGGCCAGAACCCTTCGACCAACCCTTCTAGCGACGACATACTGGTGCAGCCAGGTGGCGGCGGTAGCCCGCAGACCACGAGCGTGCTCACCTTTGGCGGTACGCCTACGAGCTTGTCGGTCGTGCCCTCGAGCACCGTCGCGACCGCCGCGGCGACCTACACGGTCGCGTTCCGGGCTTCCGACGCCGTCAGCACGAGCGGCGACATCTTCCTGTCCGAAAAGGCTGGCCCGACCAACTTTTCCACTGTGAGTGGTGTCGAGGTCGTGGACACGACCCAGAACTGGCACTTCGTCGCCACAGGCGCAAGCCTGTCGCCGACCGGGACGGCGACGATCCCGCTGTCAGACCCGATCAGCGCCGGCGACTCCGTGAGCATGATCCTCGTGGGGGTCACCAACCCCTCGACGGCCGGGACGATCTCGGACTTCCAGGTCTGGACGACGGGTGACCCGGTGCCCGCTACCGCCCCCGGGTACGCGATCGGCAACAACGCCAGCCCTGGGGTGGTTGTGACCGTGAACCCCTCGACGGCGGGGCAGATCGCTACGTACTCGATCGCCAACCTGCAGGCGACGGCCAGCCTCACGGGCGGCACAGCGGTCATCAAGCTCGAGGCTCCCCCGGGCACCACGTTCCCGAACAACCCGAGCTTTTACACAGTCGATGACCTGACCACGGCGAGCGGGTCCGGCACGGTAACAGCTGCCCTTACCGGTGGCGGCACCAATACGGTCACTTTGACCGTGCCCAACACCATCAACTCGGGTGACCAGTTCACAGTCACGATTGCGGACGTGCTCAACCCCAGCACGGCGAGCAGCAGCGACACAATCACCGTCGTGAACTCCAGCGTCACGGGCCCAGCGGCGGTCGCCGTCACGACCACCACGACCAGTACCACCACGACGGTCCCGACGACAACGACCACCACCAAGCCGCCTGTGAAGAAGCCTGCCATCGCCGACCTGAGCATCAAGCAGGTCAGTGTGTCCAGCCGTGGTGGCCTGAGCATAAAACTGCACTGCACGGTCAAGAAGTGCGAAGGCCATGTGACCCTGGTCGACGTGCGCACCTTGGTGGCCCAGTCCAAGTTCAGCCTGTCGGCGGGCAAGACGGGGACAGTCCAGTTCCAGCTCCACCCGAACGGCATGTTTGATATCAAGCACGCCAAGCACCACACCATCACCGTGCACGTGACCATCACCGTGTCGGGCGGCAACACCGTAAAGGTGAAGACCGCGCTCGTCGGCTGAACAGCCCGCGGCACGCTAGAGACTGGCTGGTGGGGCCTTGTGCTCACCGGGCCCCGCCAGTTGCCCTCAGGGGCTAGTTCTTCCTGCCAGGGCGCGCAGGCGTAAGGCGGTGGCCAGCAGTTGGCCGCACAGTACGGCTCCGACGCCCTCGCCCGCCCGGGCGCGCAGGTCCAGGATGGGCTCCAGGCCAAGCTCGTCGAGCACGGCGGCGTGGGCCTTCTCTCGGCTGCGCTGCCCCGCGATCAGGTAGGCCGCCGCAGCGGGCTTGAGCCTGGCTGCGACCAGCGCCGCCACCGAGGTGGCGAGCCCATCCAGCAGGACGGCTCGGGCCTGCTCGGCTGCGCCCAGGACGATGCCAGCCAGCACCGCGAACTCAGGGCCTCCCAAAGCGGCGAGGACTGCCACCGGGTCAGTGCACTTCGCGCGCGAGCGGGCTACGGCGGCCGCCACGGCCGTCGTTTTACGTTCGAGCGTCGCCGTGTCCCCCCCGGCTCCCAAGCCGACCACATCTGTCGCCGGTAGGTCCAGCAGCGCACAGACCAAAGTGGCGGCCACGGTGGTGTTGCCGATCCCCACTTCTCCCAGTGCCACAGCGGCTGTGCCCGGCATCTGGCCCAGGTGGCGTCCACGGTTTATGAGCGCCTCGGTGTCTGCAAGGGTCATGGCATCGCTGTAGACGAGGTCGCCTCGCCGGCCGCGGGGACGGCAGTTGGTTGCGCCGCCGACCGGCGGGCCGTTGACTCCCGCGTCCACGGCGATGACTCCGAAACCGGCCGCCCGCGCGGCGGCTGCTCCGAGAGACACGCCGGCCACGGTGGCTTCGAGCACGTCTCGGGTCACGCTCGCGGGGTACGTCGAGACGCGGTGGGCCGTTACGGGGTGGTCCGCCCCGACGACGATCAGCTTGGTGCTGGCCAGGTCCTCTATCCCGATGGCGCGGGCGCGCGCGAGCGCCTTGTCCAGAACGCCCAGCGACCCGGGCGCGGTGAGCAGGCGGTCGGACTCGTCACGGGCGGCAACCACCGCCGCCTGGTCCGGTGCTCGTAACGCCGATACTGGAGGCGCCGGCGCGCCTGCGGGGACAGCCGGCCAGCTCTCGCGGACGGTAACGTCGCTCAGCGCCAGCCGTCGTGACCAGCCGGCACGCTCCAGCGCCGGTGCCGGCGGGCGTTCGTCCGGCCAGCCCAGGCACAGCCAACCGAGGGTTACAACGCCTGGCGGCAAGGCAACCAGCGCGGCCAGCTCGGCAGGGGGGAAGAGCGTCACCCAGCCCATGCCCAGGCCCTCCGCCCGGGCCGCCAGCCACATGTTCTCGATCGCGCAGGCGCACGACCATATGTCCGTGTCCGGGTAGGTCGCCCGTCCGAGCACGCCCGCCGCGGGCGCCCGCCGGTCGCAAGCCACCACGACCCCGATGGGTGCTTCACGAATGCCGTCCAGCTGTAGGTCCAGCATGCGGCGCCTGGCGTCGTCGTGGAGGAGGTGAGCCTGGCGCAGGCGCTCCCGTTCGGCAATCGTGGCCGCGCGATCCCTGGTGGCGGCGGCCGTGACGACGACGAACCGCCAAGGCTGGGAGTGGCCGACCGACGGAGCCCGGTGTCCTGCCATCAGTACCTGTTCCAGGAGGCTGGGCTCGATCGGGTCGGGGCGGAACCGCCGCACGTCGCGCCGGCCCGCTATCACCTCGTACACGGCCTTGCGCTGCTCGTCGGCCAACCGCCAGGCCGCCGGCTCCGCGGCGCGCTCGGCCGCCGAGGTGGTATCTCCCACCAGCGGCACCGGCCGCGGCCACGTCATTGCCCACCTCGCCGCGGCCACGTCATTGCCGACCTCGCCGAGGGGAGCGCCCGGCCGCGACCAACAACCAGGCCGTCTCGGCGGCCACGCCGGCCGCTCCGAGCACGTCGCCGGTGAACCCTCCGAGGCGCCGGCGGGCCCCGAGCAGGACGGCGCCGCCCGCTGCCCACCCGGCGACGGCCGCCATCGCCCCACGCCTGCCAGTGGCGCGCCACGAGACGACGAAGGCGCCCGTCATCCCGATAAGGGCGGCCACCAGGGCCCTGTCCACGCCGGCTGCCTGATCCGGCACGCCGGCCTGAGCCGGCACGCCTGCCTGAGCCGGCACGCCTGCCGGAGGCAAAAAGGCGGCCACCAGTCCGCCTGGGCGGGCATAAGGCAGCAGCCGGCTGCCGAGGACCATGAGCGAACGGGAAGAACAGTACGCCGCCGCCATGAGGGCCACCGAAGGCTCTTGTGCTGCCAATGCCGCCCAGCGGTTGAGCAAGGCGAGGCATACGCCAGCTGCGGCAAAGGCGCCGATCTGTGGCTCCGCCATTATGGCTAGCCTGTCCCGGGCCGTCGCGTGCGCCAACAGCCCGTCTGCCGTGTCGGCGAGCCCGTCGAGATGGAGCGCGCCGGTCAGCGCCAGGTCGGTCCCGACCACGACTGCCGCGGCAACCGGCCCCGGCCAGAGCCCGTCGGCGACCGCCCAGCACCAGCCGACGGCACTTCCCATTGCCGCTCCCACCACCGGGAACCACGCCATGGCCCCTGGCGTAGGTGCCGGCGCTGGCCCGCCCATCGGGGTCAGGAACCCGACAGCTGCTCTCAGGTCGCCACCCCAGCTCAATCGGGGCCCCCGGGGGTGGCGATGTGCAGCGGGCTAAGAGCCAGCGCCAGCCCGGCTACGACCAGGTAGGCAGCCCGGGCTTGGCGGGCGCAGATAACATTGACGGCGCCCAGTAGGTCACGGTAACGCCGTCCCAACGGCTCGCCGGGCACTAGCCCCGAGCCCACTTCGTTGGAGACGACCACAACCAGCCCGCGCCGTTGCTCGGCCCGCGCGGCGAGGTCGCTGGCCTCTTTGCTCACTTCGGCATCGCTGGCACCCACCTCGATCATGTTGGCCACCCAGAGCGTGAGGCAGTCGACGACGACCGTGCCGGTATCGCTCACGGTCGCGAGCGCCCGCTCCAGCTGGAGCGGCGCTTCCACCGTCACCCATTGGTGGGGCCGGTCGCGGCGGTGCTCGGCAATGCGGGCCGCCATTTCCTCGTCGCGAGCTTCGGCGGTGGCTATGAACGTAACGTCGGCGCCCGACGCAGCCGCCGCCTGCGCCGCGAGTGCCGACTTGCCGCTACGAGCGCCTCCGAGCAGCACCGTGAGCATCAGAAGTCGATGCCTTTGGCGGCCCGGATGCCTGCTTCGTAGGCGTGCTTGACGTTGCGCATGTCCGTTACGGTGTCTGCCACATCGACCAGTGCTCGGGGCGCGTCGCGGCCCGTGACGAACACGTTGACCCCGGCGGGCCGGCTGGCGATGCACGAGATCACGTCCTCGGCTGGTACCCAGCCCCAGTTGATCGGGTAGGTCACTTCGTCAAGGACCACGAGACGGTAGTCCCCTGAGCTGATCGCCGCGCCGGCCAGCGCCCAGGCGGACCTCGCCATGTCGGCCGAGTGGTCGAGGTCGTCAGAGTCCCAAGTGAAGCCGTCCCCCATGACGTGCCAATCGGCTCCCAGCTCGCTCAGGACTCGCACCTCGCCGGAGTTCCACTTCGACGACTTGACGAACTGGACGACGCACACCTTCCAGCCCCGGCCGAGTGCTCGGAGCACGGTGCCCATGGCCGCGGTCGTCTTGCCCTTGCCATCGCCTGTCGCCACGAGCACGATCGAGGGGGCTCGGCGATGGGCTTCCGGCGGCGCAACGGTGGGTGGGCGCTCATAGGGCTCCTGGTCTCCGCTGGTCATGTTGGGTCCTTTCGTGCCTGGTACTCGCCCAGTACTAGCCCGGTAGTCGCCCGGTGCCGTCCCGGGCCAGGCCGCCGGGCTGTAGTGGGGCAGCTTTATGGGAACTTGTCGGGGAACGCACGGGGGCAAAGGCTGGTCCGCTCCGTCCCGCCAGTACCTCCACCGAGGCGCCGAACACACGGCTCACATTGGCTGCGCTAAGGACGTCGCCCGGGCGCCCGGACGCGACGGCTACCCCGCCCGAGAGCACCAACAGCTGCTCGGAGTACTGCGCGGCCAGAGTGAGGTCATGGATAGCGCACAGGACGCAGAGGCCGTTTTCGCGTCGTAGCTCGTCGGCGAGCTCGAGCACCATTTGGGCGTGCCCGAGGTCCAACGAGGCCGTCGGTTCGTCCATAACCAGCACGGGCGCCTCCTGGACGAGGGCGCGCGCCAGGAGCGCGCGCTGGGCTTCACCGCCTGAGAGCTGGCCGAGCGCGCGGCGCGCGAACCGCGTCAGCTCCAGGCGCTCGAGTACGGCGGCGGCCACGCTCCGGTCGCGGGCCGTGTCAGCACCGAGGTAGGAGTGATGGGCAGCGCGGCCGAGCAGCACGTAGTCGGTCACTGTCATGGCCCGTGGCATAACGGGCCGCTGGGGGACGTAAGCGACGGCGCGGGCCCGGCGCCGGTGCTCGTTGAGGGCGAACTCGCGCCCGGCGATGCGCACTTGTCCTTCGTACGGCACCAAGCCGACGATCGTCCGGATCAGGGTGGACTTGCCTGCCCCGTTCGGCCCGACAACCCCCAGCCACTCGCCTTGCCCGACGGCGGCCGAGACGTTGCGGAGCACGGTGGCGCCGCCCAGGACCACCGTTGCGCCGGCGACCTCCAGCACCTCAGCTCATCCTGCGGGCCTGGCGCAATATGACCAGGAAGAAGGGCGCGCCGAGGAACGCCGTGACTACGCCGAGGGGTACTTCGCCCGGCGCCAGCACCGAGCGCGCGAGCAGGTCCGCCAGGATGAGGAAGGCGGCGCCGTAGAGCAGTGAGAGCGGGATGATGCGGCGGTAGCTCGGGCCGCCGATGAGCCTGATCGTGTGCGGCACGATTATGCCCACGAAACCGATCAGGCCGCTGACGGCGACGGCTGCTGCGGTCCCCAGGGTGGCGGCCGCCACGACCAGCAGGCGCACCCGGTCGGCGCGTACGCCGACGCTGGTGGCCTCCTCATCGCCGAGACTGAGCACGTCGAGCAGGCGCCGGCACGAGAACAGGGCGCCCGCCGAGACAGCCACGTACGGCAGGACCATTTCGACCTGGCCCCAGCCGGCAGGTGACAAACCGCCCAAGAGCCAGGCGTAGACCATGGTGAGGTCGTCCGGGCTCTGCCGTTGCTGGATAAAGGTCTCCGCAGCCGTGAAGAACGCAGCCACGGCCACGCCGGCCAGCACCATGGAAGCAGCCGAACGCTCTGGGGTACGAGCCCGGCCCAAGGTGTAGGTAGCCGTGACCGCCACGATGGCGCCGGCGAAAGCCGCGGCGGGTAGCGGGTCCGCTAACGAATTGGAAAGGCCCGGCCCATATGCGATCGCGACGGTCGCCCCCAACCCTGCTCCCGACGCGACACCGAGTAAGTAGGGGTCGGCCAACGGATTGGAGAAGACGCCTTGATAGGACGCGCCGGCGACGGCCAGCATTGCACCTACCAGGCCCCCGAGCACCATGCGGGGCATGCGCAACTGCCATACGACCACGTCTCCTGTTGTGCCGATGCTCGCGTGCACCTGCAGTAAGGGGATCTTGCTGGCGATCTCGGCGAGGACCTGCCCCGGCGTGTAAGCGGCCGGCCCGACGAGCACGCTGACCGTCGCGGCCGCGAGAAGGAACAACACCGCAGCGGCGACATGGAGCCGTCCGAGCCGGGTCGGGCAGAGCTGGGC
>DATJST010000239.1:0-4012 GCA_035503975.1 Acidimicrobiales bacterium | reverse complement strand
CCATTGGTCTCCAAGTTTTGTCGACGGCCGGTAGGTTCTGGCTAAGAATGCCCACACCTTCGAGTAGCCCCATCGACGGCAGGGCGCGCGTGCCGGCCCCATTGCTCAAGAGGCGATTACCTTCAGGGCGGGGCGCCACCGAGCAACCCAACGCCGCCAGCGACGGGGATGCTTTTCTCGATGCCCGGTTTTGGGCCGCCCTGGTCGTCACCGGTGTGGCCGCCGGGTTGCTGGGCGCCTTCATGATGTTCGTGCTCTTTAACGTGGAGCATTTGGCGTTCGATTTCAGCCACGGCACCTTCCAGGCGGCGGTGGAGAGATCGAGCAACCTGCGGCGCATTACCTCGCTCCTGGTCGCCGCGGCTATCGGTGCCCCGGCCTGGTACCTCTTGCGCCGATATACCCCGGGAGAAAAGTCGGAGGTCGACGACGCCATCTGGAGCGGGGAGGGGCGGCTTTCGTTCCGACGGTGTCTGGGCACGGGGCTGATCTCCGAAGTTGTCATCGGGATGGGGGCGTCACTCGGCCGCGAGAACGCCCCGAAACTGATGGGTGCCGCATCCGGCAGCGTGGTCGCCGGCTGGCTCGGGCTCACCAGTGGCCAACGGAAGTTACTGGTCGCCTGCGGCGCCGGCGCGGGCCTCGGCGCCGTCTACAACGTGCCCCTCGGAGGCGCCCTGTTCACCATCGAGGTCCTGCTCGGGACGGCTGCTCTACCCACCGTCTTGCCCGCGCTGGCGTGCTCTTTCATCGCCACCCTGGCGTCCTGGGCCTACCTGCCCGCTCATGCGACTTACCTCGACATCCCCCCTTACCGCTTCACGGCCACCGTCATGGTCTGTGCCCTGTTGATTGGCCCGATGGTGGGGTTGCTCGCTTCGGGCTACATCCGGCTCATCGGCTGGGTTTCCTTTCACCGCGCCGCCGGCATCAGGATGGTCCCGGCCATGTTGGCCGCGTTCGGAGCCCTGGGCTTGATCGGTTTCGCCTACCCACAATTGTTCGGCAACGGCCAGGACATGGCCCATGACGCCTTCTTGGGGCAAGGAACGTTGCTTTTGTTCCTGGCGCTGTTCATGCTCAAGCCCGTGGTCACCTCTGCTTGCCTGCAAAGCGGGGCCACAGGTGGTTTGTTCACCCCGATGCTCAGCACCGGCGCCGTGTTCGGCGCTTTCTTCGGCCTGGCCTGGTCCCACCTTTGGCCCGGCTCGCCGGCCGGGGCCTTCGCCATGGTCGCCGCCGCCGCCATGATAGGTGCCTCGATGCAAGCGCCGTTGGCCGCACTGGCGCTCGTCCTCGAACTGACCCATAGCGGCTTTTCTTTGGCCGTGCCGATGATGGCGGCGACGGTGATCGCTACGGTGGTGGCTCGCAACATCGACGGGTATTCCATTTACTCGGCCCGGTTGCCGGCCGCGCACCGTGCCGGGCCGGGGACGGTCATCGAGCCAACAACAGCGGCTGAGCAAACGACGACGGAGGATGTTCCCAGGAACCGTTGAGGGAGTTCAGAGCCCTAGACCCGTTTTCCGCACCGTTTCGGGCCTACACCGTTGCCCGCACCTCGCCGGTGGCGGTGCACGGGTGGCGGTCTATGGCTGTGTGGGTGCGCGGCGCGGGGTGGTGGCAATGGCAAGCTCGTCGATGACACCCGCGGGGAAAGGCCTTGTGGGGTTGTAGTTTTCAGCGGTGACCCATTGGCTGGCGCGGTCGGCGGGGGTCACGTTGTCGATCTCGTCGACGTAGAAACATCGCCACCGTTTGGTGGGATCGGGGTTGAGTGAGCCGGTGGCCGTGTGGCTGGCGGACTGGTAGCCCAGCACCATAGGCCGGCCTGCCTTCCACCCCAGCGCATGGGGGCAGATCAGTCGTTGGCGGCCGTGATAGCAGACCAGAACTGGCCGGTGGGCCCGTAGGGCGATGCCCAGCGCGGTCCACGGCGTTGGCGCCGTGGTGATGGTGGCGGTCATTGCTGGGTCATTTGCCGAGGCTCGGGCCAGGGCAGCCCGACGCCGAGCAGGGCAAGGATGACCCGTTGGATGGGGCTGAGCCGGTCGAGGACGAGGCCGGCTGAGGTGTAGGTGAGGCCGAGGTCGCTGAAGGCGGCGAGGGCGGCGCGGGCGGTGGGTTTGGC
Organism: Acidimicrobiales bacterium; assembly: GCA_035503975.1. GTDB lineage: Bacteria > Actinomycetota > Acidimicrobiia > Acidimicrobiales > Palsa-688 > DATJMJ01. Next base: position 1,878 of record DATJST010000239.1, on the reverse strand, counting down.
GGCGCGCCCTTCGGGCAGGATGCCGGGCAGAGTTGTGGCCTCGCCCAGTGCGACGCGAAGTTCGGCTTCGATGAGCCCGAAAATGAGCAGGGCAATGCCGATCACGGCGATGAGGGCTTCGATGCGGGCGTCGTTGTGCAAGAAAACGGGGCGGACCCGGAGCGTCTGTTTGAGGTCCCGGTGGCGCTGCTCGTCGACCCACTGGCCTTTGTAGATCTTGAGCACGTCGAGCGCGGAAAGGCGCCGGCCTTCGGGGTCAGCCAGGTTGGTAGCCAGCGCGTAAAGGCCGTCAAGGGCGCCGGCCGCGTCGATGGCGTCTTGGTCGCGTGACCACGTGATGGTCGGCTTGCCGGTGCCGGGCCCGCCGGTCTGCACGCTGATCAGCTGGGCGAGGCTGCCTGTGAGGATCTGGGCGACTCTTTTGTCGACTTGGGCTTTGGTCTTGTAGTGGCAGCCGCCGCAGCCGTTGCGGACCCGACCGAGGGCTTCTTCCGCTTTGGAGAGGGCGCGCTGGCGGGCGTCTCGAACTGAGGTCGCCTCTTCGGAGGAGTAGATGTAGGCGACGCGCAGGTGATGTGTGGTCCCCCTGGCGGCGCTGACGGAAAAGGGGCGGAGCAGTCCCTTCCAGATGGCCCTGCGGCCGGCGGGAAGGTGCTGCTCGCGCTCGGAGCAGTAGTGGAGGCGTTTTAAGGCCGACAGGCCGGCAGGGACCTGCTCGCAAAAACGTCCTGCCCAGCCGGTATCGGCGCGCAGCGGCACGACGAAGCCCACCTTGGAGTTATCGAGGGTGCAGAGGTTTTCCAGGTAGCCCAGTCCCGAGTCGGCCACGACGACCAGCCCGGGCGGTAGTGCGGCGGCGAGGGTCTCGATGCCGGCCATGAAAGCGGGCAGCTCGCTGGTAGCACCTTGGTGGGGACGGAAGTACAGCGGCACACCGGACTTGGTCGAAGCCTGCAAGGTCTTGACCTGCCGTTTGATGGTCCGGTCCGCCGACCAGCCCTTTCTTACCAGCGTCGAGTGCTCATAGCCGCCGGCGAAGCGCACTGCGGTGAGGTCCAGGTGCAAACGGCTGGCGTCTACCTCGAAGCGTTCGATGCTGCGGAGCAGCAGCTTGGCGCGCAGCTTGTCGGCGTGAGGGGAGATGGCGTCGAGGGCACGGCCCAGCCGGTCGTCGTTCAGCAGGCCCGCGGGGACGTCGAACAGTTCGGCGACCGCGGCCGAAGACGCCCACGAGGCGATGTCGTAAAGCGGGGCGGGGCCACACAGGCGGTTGGCGACCAGCACGGCGATCACCTCGCCGTGGGTGAGCAAGGACTGGCCCCTCATGGGGGCGATCTCGTCGATGGCACCCACCAAGCCGAGACGGGCCAGGTAGTGGGCGACCATCAACAGCGGCCCAACCTGACGGCGGGTGCCGGCCGGCGGCGGGTCCAAGCGGGCGAACGCCCCAGCCCAACGTTCCAGCTGGCCAGAAGCTTTCAGCTCGTCGAGCCGCCCCAGTGTTGCCACAACACGCTGCCGGACCTTGCCGCCCTCCCGACGGCCCTCGACCAGCTGCACGTACTGGTGGACCTGGTCTCCTCTACGGACGTTCTTGACCCTCGCGTACATCGTTGGCACAACGATAGCAGCAGGCAAAACCGAATTACAAGGATGTTCTTCTGAGTGTTGGCACAACGCACCCGAGCTCTTCAACCCACCTGGAGTGCAGAAAACCCAGCACCGCAGGCACAACTAGCCAGAACCGTCTGCCCGCTACCGGCCTATGGTGCGGAAAATGCGTCTAGAGGGCCGAGGATGCCGGCTCGGCTGACCTCATCTCGGGCGGGCGCCTGCAGCTCGGCAGAAGCCGTGGGTGGCCCGAGCAGGTCATCGAAG
>DATJST010000238.1:0-8979 GCA_035503975.1 Acidimicrobiales bacterium | reverse complement strand
GCCCGCGGCAGGTCCGCAGCCTTTATGACGATGCCGCCAGGTCCTTCGACGCGGTCGGGCCGGATTGCCCACGCCGGCGCGGGCGCGGCAGCCCCACGGGCGCCGGTCCCGAAGGTCACTACCTGCGCTGCCGTGGGCTTGGAGCCCGGCGGCAGCGCGGGGCTGTTGTACGGGGGCGCGGGGACAGTCGGGCCACGCGGCGGCCATGTCGCCAGCGCGGTCATCACACCCGTGTCGTCACCGTTCACGACGACGGTGCTGCCCGCGCCCTGGTTGGCCCAAATGCGGGCTTTGGCACGGGCGTAGTGCTCGAGGTCCGGGTGCCAGTCAAGGTGGTCGGGTGCGAAGTTGAGCCAGCAGCTCACGTCGGGCCGGAACTCCCGGGCGTAATGCAGCTGGAAGGAGGACACCTCGACCACGAGCACGCTGCCTCTGTCCCGGCCCGGCTGGTCGACGGCGGTGATGAGCGGGAAACCGACGTTGCCGGCTTCGACGGCGTCGCGGCCAGAGGCCCGGAGCATGGCGGCGACCAGGTTGGTGACCGTCGTCTTTCCGTTCGTGCCGGTTATGGCCACGACTTGGGCCGGCGGTGCCAGGGCGCGCCAAGCAAGTTCCACCTCGCTCACCACCTCGGTCGCCGCTTGGTCGGCCGCGACCAGGGCCGGGTGTGCAACGGGGACCCCGGGGCTCGGCACCACCAGAGCGGCCTGGCGCACCAGCTCGGCGGCCCGGACGGGCGTGGGGCAGTGCTCGAACACCAGCTCACCCGGGTCGCCGCTGCGGGCGGGCGGGCGAAAGGCGGGGTCGTCCTCGATGACGGTCACCCGGCAGCCGTGCCCCGACAACCATGCCGACACGGCCCGGCCGGTCAGGCCATAGCCGACCACGAGCGCCGCACCGGGAGGCGACCACGTCATGCCGTGCCGCCGTGGGCCAGGAAGTCGGCATAAAAGACCCCGAGCGACAGTGCCGTGAACGCACCGGCCAGGATCCAGAAGCGCACTATGACGGTCGTCTCGGGCCAGCCCTGCAGTTCGAAGTGGTGATGGAAGGGCGCCATGCGGAACACCCGTCGCCCGAACATGCGGAAGCTCGCCACCTGGACCATCACCGATAGGGTCTCGAGCACGTAGAGCCCGCCGATCACGGGCAGGAGCAGGTCGACGTTCTCCAGCAGGGCGAGCACGGCCACGGCGGTGCCGATGCCGAGCGATCCCGTGTCGCCCATGAAGATGCGGGCCGGGGCGGCGTTCCACCATAAGAAGCCGGCGCAGGCCCCAGTCATGGCGGCCGCCATCACGGCCTCGTCGAGCGACGCCGGGTTGCGGTACATGACCTCGTGGCGCAACTGGTAAAAGCCGATGACGGTGAAGGTCACGAACGTGAAGGCAGACGAGCCCGACGCCAGCCCGTCCAGGCCATCGGTCAGGTTGACGGCGTTGGCGCTGCCGACGATGAGCAGGACCGCAAGGACCACCCAGCCGACGCGGCCCAACTGCAGCCCGATGGAGTTGAAGCGGGTGAACGACAGGTGGGTGTCGACTTTCAACCACAGCACCGCGGTAACCGAGAAGGCGATCGCCACTATGAGCAGCCCGACGATCTTGGCCCGCTTGTTGAGGCCCAGGCTGCGCTGGCGGGTGACCTTCAGCCAGTCGTCCACGAAGCCCACCAACGAGGCCGCGCACACCGTGGCCATACCGATGAGGCCCCGGGTGGTGAAGGTAGCCGAGACGTGGGCGACGCTGTAGCCGACAAGGCCGGCGACGATGATCGCGAAGCCGCCCATGGTCGGGGTACCCGCCTTGGAGAAGTGCCCCGAGGGCCCGTCTTCGCGGATCCGCTGGCCGATCCCGCGCACTCGCAGCTCGCTGATCAGTAGCGGCGTGCCGAGCATGGCGACGAGCAGGGATACCCCACCCGCGATCAGGAGCGCCTTCACCGCTTTTCACCGTGGTGGCGCCAGTGGCCGCGCGCCCAGTGCCCGGCGTGCCCTTGGTGCACCTCACCTGCCTCGCCGTCCTCTCGCCCGTGGTAGCCGTGCGACCGCAAGGCAGCACGCGCCACCTCGAAGTCGTCGAAGGGCTCGACCCTGCCACCGCCGAAGTCCTGCCCGGTCTCATGGCCCTTACCGGCGATGAGGACCACGTCCCCGGCGCCGGCCATGGCGATGGCCTCGGCTATTGCCTGCCCGCGGTCGACGTCGACGAGCGGGTCAGCACGCTGCAGCCCGCTCGCCACTTCCTCGATTATGGTGAGCGGCTTCTCCGAACGGGGGTTGTCGGAGGTGATCACGACTACGTCGGCCAGATCCTCGGCCACACGTCCCATCAGCGGCCGTTTGGCCCGGTCGCGGTCCCCACCGGCGCCGAAGACGATGATCACACGGCCGGGGGCGGCGGGGTGGCCGGGGCCGGCGGGGTGGCCGGGGCCGGCGGGGTGGCCGGGGCCGGCGGGGTGGCCGGGGCCGGCGGGGTGGCCGGCGGCGGTGGCGGCGACGTGGGCGTCGGGCATGCCTGCCGAGGCGGACTTACCGGAGGCCAGCTCTCGGGCCGCCGTCAGCGCTTCCGCCAGGGCCGCCGGGGTATGGGCGAAGTCCACCAGGACAGCGAAGGGTTGGCCCTCATTGACGGCCTCGAAGCGGCCCTTGACCGGCGCCACGGTGGCCAGGCCCTCGGCCACGGCGTCCCAACCGAGCCCAAGCTCACGCGCCGTAAGGGCGGCAGCGACGGCATTGGTGACGTTGAAGCGCCCGCCCATGGCCAGCTCGAGCTGCTCGCCCCGCCACGCGAACGAAGCGCTCTGCAGCCCGAGCACGACGTCGGAAGCCTCGTCCGGGCTGAACGTCGCCAGGGGCACGGGGCCGCCCGCCAGGCGTTCGACCAAGCGGGCGCCCCACGGGTCGGCCCGGTTGACGACCGCTAAGTGCACCTGTTCCCGCGTGAACAGCTTCGCTTTGGCCTCAAAGTAGCTCTCCATGTCCTCGTGGTAGTCGAGATGGTCCTGGCTCAAGTTGGTGAACACGGCAGCGGCGAACTCGGTTCCAGCCACCCGGAACTGGTCGAGGGCGTGCGAGGACACCTCCATGGCGACGGCTCGCGACCCACTCTCCCGCAGCTCGGCCAGGCGCTGCTGCAACGCCGGGGCCTCAGGGGTCGTCCGTTCGCCGGTCAGTGTGCCGATCACCCCGGTGCGCCAGCCCGCGACATCGAAGATCGACGCCAGCAGAGCGCACAACGTTGTCTTGCCGTTAGTGCCGGTAACGCCGACGACCCTCATGGACGAGGCTGGGTGCGACCAGAAGGCAGCGGCCACCGGGCCGATCACTCGGCGCACCGAGGGCACCAAGACCTGGGGGGCACCGAGGGAGAGACGCCGCTCGCACAGCAGTACCGCCGCACCACGCTGCACGGCATCGGCCGCGAAGTCGTGGCCGTCCGCCCGCGCTCCCTTCACACAAGCGAACAGTGAACCGGGGCCTACCTCAGCCGAGGCCATGACCACTCCCGTCACGACCGGGCCCTCACGGCCGTCCCCGTAAGGATCGCTCGGCCCGAACCCGGCGTGTTCAGGCCCGGCACCGTGGACAAAGACCTCGGCGTTGCCGAGGCCGGCGGCGGCAAGCAACGTCCGCAGGTGCACCGCAGGCCCAGTCAAGCTCCCCCGACCCTAGTGGCCCGGGGGTACCAGGTCGGCGGTCGAGGTCGGCTCGGTGGTCGTGGTGGCAGCGGGCGCAGTGCCTGAGACGGCCACTGTTGTGGCCGCGGGCACGGTGCTGGTCACTGCGGCCGAGGTCGTCGTGGTGGTGGCCGCGGGCACGGTCGTGGTGGCAGCGGACGCGGCCACCGTCGTGGTGGTGGCGGCGGGCGTGCTGGTCGTCGCCGCGGGCGTGGTCGTGGTGGCGGCGGCGGCGGCGGGCGCGGTCGTGGTGGCGGCGGGCGCGGTCGTGGTGGCGGCGGGCGGGACCGTGGTGGCGGCGGGCGTGGCCGTCGTCGTTGTCGTGCCCGCGGGCGCGCTGGTCGTCGCCGCGGACGTGCTGGTCGTCGCCGCGGGCGTGACCGTCGTCGTTGTCGTGCCCGCGGGCGCGGGCGTGGTCGTGGTGGCGGCGGGCGCGGGCGTGGTCGTGGTGGCGGCGGGCACGGTCGTCGTGGCGGCGGGCGCGGGCGTGGTCGTGGTGGCGGCGGGCACGGTCGTCGTGGCGGCGGGCGTGGACGCCGTGGCGCTGTCGGGAACGGTGGTCGTCGCTGCCGGAGCGCTCGTGGACGTCGTAGCGCGGCCCCCTGGCGTCACCACATCAGGCGTGCCGGTCAAACCAGGCAACGGACCGCCGGCCGCTTCTCCCTCGCCGCCGTAGGGCGTCGCCTCCGGCACGCCAGCCATCGGTGGCTCTGCCCGGTGCGGTGGGATGCCGAGCGCTTGTAAGGCGTCGCGGGAGATCATCGCGAACACCGGGGCGGAGGCCTCGGCCCCGTACTGGTGAGTCCCCACCACGACGACCATGGCGGTGATCGCCGGGTCCTCGGCGGGGACGAAACCCGCGAAGCTCGACACAAAAAACCCTGGGATGTAACTGCCTCCCGACGGCACGAGGGCGGTACCGGTTTTGCCCGCGACCGTGTACGGCGTGAGGCTCGCGGCCTGGCCAGTCCCCACACGCACCACGCCTTCGAGCATGGAGGTCATTTCGTCCGCCACTAACTTGGTTACCACGCGCCGCGGCTTGGGCTCGGGGAACAGCACCTCTTTTCCTTGTGCATTGACGTACCCGTCAACCAGTCGGGGGGCAATGTACATGCCTCCATTGGCAATCGCGTTGTAGGCGCTCAACATCTGGAGCGCGGTCACGGCCATGCCCTGCCCGATGGGCACCGTGGCGATCGTCGTGCCCGACCAGTCTGCAGGCCCTGGCACGATCCCCGGCGATTCGCCAGGAAAATCAACGTCGCTGACCCGGCCGAAGCCGAAATCGTAAATGTAGTGGAGGAGCGTGGGCATGCCCATCTTCTGGGCTATCTCGATTGTCCCGATGTCCGACGAGTGAGCCAGGATGTCGGAGGCGGTCCAGTAAAGCGTGGGGTGCCACCAGGCGTCATAGAACGTAGTCCCCGCGACGTCGTAGGCGCCGGGGACATTGAACTGCTCGGTCGGGGTTATGACGCCAGAGGACAGGGCGCCCGAGAGCGTAACGAGTTTTTCCACCGAGCCTGGTTCGTAAACCTCAGTAAACGCCGACGCGTTCGGGGCCTCGACCGGCTGCGCCGCCTTTAGGTCCCTGGTTGTGGTGGTGCTACCGGCCCCGTCCGAAGGTGGGACGAACCACTCCGGCAGCGCGGGAGGCTCGTTCAGCGTCCCGGGCTCCGAGGCCGAGGGCATCGTCAGGTCGGCGACCGCGAGCAGTTCACCTGTGCGTGAATCCTCAATGAGAGCCATCCCACTTTGCGCCTGGGCGGCTACCAGCGCGCGGGCCAAGGCTTCCTCGGTCTCGTACTGGAGGGGTTCGTCGATGGCGAGCACGAGGTCGTCGCCCCGCAACGGAGCCCGGTACTGCTGCAGGCCGCCCGGGATGGGGTCGCCGGCCGGGTCGACGTCATCGACCAACTGGCCGGCTGTGCCCTTCAACAACGAGTTGTACTTGTACTCGAGGCCGGACAAGCCGTCCCCATCGGTGCCGACGATGCCCAACAGGGGGGCCGCGAGCTGGCCGGTAGGGTAAAACCTTTTCGGTTCTTGGATGGTGTAGACGCCGGGGACGGAATTGTTGTTTATGAGCTTTTCGACCTTGGCGGCCATGGCATCGGGAATGGTGTGGGCGAGGTAGACGAAACCGCTTTGCTCGCTAAGCTCGCTCTGCAGTCCCCCCTGAGGCAGGTCCAATATGCGCGACAGCGCAGCCGCCTCGGCCCGCGGGTTTTGCACCATATAAGGGTCGGCCACGACGGTGGTCATGGGAACCGACATGGCCAGTTCGTAACCGTTGCGGTCCAAGATGGCGCCGCGTTCACCCAGGTAAGAGATCTCGTGGACATACTCGGAGCTAGCCGCCCGTTGGTACCAGGCGGCATCAATACCCTGTACCAATAAGAGCCGGGTGAGGATGCCGCCCAGGCAGGCCACCATCGCCGCGACTGCGAGCACGTAGCGCCACGCACGGCGCGACCGGGGCGGGTGGGGCGGGTGCGCAGTCCCGCTCCTGGTGCGCCTCTGGGGACGGCCAGGGCCCAGGCCCTCCCCAGAGGCACTCCTCGGCCGTGGTCGCCGCCCGGCCCCCGTGCCAGGCGGGCGCGTCACGGGCTACCGCTCAGGTATGGCTTGATCGAAGGCCAGTCCGCGTCCCCTGCCGGCGCGGTGACAGCACCCCCAGTTACCGAACCGCCCGAGGTCGGGTTGGCTATCCCAGCCCCGCCGCCCGCGGGCGCCACCGACGTGGCCGGCAGGTAGGTGATGGAAGCCGGTTGTTGCATGCCCAGCTGGCCTTCGGCGACCGAGACGATCCGAGCCGGAGACTCGAGCTGCGCGACACCGAGCCGGAGATGCTCGTAACTGGACTGCGCGGCGTTGGCCTGGTCCTGGAGGTTGTCCAGTTTGAACTGGTTCTCGGCGATGAGGACATGGAGGGCGACGAGGCCCATAGAGACCGCCGCGAGGGCCCCTATCACCGCAGGCACGAACAGGTGCCGCGTGCGGCGCCGGCGCGGTGCACGGCGGACCAGGTACAGCTGTGGCCGCTCGGCCGGGGCGCCCTCTTCGGTACGGGGCGCGCGCTCAGCATCGTGGAGCAGGTCGTCAGCGTCTGGCAAAGGCTCTTCGCGACCGGCGTACTGCCTCCGTCCGGCTGGCCTCACAGTTACCGCCCTTCTTTCCGTGAGATTGGCGCCGGCTCGGGACCGAGCGCCTCAGCCGCACGCAAGCGCGCGCTGCGAGCACGCGGGTTGGCCGCGAGTTCTTCCGCCGTCGGCATGCGCGCCCCCCGGTTGAGCAGGCGGGCCCGCGGCACGGCGCCGCACACGCAGGGCAAGCCCGGCGGGCACGTGCAACCGCCGGTCGCGGCCTCGCTGAACTGCTGCTTGACCAGCCTGTCCTCACCCGAGTGGTAGGAAATGACGACGATGCGGCCACCCGGGGCCAGGCGGCGCATAGCGGCATCGATAGCTCGCGGGAGCACCACGAGCTCGCTGTTGACGGCAGCGCGGAGCGCTTGGAACACCCTCTTGGCGGGATGGCCCCGGCGCCGGGCGGCAGCCGGCACTGCCGCACTTACCAGGTCGGCAAGCGCCTGGGTAGTGCGGATGGGCCGGGCGGCGACGACAGCGGCCGCGATGCGGTGGGCGAACCGCGCTTCGCCGTGCTCACTGAACAGGCGGGCGAGTTGGGCTTCGCTGCTCGTAGCGATGAGCTCGGCGGCGGTCTGGCCCTGGCTCGGGTCCATCCGCATGTCCAATGGCCCTTCCGCGCGGAAGCTGAAGCCGCGAGCGGGGCTGTCCAGCTGGGGCGAGCTCACCCCGAGGTCGAACAACGCACCCGCCAAGCTCGGCACGCCCAGGCTGTCCAGGACCTCGCCAAGCTCGTCGAAACGCGCCTTGGTGACGGTGGCTCGCCCCGGGGAGCCGGCGAGTGCCCGCGTGGCGGCGGCGACGGCGTCAGGATCCTGGTCGAGCCCGACGATGCGCAACTCGGGGTACGCCTCGAGGAGCGCACGGGCATGACCGCCGGCACCGACTGTGGCGTCCAGCACAACGCCCGGCGGGACCGATGGAGCGCCGAACAGCTCGACCACCTCTGCCAGCATGACCGGCCGGTGGGCGAAGATGGTCTCGGCGGAGGCGGTCCGGCCCGGAGCGGGAAGCGCAGGCACATGGGGCGCAGGTCGGGCGGGCTCGATGGCTGGTCCTCGGTCCTCGGCGGCTCCGGGCCCGTCGGGTGGCGCGCCGCCTGATGGGCCCGAGCTCGGCTCGTCATGTAGCCCCATGCGCAGCCCCTCGGCCAGCATTGTCCCGGGTTTTCTCCCCGGGTACATAGGGCTGGGCGGGTGGAGAAGGGGACCCCCGGCTTGCTGGTCAAGGGGCTGCGTATGGGGCTCGGTGCCGCTTTGTGCCGCGAGGCGAGCTGGGTTCACTATCAGGCGGAGCTGGGGCCGGGGGCGGGCCTGGTTGGCGGCAGGGCCACCCCGGGCGAGTGCGGCACGGACGGCCCGGCGGGACCAATGGGCATTGCCGCGAACATGGGGTCGGCGAGGGCCGGCGAGGCCGCCGTCAATGGCGAAAAGAGCCGGCTTGTCCCATTGGCCAGGCCCTCCATGCTCGGCGCCATCTTCTCCCGCCACATGTCGGCGCGCCACAGCTCGATCCGGTCGAGCACGCCGACGACCATCACCGGTGTTTCGCCGTCCAGGCCGGCGTACTCCCGCCAGGGGGCCGGTACGGTGATCCTCCACTGGGTGTCGATGTCCACTTTCGTCGAATAGCCGGTGAGGGCGCGCGCCATCTGGCGCTGTTCCTGGCCCAGGTCCTGTGCCGCCATCGCCATCGCCAGCCGGTGGCCAAACTCGCCCGGCGGCCACACCGCCAGGCAGCGCTCCAGGTAGCACGAGACCACGGCGGCGTCCTTGTTGCGCTCGAAGGCGCCGCGCAGCGGTGCGGGGACGATCACGCGCCCCTTGCTGTCCAGGGAGTGCTCGAAGCTCCCGTACAACGGCTCCACTAGCGGTTCCTGCCTTCAAGTCAGGGTTGATGTCGCCCCTCTGCTCCACTAGGACCCACTTTATCGCCCCGATGCCCCACCAGCAAGCCCCTATTCGGCTAAACCGGCAGCAGAAGGCCGCGGCCCTCCTCAAGGCAGTGCGCCACCGCACCAGCGCGGCGACAACAAGCGTCACCAGCGGGGCGACAACAAGCGTCACGACGAGCACCCAGTCCTGCCAGCATTGAGTGCTTAACCGTCGGTGGCACGGTGTTGGCTGTATGCCATGGACCAACAAGCTCG
>DATJST010000237.1:0-4685 GCA_035503975.1 Acidimicrobiales bacterium | reverse complement strand
GGCGGGCCAGGGCGTGAGCGATGAGGACTTTTTGTTGCTCCCCGCCGGACATGGCGCCAACCCGCTTGTCCAGCAGAGCCAAACCATCGACTGCGGCCAAGAGCTCTTCTACCAGCGCGCGTTTGGCGGACGAACGCAGCGGGATCCCAAGGCGCGCCCCGTCGGCTCCGAGGGCCACCAGGTCCCTCGCCCGCACCGGGAGGTCGGGGTCGAGGAGCACCTTCTGGGGCACGTAGCCGATCGAACGCCGCCCCGGCCGGCCGCTGGCTGCCGCTACCCGGCCCGAACTGACCGGCTGGAGGCCCAATATGGCGCGCAGCAGGGTGGTCTTGCCCGCTCCGTTCATACCGATGAGCCCGGTGACCTCGCCCGCAGCGACCGAAAACGTCACGTCACGCAGGATTTCGCGCCCGCCGATCGACACGGACAGGTGTTCCACCTGTAGCGCCGGAGGGGCCGGCGAAGTGCCACCGGCCTCGCTGGGCACTGCGGCTACAGCCCCGGCGCTCCTCAAAGCCGCTCCGTCGAGGTGCCCCGCGTCACAGCGGCTTGCAGCGCGTCCACCTCGGCCAACATCCACGACTGGTAGTCATAACCGGGCACCGGCATTGTCTCATAGACCCCCACGACAGGTACGTGGGAGTGGTGCGCGTCGGAGAGGAAGGTGGAGGTCAGGCTGTCCGTCACCTGTTGGTTGTAAAGGAACACCTTGACTTCATGCCGGGAGATGAGGCTCTCCTCGAGGCTGATGTTTTGCGGGGAAGGATCTGTGCCGTTCATGATCGCTGCCTGGAGCGAGTCGGGGGTCCTGATGTCGGCTCCCGCGGCTTGGAGCATGTAGTCGGCCACGGGCTCGGTGACAGCAACCGGCGTACCGTCGAAATGATGCTTGAAGTTGGCGACCGCCGCCAGCCACGGTTGCAGCGAGCGGACGAAGGCACGGTCGTTGGCGGCAAAGTAGGCCGCGTGCGCGGGCTCCAGCTTGGACAGGTCGGAGGCCACCGCCGCAGCCACCAGCGGCATCGTTTTGGGGTTGTACCAGAGATGTGGGTTGAATATGTTGCTTGAGAACCCGTCGAGTTGCTGGGCCACTATCACGTCGCGGCCTCGGCGCGGGCTGGCCGCCTCGATGCGTTGCATGAAGGTGTCGTAGCCCACCCCATTTTGTACGATCAGCTCAGCCTTGCTGACTATCTCCGCCACGCTGGCACTCGCCTCGAACTCGTGCGGGTCCGTGTTGGGGTTGCTCATGATGGCTGTGACGCTCACGTAAGGGCCGCCGATCTGGGCGATCACGTTGGCGTACTCGTTTTCGGCACCGACCGCGACCACCACGCTGGACGGCGAGGCGGCCGCCAGCTCGCCGGTGCCCGCCAGCGCAGGTCCGGCCAGCGCGGGCACGGCCAAAAAGAGCCCAGCGGCGGCTGCCGCCAGGACGGTCTCTACGCTCCTGCGGATGTGGTTTGAGCTCATGCAGATGAGTATACACTGAGACTCGGTCTCAATTCAAGTCTGAACCTTGGGCTCACTGCTCGTGCCGTCCCGGCAAGCCCGCTCGTGCCCGCTCGTGCCGTCCCGGCAAGCCTGCGGCGCGCCCGTACCCGCGGGCCCATGCGCGCCCGCCCCGGCCCCAGTTCTATAACTCTGGCCTGTCCCGCCACGCCGGCATCCGGGCCATGTACGCCCGGGTGGCCACTTCGACCTCGCCCCGTTCCGCCTCCGGGCGGCGACGCATTTCCCATTCCACCATGCGGGCAAACCGCTCGTCGAATGACTGCAGCTCGCCTCGCTCGTCGGTGCAGTACGAGCAGTACCGCCCGGACTCGATGGGCATACCACAGCTTTCACATGTCGGTGTACTGGTCATCAGTTCTCCTTTGCTTGTCCAAAGCCCAGAGTTTCGCCAAGTTACCGGTGAGCGGCCCCGTCGTTACCGGTGAGCGTCCCCGTCGGCACGCAAGAGGGCGCTCGTAGCTCGCACCAGGGCGGCCCGCTCATCGCTGGCCATAGCGGCGAGGGCGCGTTCCAACAGTTCAACCGACAACACCTGGCGATCACGTTGCATTTCCTCTTTGCCTTGGTCGGAAAGCCAGATGAGGCGCCGCCGGTGGTCGTGCCGGTCGGTTTGGCGTTCGAGCAAGCCCTTGGCTGCGAGTTGGCTCACGATCTCGCTCACGACGGACTGCGCCCTCCCCAGGTGCTCGCCCAGCTCGCCAACGGTGAGCGGTCCGGCCAAGGCGAGGTGCTGGAGCACGGCCCGGGAGGCATTTGTGAGCCCCGCGCGCTTACCGTCGCGGCGATGGAAGCGCATATATACAGCCGGGAAATAGCCAGCGTATGTGGTCGCAACCTCGTGCACGTCTTCCACAAAACCACTGTGCAGCAGAGCAGGCCCATCGTCAAGCCCGATCTAATTTGCCCCCCAGCTCGGCTCGCGCTGGTTCTCGAGCCGGGTAATGTACGACCAGATGGCCGAACTGATCGAGGGCGACGGCGAGCTGGTGGTATCGCTTAGCGCGGCCGAGAAACTCGAAGCCGCCCACGGCGACCTGCACATACCTTTGTCGGCCATAGCCGGCGTCGAGATTTTGGACGATGTGCGCCATGCCGTCCCCGGGTGGAAGTCGGTGGGCGCCGCTTGGCCAGGCAGGTTCTATATCGGGACGTTCCACGCTGATGGCAGCAAGACCTTTGCGGCCGTCCACCACGACCAGCAACGGGGGGTAAGGGTCAGGCTCCGTGACGCCAACTTCGACGAGCTCGTGGTCGGCTGCGACGACCCCGAGGCCGTCGCCGAGAGCCTTGCCGACCACCCGTGAACGAGCTCGCCTTGCCCGCGCGCCTCGGGATGCCGATCACCCTGACGGGCGCGGCCGTGACGCCCGGCCAGTAGCAGTCGAGCTCAGACCTGACGCTGAGCCGCTCAGCACTTATCAGCACCCGACCCTGCCCTCTACTTGTTCGGCCCTGAGACGGCGGCCTTTCGAGCGTGCTCTGCGCCGTTAGCCGGCCGGTGCGTCCTTGGCGGCATCTTCGGGCCGCGGCGGCAGGCACTGGAGCAGCTCCAGCTCCCCGTGCACTTTGGCCGCGCCAGCCGCCCAGGGGACCACCATGGTCGTCCCGGCTCGGACATCCGCCTCCCAACCGTCGCCCTGGACCGACCCCTCGCCTCGCAAGCCGGCCACTACGGAGAACGACGCGGCAAGCTCGCCGCCAGGTCCCGCGACATGGTGCGCCCTGAAGTAGGGGTTGGCGCTCACAGGCAGGACACTTCTGCCCGGGCCGGCCACGCGGCCATCGACCTGGCCGTAGCCGGGGACACGCCCCCTCAGCTCCTCGAGGGCACCTGGCGTAAGCTCCTTTTCGCGCACGCAGGAAACGGCGAGGTCCCGACCGAGACCGAGGTCACCGGCCGAGCCGCCCATGTCGAAGCCTTCAGTCTGGAGCATTATCGAGTAATCGGTCGGCTCCTGGAGCTCGAGGACGAAGACGCCTTCCCCGATGGCGTGAGGCGTGCCCGCGGGTACCAGGACCGTATCGCCTGGCCCTACGTGTAGTACGTGCAGGTGAGCCAGCATGGTGGCAACCTCTTGCCTGTTCACCCAGCCGGACAGTTCTTCGGTCTCGACGTCGCGCACCCAGCCGAGGTAGACCGCCGGCTCCGCCCCGCGGGTGCCCAGCACCGCCCAAGCCTCGGTCTTGCCATGACGCGAACCGAGGTGGCGCAACGCGAAGTCGCGGGGCGGGTGCACGTGTACCGGGAGGCGCTCGCCCGCGTCGAGCAGCTTCACGAGAAGTGCCGGCGACGCCCCGAAGTACCGCGCGTGCTCGGGCCCCAACCACGCCTCGGGGTCGGCTTCGATGGCTTCGACGAGGTAGCCCCCGTCGGGCAGCCGCGACAGCCCGTCTCGGTCGGAACCGAAGCGGGCCGTGGCCGATCCCACCCAGTCCTCAGGCCGGAAACCGTCCGCCACTGGGAGGCCCCTGAACTCGGCGATCGCCTCTCCGCCACGGTAAAACATCCTCGGTTGGTTCGGCCCCAGCTCTACTGGTCTCAGCACAAGTACCTCCGTTCAGAGGGGCGGCCGCACCGCCGCCGCGGCCGGCTCCCCAGGTGGGCGCGACAACGTTGTCATCCTCTTCGCGTGTAAAACTAACACGCCCGTAGCTTCGGGGGCGTGCCAAACTGCGTTGCCCTCCGGGCACGCCCCGCTAGCCGGCGCCCACCGGTAGAGTCGCGCCGTGACGACACCCAGGATTACGGCACCCACTTCCCCCGCCCAAGCCGGCAAGCAGTACCGGATGGGCCGCATTTTCGGCAGCGACGGCAAAACTGTCGTGCTGCCCCTTGACCACGGCAGCATGCTCGGCCGTGTGGAGGGACTGGAGGACCCTGTCGCTGCGTTGGCTCGGTTCGCCACCCTGAGCTGCGACGGCTTCCTCATCGGGCCGGGCGTGGCGGCTCACAGTGCGCCCCTTTTCGCCCGGCGCGACGCCCCTGCCCGGCTCCTCACGATCGACTCCTATTGGAACGCAGGGCCCAACGGGGTGAGCGCGATGATCTCCAGCGTCAACGCGGCGGCCGCTTTGGGCGCTGACGCCGTCAAGATCCTCCTGCCCTGGAACGTCCCCCTGCCTCAGCGCGCCCCCCTGGTCGGCTTGCTCACGGCCGTAGTCGACGCCGC
>DATJST010000236.1:0-15586 GCA_035503975.1 Acidimicrobiales bacterium | reverse complement strand
GCCTTGATCGTCACGCCCGGGTTGAGCTTTTCGAACGCGGCGATAACAGGCTGCATGACAGGCGTGGTAAATGTGAAGACGTTCATCGTAAGCGTCCCGCTCAGAGCTGGTCTCATGGTGGACGCGCCTGCGGGAGCGCTGGTCAGCCCGAATATCAGGCTGCACGCGCCCGCGGCAGCAGCAATATGTTTGCCAGGCAGAGCGCCACGGCGGCCCTGTCGAAGGCTGTTGTTCGGTACCATTGGCAGTTACCCCTTTTCGGTGGTGTTGTACGACAGAATTCGGTGGAGAACGTGCGGTCGGAGAAGTGGCCCAGACGGTACGCCCGGGGTGCCAAATTGTAACAAGGTATTTCGAGATATCCCCCTTTCTACGACAACAAGACGATCAATTTTGCGGTGAAACAGGTCCATTACCCGACGCGCGTGCCGAGGGTGGGTAGAAGGACGGGAGCTCGGGTGCCCCATCTCGGAGGAACACAGGTATACGTTCGAGCGGCGCGGCGACGGTTGCCCATTGCCCACCACCAAGGCGGTCATGGGTATAGGCGTCAGTCCAAACTCCGTCTCCGGGTAGATATAGCTGTCGGGACCGTGCGCCGAGGCTGGTGACCGGCGCCACGAGCACGGAGGGCCCGAAGAGGTATTGGTCCTCGACTGTCCACGCAGTGGTGTCGTCGGGGAAGTCGTACCAAAGGGGCCTCATAGGGGGGGTTCCGCGCTCGGCGGCCGAAGCCATCTGTTCTAGAACGTAGGGCTTCATGCGTTCCCGGAGCTGCAAGATGTCGGCCAAGATGGCGTAGACCTCATCCCCGTACGACCACACCTCGTTAGGCCCGCCCGACATGGCTTGAGAAAGCGGGCTACGAGGGAGACGGTCCCCATGGAGCCGGAAGAGGGGGCACCACACCCCGTACTGGAACCAACGGACAATAAGCTCCCGGTACTCTGGGTTGCCCGGGTCACCTCCGTGGAAGCCGCCGATATCAGTCGACCACCAGGGGATACCCGAGAGCCCCACATTCAGGCCGGCACGGATCTGGGTAGCCAAGGACTCGAACGTGGCCGGGATATCCCCAGACCACAGAAAGGCCCCCCATTGCTGGCTCCCGGCCCAGGCCGAGCGTACCAAGGTAACAACGTCACGCTCTCCAGCGCTGAGCATGCCGTCGTAAATGGTGCGCACATGGTCGGCCGGGTAACGGTTCAAGACTTCTCTTCCTGGCCCAGCAGCAAGGCGTAGGTTCTCGACGTGGCCTGGCTTAAGTTCAGGCTCGCAGGCGTCCAACCAGAAGACTTTGATGCCATAGCGGTAATAGTTCGCGTACAATTGGTCCCAGAGGTACGCACGAGCGTCAGGGTTGCTGGCATCATAAAAGGCGACAGGCAAGCGGGTGCTCGCATGGCGGTCGGGCCAGTCAGCATGATGAGGGGCACCGCGTTCAGTAGCGATAAAATGGCCAGCGTTCAGCATGGGCTGGTAGTTCGACGACATGACGCCCACCGAGGGCCACACCGATACCATCAGGCGGACCCCGAGGTCCGATAGTTCGGCGACCATGGCTTGAGGGTCAGGCCACTCGCTCGGTTCGAAACGCCAGTCGCCGAGCTGAGTCCAGTGGAAGAAGTCCGCAACGATGACAGCAAGGGGTAGTCCGCGACGGTGGTACTCTCGCGCCACCTCCAATAGCTCTTCTTGGGTACGGTAGCGAAGCTTCGACTGCCAGAAACCAGCGGCCCACGAAGGCAGCATCGGCGCGTGGCCGGTGACGTCGGCATAACGGGCCATAACTTGCTCTGGAGATCCCGTGGTGACCCAATAATCGATCTGCCGAGCACTGTCCGATACCCAACGCGTTGCCGTGCGCCCAAGTTCGACGCGGCCGAGAGCCGGGTTGTTCCAGAGGAAACCGTACCCTCGGTTCGATAAGAGAAAAGGGATACTGACTTCGGCATTGCGTTGTACCAGGTCGAGCACCATGCCCTTTTGATCCAGACGCCCATGGGTGTGCTGGCCCAACCCGAAGAGCCGTTCTTCCTCATAAGCGGCAAAGGACTGTTCGAGCTGCTGGTAGCCGTTGCCTGTGGCGGTGAAGTTGCGCGGGCCTGGCCACCAAAAGTGGATGGGCTTCTCAGCCAGCAGTTCGGTTGCGTTATCTGTCCGCAGGAACCGGATGTGCCCCACCGCATCGACCGTTGCGGATATGGCTCCGACTGTTATTGTCGCCGTGTCATGCTCCTGCTTTAGTACGGCCCGCGCTGGCGGTCGTGCCGTTAGGGCACCATGGCCTTCTGACAGAGCGCCGAGCGTGGCCCGGACGCGCAAGCTGTCGTTGCCCCAGGGCTCAATCCGCACCAGTTCCGGCCCAGAGCGCCAGGTCAGAGCCTGGTCATCATTGATAAACCTCGGCATGGCGATCTCGTCGTCAGCCTGGGGGAAAAGAGACGTCACGGTGTCCTCGGTTGCGTGATAATGGTTGCGACTGCGAAGGGCCCCCCTACTCCGAGCCCCAGCCACGATGTAATGCGCCTGTCCGTGGAAGCGTCAGACGGGCATCAGACCGACCGATCGGAGAGTCCTGCCGGGGCCCACTCTGGACGATGGCAGCCCCTCCGACGCCGTCGTCAGGCAGGAAGGCTTGCTTTAGGCGCTGGCGGACCGGGACGGTCGCAGGGCTATGCACGAGATGCCGCTCGGTTCGTTTGCCAGAGCGGATGTGGCGGTCAATCGTGCGCGTTCATGGGCCCCTCCCGGTGACGTTGCATCGTTGGCCGTGGGAGCACGTGATGGTACGCCGCACATCCTCGGGCCCCAGCCACTGTGCGCACCTCGCCGGGTAGCGGGAGAGGGCTTGTGGTGCCCGGTTTGTCGACTGCATATTGGAAGTCGAACCGCATGTTGTCGGCTAACCTTAGCCGATGAGGGCGCCCAGGTCAAGGGTTATCTAACCGGTTTGACTACGGGACCCGTATGAGTGGGCCACTAGGGTCCTCGGGACTAACAGCTTGCCTGCCGCTGACAGTAGGGCCGAAGCGCTAAGGCCCAGAGGGGCCCGAGCATCGTCCCCGGTTACCCGGCCCGCGCGTCCGCTTCGCGCTCATGGGTCGCCGAGGCGCGGTCGCGCCCGGCACCGGGACCTTCGGGAGACCGGTCGGTTGCGGTAGGCGCTAGGGCGCCGCGGCCGTGGACTCACGCAGGATGATCGGTAGCTGTAGCAAGCGGCTGACAGGCGGGTGCGCCCGGTCTTCGAGAATGCGGACCAAGAACCGTACGGCCTCGTCAGCCATCTCTTCGACCGGGTGGTGCGCGGCCGTCAGCCGCGGGGACAGCGCCTCTGGCCAACGGGAGTCCGCCAGGGCGATAATCGAGACGTCTTGTGGTACCCGGCGCCCGGCGCTGGCAAGAGCCTGGTAGATCCCCCAAAGAGCATGATCGTTGATCACGGCGATACCCGTAAAGTCGCGGCCCTCAGATAGCAAGTCCTGAGTTACCCGGAGCCCCGACTCGGGATTAACTTCGCTGTAAACGACCCGGCCATCGACACCGAGCTCCTCGCACGCCTGGAGGAACCCGTCTTGAGCGCGACACGCCGGGCCGAACCCGCGGGCGTACAGGGCTTCCTCGGTGTTGAACAGGACAATATGCCGATGCCGTAAGTCGGCAAGGTGGCGTACAAAGGCTCGCGCTAATGCCTCGAAGTCGATGTCAACCCAGGTGTAACCGTCAGGGTGCCTGGTGCGCCCAACTGCCACGAAGGGGACACCGGCCGCTTTGAGGCGGTCAACGCGTTGGTCCTCAAGCGAAACCTCAAGCAGGATGATCCCGTCGACACGCTGTTCCTCGATTAGGCGGGCAAAAACCTGGCGCTCCTCAAGCGAAGTTGACACGAGCACGTCATAGTCAGCCGCCTGTGCGCCTTGGACCACGCACGAGATGAACTCGACAGCAAACGCTGAGAGTGCACTGCCCTGGGGAGGGATGAGCAAGCCGATCGTGTTCGTCCGCCCGTGAGCCAGAGCCCTGGCGGATGCATTGGCTCGGTAGCCGTGCATCTTGATCGCCGCCTCCAATCGAGCTCGGGTGGTAAGTGACACGGGGCGTTTTCCCGAAAGAAACACAGACACTGTGGCGGGTGACACGCCGGCCTGTCGAGCAATGTCGCGCATGCTGACCCGGGGGCTGCCGTGCCTGGGGCCATCAGCTTCTTCCATCGGAGCTCCTTTCATGCCACCCCTGCCGGTCGGCTGGTGCCAGCAACCAGGCTTGGATGGCCTCGGTAACCGAGCGGTCCTGTAGTGATCGTCCCTCGGCGGGCGATCCTGACGATCTCGATGACAAGCGCGCGACGGTAGGGCCCGGTCAACTCGTCGTTTGTGCCCGGACGTTCGTGGGTGACACGACCCCGACTAGGCAGCAAGTGTTTCGCGAGCAGCCTCCCGTTCGTCGAGGAAGCTCCACCACGCATCGGCCGCCGCGATGACCGAAGCGTCGGGGAACACTGTCATAAGGCGGACAGCTCGGACGGGGGGACCTCTCCGGCGTCCCAACGACGGTAAAACGGGTGCTCGAGCAACTTCCTGCCCGCTAGGCAGGAGGCAACCGCAGCGTTGGTCAGTGGCGCGCTCATGCTCGGAGCCTAGGCGCCCGGCCGCTTGGAGCCGTCCGATTACCTGTCTCGGTTCTTTGCTACGGGTGCCGAGAGGATAGGTTCAGTAGCTCCCGAGGGATGAGGGAGGGAACTCGAGGTGCTGTGGTGTGTGGGCTGACGGCGCACAGGTGGGTAAAGATGGACGATCGTTGCCAGCCAGCTCCCCGTCGACAAGTGGCACCAGTCGATGGCCGACCCGCCCATCGCCAACGTTCTTTTGTACTCATAACGGGTACCTGGCACCTCCGCGGAGGGTCGTGTCGCCTGTTGATGCGCCCGCGACTCGACCACTTAGCTCGTACGGGACCGTGTCCCTCAGGTACAGGAATGTTGGCAAACCGCCGCCGATAGGTCCGGAGGGTACTTGGCGGAAGCTTCACTGTCCGAGCTCGCCAATGCCCTCAAGAGCGCCGAAGCCGTCGACCTTGTCGGTGACGCCGTCCGTCTCGTGTGCCAAGAGCTGATCGGAGCCGAGGCCCCCGCGGCCATAGGCGCCGGGCTCTACGAACGGGCCGAGACCAGGGCCAACGAGCGAACGGCCACCGGCCGAGGACGCTTTCGACCAAGGCCGGCGACATCGAGCTCGGCATCGCCAAGCTGTGCAAAGGCATCTTCTTCCCCACCATCTTGGAGCCGCGCCGGCGCATCGACCAGGCCCTTTACGCCGTGGTCATGGAGGCCGACGTACACACGGGGCCTCCACCCGGGCCGTGGACGAGCTGGTCCAGGCCCTCGGCACCGGGACGGGCATATCGAAGTCAGAAGTGAGCCGCACCTGCGCCGGCCTCACGAGCACGTGGCCGCGTCCAGGGACAGGCGCTTGGACCATACGGGCTTCCCTACCTGTACCTGGACGCCACCTACCTGCACGTCAGACAGGACCACCAAGTGGGCCCAAGGCCGTCGTAATCGCCACCGGGGCCAGCGACCAGGGACAGCGAGAAGTGCTCGGCTTCGGGCAACAGCAGGCTACGCGAGCCCCCGGATCGCAGCGGCGAGCGCAGGGTCGACATCAGCGTGCGCCTCAAGCCACGCGAGGACAGCCAGCGCCGCATCGCGGTTGTGGCCGTACCCGGGCACCATGCCAGCGAGAGGCACTGCCGTGCCGAAGCGCCGCTCGGCTCCCCGCTCCAGCGCGAAAGCGTCCTGCTGACCTGTCCCGCCGGCGAGCAGGCCCGCGATCGTGAGCACGCGGTCGACCGCGTGCACCTGGACCAACCGGCTGGCGCTGAGCACCTCACCGCGGGCCTGGCGGTGGAGCCCGACGTACAGGTTGGTGAGCGCCTCGTTTGTCTGCCACTGCACGGTGCCATAGGGCGAGGGCGAGGGAGTGTGCCGGGGTGCGTCGAGCCCGGCAGGTGCGTCAGCGCGCTGCCAGACGACCCGGCCGGCCGGGGACGCACAGGCGGTCAACCCATCGAGGGTGAAGACGGCGTACTCGGCATAGAGGCCATCCGCGAACAGCACCTTCCGCCCGTCGAGGGTGTTGGCGAAGCTGAACGCCACCGGCGACAGCTCCTCGAGCCAGTCGATCGAGCCTAGGTAGCGCGGCCGCGCGTCGTCCTCGACGATCACGAAGAAGTCGAGATCAGAGTGGTCGTCGAGCCGGTCGAGGTCGACACCGACCGAGCCGAGCCCGATCAACGCGATGGCGTCTCCCCGCCGGGCCAACGCGGCGCCGAGGTCATCGAGCCTTTGCAACAGCCGCTCGGGGATGCTCGGCCGAGGCATGGGGACCTCCTATTGCTCGAGTCGGCGTTTCATCCCGTGCGGCCCAGATGTCCGCCGAGGTCGCGACTCCGGCGCAGATGCTACTTCGAGCCAGCTGCTCGTCCTGTTACAGGCCACGCCCGGGTTGGAGCGCACAATTGTGAGGTCATGAAGGAGCGCTAAAAGCGGTCCCGAGCGATGGGCCCGGTGGTGAGGGCCGGCGCCGTTCCGTGAGAGGGAAGCTGTGCTGTTCCAGCGAACCGGATTAGGGGCCTCCTCCGCCGTGGGGTGCCGAGTGTTGGCGCACACGGGGTCGACCAAGACGCAACCCCACAACGACGGGAGACCCGATGGGACTGAGGTTGAGCGCCGAGCCGTCTGGGCCGCTTTGAGCGCATTCCAAGACCAGGCCCACCGCTCAAACGGAGAGTTCTTCCCCGACCCCACTTCGGAAGGGATCCGGATCCCGGTCAGAAAGGGCATGCCGAGCGACTTGGCCCCGGACAACCCCCGGTTCCAGGCCGCCGAGAAGGCCTGCCAGAGCCTCCAGCCTGGGCAACCGTCCGGTCCCACAGACGTCGTCAAGTCCTAGAAGATGTAGGCCAGGAAGTGATAGGGAGCGCTCTGTTTAGGCCCACCCGTCGAGCCGACGCCGTCGCCACACGCCAAGTGAAAGGTATCGAAATGTTCGCTAGGAGCTGTCATCCCCCGATTGGCCTAAGCAAGCGCCCAGCTCACCACCCCAGGGCACGAGCCGTCCGGCTGGGCGGTGCAGCGATCGGAGGTTTGTTGGCGGCCGCCTCTTCTTTGCCTTTGGCCGCCAGCGCCAGCCAGATCGCTCACCTACGCGCGCCAGCCGCGCCGCCACCGGCTCAGTGGCGCCAACAGGCGGCTCCCGCTCTACCGCAGTACGACTTGACCAGCGTTTCCTGCCCAACGGACAACTTCTGTGTGGCTGTTGGGGCCGGGGGCTTCGGCACGGGGGCGCCCCTCGCCGTGTCATGGGACGGGGTACGTTGGGTGCGCGACACCGTCCCACCGAGCCCAACTCTGGTAGTGCGCGGCGCCATAGCCCCGAGCCCAATCCTGGACTCGGTGTCTTGCGCGGCCGGGGGCTCCTGCGTGGCCGTCGGCTCGTCGGGGTCCGAGGTCCTGCACGACGGCACCTGGCGAACCGTGGCTATCGCTGACGCCAAACATGCCCAGCTCAATTCCGTGTCCTGCTGGACCGCAAACGGGTGCATGGCAGTAGGCCCCTCTACGATCGAGATGTACGACGGCTCATCCTGGTCGCTCGAGCACGCCCAGCCGCTCGCGGGGCTCAGCTTGGCCGCAGTGTCCTGCCTGATCGCCACCATTCCCGACCTGTGCACGGCGGTGGGCTGGGCCGGCTCAGAGCAGCGGTACAGGCCTGTAGCCGAGCACGCCAATGGCGCAGACTGGCAGGTCACCAACATCCCGCCCGGCCCAAGCGCGACCAACGCCGCACTAGAGTCGGTTTCTTGCCCCCAGCCGACGTCGTGCGTGGCAGTGGGCTCCTCCGTCACGACCTCGTCGACCAAACCTGAGATCGCTGTGCCGCTGGTCGAGATTGACCAGTTGAACCACTGGACTGTGGCCGCCACGCCCGTTTTGAGCAACTCCACACCGGTCCTCAGAGGCCTTGGTGTCGACCCGGATCTCGGGTACGGGCTCGTCGGCGTTTCCTGCGGCCTCACCGTCGAGCAATGTGTAGGTGTAGGCACCATAAATGGGCCGTCGCCCGGACGCGCCTACCTTGTCGAAGGATCCAACGGGAGCAGTTGGGCCTTCCAGCGCCTGGCACACCCACCTTCGTTCTCAGGCCTCGACGGCGTCTCCTGCACGCCCTCGCCCACAAACCCCACAGCGCCGCCCATTTGCACGGCGGTGGGCAGCTACGCCGGTATGAACCCCAGACCTGGCCCCCCGAACGGGCCCGATATGCCGTTAATAATCCGGAACTAAAGGTACGTATGCCGGCCGAGGGCTCGCGTAGCAAGCCCGGCTACTCGGGCGTCACTGTGGTCGGTGGTGCCCCTCAGACCGGGCTGGACCTCGGAAAATATAACAGCGTCGTAGGGCATCGTGAACGTGTCGTCTTTGCCGGCAGGCGTCAAGGGTGACTCATCGGGATCATGCCCGTCGAACAGCCGGCACAGCTCGAAATACAGCGTCTGGTCGAGCCCGGACGCGCTCCTGTGCTCATCACCGTAGCCACGCCCGCAATCACTACCGGGCCCGCCACAGTGCGTCACCGTCTCGTCGTAGTGGGCACGCACGTTGGCTACCTTTCGACGGTACAGGTAATTGAGCTTGGTACCTATTTGCGACCCGAAACTGAGGTGGCCCGGACCAAGGTCCCTCAAGCTGACTTGTGCGAAGCCGACCTGAGCCTGCTCCCCATCTCTGCCGACCACGTCGAGTGAGCTCGCGGTTGCTCATAGCGTCCCTCTGGTGGCTCTGTGTGGTCCTAAGACAAGAAATGAGCGCGCTTCAGCGCATTCGGGGCCATTGGTCTAAAGACTGGCCAGCCTCTGTCCCGATACCGTCGTCAATGATTTCGCAAGGCGAGGGAGCGCAAAGGATGGCGCAACGGAGAAAAGCTGGCGCATGGGGCTGGTGCAGCTCGGCCAAGACGGCAACCCCGAGGCAGAGAAGGCTTGCCCTTGCCGCCGTATGCGCGTTCGCGCTGATAAGCGTCGGGTTGGCCGGACCGACTACGGCTTGGGCGAGCTCCAGCGAGACGGTTATCGTTACCGGCGCGCCAGGGCTCAACGTCGTCGCCGATGTGGTGAGCCTTGGAGGCGACCTGCTCGAGCAGTTCTCGATCATCAACGGCGTCGAGGCGTCGCTACCCTCGCTCCTCGTCCCGCTGCTCGAAGCACTCCCGGGGATCAGCGTTACACCCGACGTGACCGTGAGCGTGCAGTCGACCACCGAGTCCATCGGCCCGCACACCCCCTCCGACGCCTTCTTGGAGCAGACCGGGGCTACCACGTTGGCCGAAGCCGGTGACGCCGGCCAGGGTGTGACGGTCGCCGTCCTCGACACCGGGATCGACAACCTGCCCGATTTTGCCGGTCGGCTCATCGGTGGGGTCGACCTCACCGGTGCCGGCGACCCTTTCGAAGATAGCTACGGCCACGGCACCTTCGTCGCCGGCTTGATCGCCGGTGACGGCGCCTCGTCGGACGCCAGGTACTCAGGAGAGGCACCAGGCGCCGACCTGGTTTCCATCAAAGCGGCCGGGGCGACGGGGACGACCGACATCGCCACTGTCATCGAGGGCGTGCAGTGGGCCGTCGCCAACCAGGCCCGTTACCATATACGGGTCCTCAACATGTCGTTGGGCTTCCAACCCATCACGTCGACCGTCCTCAACCCGCTCGACATGGCCGTCGAGGCAGCCTGGAACTCGGGGATCGCCGTCGTGGCGGCGGCCGGCAACGCCGGCCCGTTCAATGGCACCATTCTGTCGCCGGGTGACGACCCGCTCGTCATTACGGTCGGGGCCGTCGATGACCTAGCCCAGCCGGTTGTCGCCGATGACGAGATGACCAACTTCAGCAGCGTCGGCCCAACGAGCCCAGACGGCTGGGCCAAGCCCGACCTGGTCGCGCCTGGCCGCTCGGTGGTCAGCCTCGCCGCTCCGGGCTCCACCGTCTACGAGGAAAATCCCTCGGCCCGGATCGGCACCGGGAACTTTGTTGGGTCGGGCACCTCCTTCAGCGCCGCTATCACCTCCGGTGCCGCAGCGCTCGTCTTGGAGCAGGACCCCTCACTCACCCCGGACGAGCTGAAGGCCCGCCTCCTCGGCACCACCAATCCCGGTCCAGTTGGTAACCCGTTCGTCGACGGCCACGGAGTCCTCGACGCCTCTGCTGCGTCCGCTGCCGGCCCGATGGACCTGAACCAGTCAACCGTAGGTGTCCTGGCAACCAGACTTGGCAGCACTGTCTCGCTGTCGCCGACCGGCCCGGCCGACTCTTGGAACGCTCAGTTGTGGACCGGCGCGACTTGGACGGGCTCAGCCTGGAGCGGCTCGGTCTGGAAAGGCTCGCGCTGGAGCGGTTCGGCCTGGAACGGTTTTGCCTGGACCAGCTCGGCCTGGAGCGGGTCGGCCTGGAGCGGCTCAGCCTGGAGCGGCTCAGCCTGGAGCGGGTCAGCCTGGAGCGGGTCAGCCTGGAGCGGCTCAGCTTGGAACTAGCGGGAACCCCCCGCCCGGTGCTTGCAGTCGGGGTCGCCCCGGTGTTGGCCTGCTCAAGCGGGTGGGCCCGGGTGCCGACATACCAGTCGACGACGGCCCAACGACCGGGCCGGAGGCCGTAACCGTGACCCCGACGAACGCCACCGAGATCGGCCAACGCCAGCCCGCCCGTGCGCAGTGGCGAGGCTTGCGATCGCCGTCCGCCCGCGTCGGCTGGCTCTCATTGGTCCTGGCTGCCATCGGCGCGGTCCTGACCGTTTATGCCCTGCGCTGGGGCACCCCTAGCGCGCCAGTGCACGTGCCTTGGTGGCTGTTGGTCCCAGCCTTCGTGCTGAGCAATTCCTTCGTGTTCCATCTCGAGGTCAGGGAGGAAGCTCACACCTTCACCCTCAGCGAACTGCCCTTGGTGATCGGCCTCTTCTTCTCCTCGCCATTGGCCATTGTCCTGGCCCGTATCGCTGGCGAAGCCATTTATTTCGGCATCCGTCGTCGACAGGCTCTGACCAAGCTCCTGTTCAATCTTTCGATGTTCTTAGCCGAGACGGCGACAGCCGTGGTGGTCTTCCGCCTGCTGTCTCATGGTCGCTCGCCTTTGGGCCCTGCGAGCTGGCTACCGG
Source organism: Acidimicrobiales bacterium (assembly GCA_035503975.1). Lineage (GTDB taxonomy): Bacteria > Actinomycetota > Acidimicrobiia > Acidimicrobiales > Palsa-688 > DATJMJ01. The sequence continues at coordinate 4,383 of DATJST010000236.1, read as the reverse complement.
CGCTCCTGGCCGTGGCCACCGCTGACTTGATCAGCACGACGGCGGTGTCCCAAGCCATCCGTTACCACGGTGGTGCCAGGTTGCGCGTGGCTTCGGTAGCGGTTGCCAGCGGTGTCACCGCGGCAGTCAATGTCGCGCTGTCGCTCCTGGCAGCAGTCGTATTGTGGGCCAGTCCATTTGCCATCTTGCTGTTTGTAGCGGTGGCCGGGGCGACTGGTTTGGCCTATCGCAGTTATGCCAACCTGAGCCAGCGCCACGCCGGTCTGCAACTCCTGTACGACTTCACCAAGTCGGTGGGGGCGTCCATGCGGGCCGAGACGGTGATGGACGATGTGCTGGGCGAAGCCCGCAAGCTGCTGCGAGCCGGCCTTGCAGAAGTGGTCATATTTGATCGTGGGACGGGCCAGCGGATCTTGTGCCAGCGGAACTCGGAAGCCGGTCCTTCCGACGGGGGGACGCACGACACCGCACCGGGGGAGCGGGGTTCGGTGGTGGCCCAAGTCGTCCAGGAGGGCCGAGCCATCGTCGTCCCACGATCGGCACGCTCCGCCGTGCTGCGTGCCTTCGTGGACCAGCTCGGTGTCCGGGACGCGATCGTTGCCCCGCTCCGCTCAGAGGACACCGTCATAGGCACGATCATGGTCGCTAACCGCCTCGGTGAGGTCAGTACTTTCGACGACAGCGATCGCCGCCTCTTTGAGACACTTGCCAATCACGCGAGCGTGGCCTTCGAGAACGGTCGCCTGGTCGAGAAGCTGCGCCGAGAGGCGCTCGAACGCCGGCACGAGGCCCTGCACGACGCACTCACCGGCTTGCCCAATCGGTCCCTCTTCATACAGCGGGTCCAAGAGACAACCGAGGCTGTCGTCAGCGCTGGCGCCGTGGCGGCCGTAATGCTCATGGACCTGGACAGGTTCAAAGAGGTCAACGACACCCTCGGGCACCACAATGGTGACCTTCTCTTGCAGGAAGTGGCCCGCCGGCTCATCGAAGTAGCAGGCCCTGACGACACCGTGGCTCGTCTCGGCGGTGACGAGTTCGCCGTGGTGCTCCCCGACTTGGCCGGTGCCGACCAAGCCAAGGAAGCGGCCGCTCGGACTGTCGAGTCGCTTGCTCGGCCCTTCGTGATCGACGATCTGTCACTAGAGGTGGGAGCCAGTATCGGCATCGCCCTGGCTCCTGAGCACGGCATCGACGCGCCGACCCTGATGCAACGCGCCGACGTGGCTATGTACGAAGCCAAAGTGGCCAGGGGCGGAGTAGCCGTTTACTCGATCGAGCGGGATAGCTACAGTCCAAGGAGGCTGGCGCTGGCGGGCGAGTTACGCCAGGCCATCGCGAACGGCGAGGTGACTGTCTATTACCAACCTAAGGCCCGACTCTCTGACGGCGCGGTGACCAGCACAGAGGCCCTGGTGCGCTGGCGGCACCCAGTCCATGGGTTCCTACCTCCCGATGAGTTCATCCCTGTCGTCGAGCACACAGGCCTTATATCTGTGCTCACCGCGCACGTTCTGCGCTCGGCCTTGAGCCAATGCGCCCTCTGGCGCGAGATTGGCCATGACCTCGGGGTGGCAGTGAACTTGGCCATGCGGAGTCTCCTCGACACCGACCTGCCAATCCTCGTCTGCGACCTCTTGCGTGAGCTGGGGGTGCCGCCTGAGCGCCTGACCCTCGAGCTGACCGAGTCCAGCGTCATGGCGGACCCGGTACGGACCATTACCTCGCTGGAACGCCTTGCCTCGACCGGCGTGCAGATCTCGGTCGATGATTTCGGCACGGGGTACTCGTCGTTGGCATACCTCCAGCGGTTGCCAGTTAGCGAAGTGAAGGTCGACAAATCGTTTGTGCTCCGAATGGCCGTCGATCCCAACGACGCGATCATCGTGCAGTCCATTGTGGATCTGGGCCATAGCCTGAACCTGTCCGTGGTGGCCGAAGGCGTCGAAGATCAGATCAGCTGGGACCGTCTTAGAGCCATGTCCTGCGATATCGCCCAGGGGTACCACCTGAGCAAGCCCGTCCCCGCCTCGGAAGTGACCCGTTGGCTGAATGAACGGCTCCAACTTGAAGCGGGGCTAACGAGCACGCCTGCTATGTCAGTGCGAAAACCTGCGAACGCATTTCTATAACGAGGCGGACCAGATGAAGTCCCGCGGCCGCCGCAACGAGCGGACCGCTTGGTCCGTTCGCGCCACGTAGCGCCGCCCACCTCGGCGTCCCCTGCCAACAAGGGCCAGTCAACGGCCCTGGGCCGTTCTGGCCCGGTGATCTGGCCGCCAGCCGCCCCAGCGACCTCCCCTTGTTTGCTGGGGCGGCCCGAGCATGAGCACCCAGGCCGTCGAGGTCTTCGTCTCCGATGACGGAGGCCGCCATTTCCGTCGGGCCCCCAGGCCGGGAAACGTGGGCCTATTCACAGAGGTCGCCATCTCTCCCCGGCGGTGCTGCTGCTCTCCACGTCCAATCCCTGCTGCGACTGGCTCGGGCCGGACGGAGCCAGCTCGAGCGCTAGCGGTCGTTCGGGAGCGACGATCGAGCCACTGCCACGACAGCACCAGCCGCTAGCCCAACAACCCCGCCGACGATGGCGGCCGGAAGCCCAAGTTCGACGGCCGCAAAGGGTGCAGCGGGCACGTAGGTGAAGAGCCCAACCACAAGCCCGGTTACCGCCCCGACCGTGCTCGCACATGTGGCGCCGACGGTCGCCCAGCGCGTGGGCACCGGCAGGCACGCAGCCACAGAGCAATCGCGGTCCTGACCCATTCTTGCCTGCAGCCGCCCTACTGTTGGGTGCCGCCCTGGGCTGGCTTGAGCGTCGTGGCATGCCGCTAGAGCCAGTGGAGCAAATGATGACGGACAAAGCTATCGTTTCGCTCCGCGCGGCTGTCGGTGGCTCCACCTTGGAGGAACTGCTCCACACCGGAAAGCTCAGGCGCCCCGAAGAAGCAATCGAACAGTACTTGCACGGAGGTCTTGGCGCGGAGTAGCGCACTCCGGCGCGCCGACGATGGCCCTTCAAACGGCTAGCTAACTGCCGGAACTTGACGCGTGGTGACTTCTTTGCCGGGCTTCGATCGAAGTCTTGAAACCCGCAAACATCCGGTAGTCGTCCCTCCCCAAGTGCCGGGCGTCCATAACTGGACATCGGGAGCGCGCTTCTACCGCCAGCTTGGGTGGCAATGCAGCCGGGGTCGGGCTTCTCTCTGAGGGCACGACTACCGTCCCGGCCCTCACGACGACGGCGCCAGGAGCGACCACCTCAACGACCCAATAAGGACGACCTCAACGACGAGGACGACCTCAACGACCCAGTAAGGGGCCGAAGCCGAAGTGCTCTGGCCACCCGGTCCCGCCGCGGCAACAGCGGGTAAACTGGGACGGTGGCAAAGGTCATGGTGCCCATGCCAGGGTCACGGTGTCATGACGGGGCAACTGCGCCGATGAGGGAGCCACGGTGCCGATGGACGGGGCCACGGTGCCCATGACAGATGACCTGCTCCCGGCGACTGACGTCGAGGCGAGCAGGAAGGCCACCACACGTGGCGGGCATCCCGCCGCCGGTCTCGACCCTTCGGCTTGCTGACGCGAGCGTCTCGCCGTCCACCGAGGCGCCGTCAATCATGCTGCGGCGAAAGCTGCTCGAGGAAAGCGACCCGATTGCGATGCTCGGCCTCGCCGCTTGCTACGAGGTCGCCAATGTAGAGCCCCGGCCAAGTACCAAGTATTGAGGCACTGATTGAACTCGGAGCAGCACCTTAGCGAGGGGTTGTTCTTGGCTGTGGATAACATGCCCCGCTGGAGCCGCCAAGCGCTGTTGCAGCCTTCCGCTGTTGTCTGCCGGGCCCTTGCGTGAGCGCGGTCGTCGCTGCGGTCGGGCGCGAGCTAAGTCGCGAGACGAGCGACTGGGCCCGGGAGGCACTGGATATGGCCGGGGCGAGTGGGTCAGACGGGACGAGCCTCTGGGAGAGCGAGAGCTGCTTGATCGGTCAGGCGCTCCTGCGGGTGGCAGGCAACGAAGAGCCCGGATTGGTAGTTGTCTCGCGTCGCAGAGACCTTCCCGCCCGCCGCCCATCATTCCCAGAGGGCCGACCACCTGGTACTGACGATGACCTCGTGCTCGCGGGGGAGGCACGCCTTGACGACCGCTCTTCGCTGGTCAGGCAGCTCCGCTCCCGGGGCTGTGACGTCGCGGGAGCAACGTCGGACCTGCGCCTCGTCGCGTGCTCTTACCGGGAGTGGGGAGACACTTGCCTGGACCACGTTAGAGGCGACTTTGCGTTTGTGCTCTGGGACCCCGCCAGGCACAGGCTGTTATGCGCCCGTGACCAGCTCGGCGCGGTCCCGCTGCACTATGCACGCGTCGGTGCTGAGCTGCTCGTTGCG
>DATJST010000235.1:0-4835 GCA_035503975.1 Acidimicrobiales bacterium | reverse complement strand
ACGCCGACGGCGCGCTCGCCCTCGAACAGGACCCGCCTGGCCAGCCACCCCGTCTCGACCCTCAAGTTGGGCCGGCCGCGGGCCGGCCGCAAGTAGGCCGTGGCGGCGCTGCACCTCTGGCCGTTGCGGGTGGTGGACTGGTACAGGCCGACCCCGTACTGGGTCGCCCCGTTGAAGTCCGGGTTGTAGGGCAGCCCGAACTCCTGGCCTGCCCGCACAAACGCCAGCGAGACCGGGTTGGGGACCGCCAGGTCCGAGACCGCCAATGGCCCGTCACTGCCATGCCAGGGGGCCGAGAGGCGCGTGTTGGCCTCCGAGCGGACGAAGTACGGGAGGACCTCGTCATAGCTCCAGCCCACGCAACGGTGCTCCTTTGCCCAGTCGTCGTAGTCCGCCGGTGCTCCCCGGGTGTACACCTGGGCGTTCACCGAGCCGCCGCCGCCGAGCACCTTCGCCTGGCGGTAGGGGATCCGGCGGCCGTCGCAGTGGGCTTGGGGGACGGTGGAGAAACCCCAGTCATAAACCGAGGGCCTCAGCTGTCCCGTCCCAGAAGGTAGGTGGATGAGCGGGCTGTGGTCCCGGCGCCCGGCTTCGATCAGCAGCACCGTGACGTCAGGGCGGCGAGACAGCAGGCCAGCCAGGATGCAGCCGGCAGTGCCGCCGCCCGCGATGACGTAGTCGTACTCGCCGCTCGCGCTGCTCACACCAATGCCCTTGCCCTTCTTTTGCCTTTGTCTTTTACCTGTGCCGTATTTCCCGACGGGTGCCGTTGCAACGGGTGGGGGGCCGGGAGCATTGGCGCCGACTTGCTGGCCAGAGCCAGAGCCGGCGGCCAGAGGGAGGTCCCCGTCGGTCGCGGCGACAACAGGCTTCAACGCCTCGTCGGTGACCACGTCGTGGCCCTCCAGCGCGGCACGGTAGACCGCCTCGTGCTCCAGCGCCACGGCGTCCCAGTTGCGCTTCCGGCTGCGCGCGAGGGCCGCCTGTGCCGCCCGGCCTGACCACTCGGTGTCGCCGATGGCGCGCAAGAGCGCCTGGCCCAGTGCCGCGGTATCGAACGGCTGCGCCATCAGGGCGGCGTCAGTGCCGAGCGTGTCGCGCAGGTTGGCGATCTCAAAGGCGGCCACGGGGGTGCCGACGCTCATGGCTTCCAGCGCGACGCGCCCAAAGGTCTCGTAGCGGGAGGGCATCACGAAGACCGCCCCGCTCGCCAGCAGGCGCCATTTCTCGGGCCCGGCCACCCGCCCGAGCAGGGTGACCTTGTCCCGCCAGGGCGCTTGCTCGACGGCCGCCGACAGCCGCGTGGCGTCCGGGCCGTCCCCGGCGATGCTCAGTCTCCAATCGTCCCCGGCGATCGAGTCGAGCGCCTCCAGCAGCAGGTCGAGGCCTTTTTGGTGGAACTCGAGCCGGCCCAGGTAGACGATGTGGCGCGCGCTGGTCAACCTCAGGCGGGCGTCTTCGTCGCCGACCGCGGCCGTGATGGCGTCGTGGTCGAGGCCCGTCCCACAGATCACCACTTGCGAGCCCGGGGCGTTCGCCTTCAGCTCCTGGGCCACGTCCCAGGAGTTGGTGATCAGGTACCTGTGGCTCCGGGTGCCCCAACGTTCGATGGCCAGGGTCGGGCGCAACGGCAGGTGGTACTGGGCCGCCTTCTCGCGGGCGAAGTAGCCGTGGACGAGGCCGACCGAGGGCCGGCGCCACAAGCGGCAGATCCCCACGCTCGACACCGGTGGCGCGAACTCCTCGACCAGGACGTCAGGGTCGAACTCGTGTACCAGCCGGGGCAGCACCAGCGGGAGCATCGCGTGGTAGGCGACGAGGCTCGGCTTGTAGCCGAAGGGGATGCCCAGGTGCTGGTAGCGCACGCCGTCTTCGACCCGCGCGCATGAGCCTCGGTGGTCGGCGACGAGGACCAGGATCTCGTGGCCCCGGCTGGCCAAGCGCCCGTTCACCTCATGGTTGCGCTGCGACCCTCCCCCCGACCCGGGGCGGCGGTGGTCCTCGAGCCCGAGGAGGAGGAGCTTCACTTGGCCACCAGGGCGCGCACGGGCATCTTCGGGCGGACGTCGAAGGCGAGCACGACGGCGACGATGGCTACGGCTGCGCTTGCCACGACCCAGATGGCGGGCACCGGGTGGGCCAACAGGAGGACGGCGGCCATAGCGCCGGCGGCGAGCACGGTGCGCAACGGGGGGAGGACCTCGGCCCAACTGGTGCGGGTGGCCATCATGATCACGGCGACGTCTGCCCAGACCGTCACCGAGGCGGCGATGGCGATGCCGTTTACCCCGTCGGCCAGTGCCGCCGCGGCGACCGCTACCGCGGTGGCCGTGCAGCAGCCGGCGCAGGCCAGCACCAAGCGGCGGCCGGGACCAGCCGCCTTCAAGAAGTTCATCTGCATTATCACGGCCGCCGAGGCGAGCCCGTTGGAGGCGCTGTAAGGCGCGTAATGCAGGACAGCGCTGTAGCGGGACGGCGTAATGATGTGCAGCAGGCTTGGCGGCACGGTGGCGAGCCCGATGCAGAGCGGCACGCCAACCAAGAGCAGCCGCGAATAACTTCGGTTTATCAACCGTGTTGGGTTGGCGCTCGCCACCACGACTGGGAAAGCGGCGGTGGCGATGGCCGCGGCCAGGAACGTCGGGACCCGCCCGAGAGCATTGGCGAACTGGTAGCTGCCCGTGCGCAGGGTCACCTTGATGACCGTGGCGGAGGTGAGGATGTCAACCGAGCCAAGGAACGAAGCAGTTGCTTGCAAAAGTGCCATCCGGGTACCGTCGGCCCACAACCGGGCCGAGCGGAGGGCGCCTCGCGCCGGGCGGAGGTCGCCGCGCATCCAGAGCGCACCCACAATTACGAGCGCTCCGACGCTGATCGCGTTGCCCGACAGGATCCCGGTAACTCCCAGCTTGAAGAAGGCGGCAAGGAGGCCCACCGCCACCTTGGTGGTGACCTGCGCGAGCGTGATGGCGGCGAGCAGGCCGTAGCGGCGCAGCCCCTGCGCCCAGCCGAGCCAGGTGGAAAGCAGGAAATTGCCCGCCACCGAGGCGGCGAGGAGGCTGCTCAGCGCCGGAGCGGCAAAACGGGCGGTGAGCGCCACGGCCAAAGCGGCGGCCAGTACGCCGCTCATCGCGTTGGCGCAGAGGCAGAACCACACGGCCCGCTCCCGCCTCGGCTTGTCCCCCGGGGCTTGGGCCACCTCGCGGGCGAGGAGCCAGGGGAGGGCGGCGGTGGCCACCGTCGTGGCCAGCAGGATGATCGTTTGGCAAGTGGCAAACTCGGCGTAGCCCGTTGCCGGGAGGTAGTGGGCGATGCCCAGGGTGAAGCCGTAGTTGAGCACCCCGGTGACGACTGATGCCAGGCTCAGCAGCGCCGCGGGGCGTGAGCCCTGTTCAGACGGCGATGTGGTTGTCATCTGCGCTGCGGTGGGGGCTGATGGCCGCTGCGGCCGCCGGGCGGGGCGAGGGGAACACGAAGTCACCGGGCCGGGCCACCCTTATCTGCACTCGGTGGTGACCGGCGGTCTTCCTGCTCAGGCCGGCGCGCTCGAGCGCCTCCCGGGCCGAGGCCAGGTCGGTGCCGTACAACAGGACCAGGAGGCCCTCCGGGCCGATCGTAACCTCGTCTGTGGCCCGGAACCGCGGCGCCCAGTCTTCGGGCAGGATGTCCAGCGGTACCTGTGCCACCATCGCCAGGTCGCTGTAGGCGCGCCGGTCGTCGCCGCTGTGGGCAAGACGGCCGCGCTCGGCGGCAAGCAGAGCGGCGATGCGCTCGGTGGTCGAGTCCCAATTGAAATGGCTCGCCCAGTGCTGGCATTCGAGCGCCATGGCCTGCGCGCGCCGGGGGTCGCTCAAATGCGCCAACGCCTGGCTTATCGCTGGGGCGAGCTCGTCGCCCTCGTCGACCAGCCACCCGGTGCGCCCGTCCAGCACCGAGTCGCGCAAGCCGGGCACGCGCCGGGCCACCACTGGCACTCCCAGGGCGTTGGCTTCCATCACGGTCAGGCCCCAACCCTCGCCCTGGGAGGCGACCACCGTCAGCCAGGCAGTGCGCAACAGGTCGTCCCGGGCCTCGGCGGCGAGCGGGCCGTGGAAAGTGACGCTTTTTTGCACATTGAGCCGTTGGGTGAGCGCGGCGAGGGCCGGTGCCTCGGGCCCGCCGCCTACGAAATGCAGTTCCAACCCCGGCCACGCTTGTAGTACCTGAGCTACGGCTTCGACTATCGTGCTCGGCCGCTTGTGGTTGACCAGGCGGCCCACACAGACAATACGGGGTTGCTCGTGACGCGGGCGCGTCCGCGCCGCGGGCCCGGGAGGCGCCTCCTGCGCTGGCGGTACGACGAAAACCTGGCCCCTCAGGCCCAGCCGGAGGCGAGCACCCTGGCGCGTCGAGGGCGAGACCGCGAGCACCAAGCGCTCTCCATAGACCAAACGGCTCCCCACCCGCTCCAACCAACGCCCGACGGCTGCCACGGGAGCGTTGAAGTAGGTACCGAACTGGTCCTGGTGGACGTGGTGGACGAGCAATGCCACCGGCGTGCGGCGCCCGACCACAAGGGGCGAGAAAAAAGGGATCCCGTTCTGCGAGTCCACCACCGCCCGGACCCGGTGCCGCCGCAGGAAGAGCCACACCAGAGCCGCCGGGTACACACCGAACTGGCCACCCGCCCGCACGATCTCAATCCCGGCGCGGGTTTCGCGGCGCGGGCGGCCCGCTACGCGGGACGTCAGTAGCACCACGCGTTCGCCCATGGCGCTCATGCGGCGCCCGACCTGCTCGCAGTAGACCTCGGCCCCACCGACCTGGGGATGGTCCAGGTCTCTCCAGTTCAGGAC
>DATJST010000234.1:0-5303 GCA_035503975.1 Acidimicrobiales bacterium | reverse complement strand
CTTGGCGCTCGACGCTGTTGTCCTCGTCGGGGGCGTGTTCGTCGGGGCGGAAATGGCTGAGGCGGGCGTAGATGGTCGCCCGTCCTGGTACTTGGCTGTCGGTTCGGTCCATGGCGCACTCTAAGGAGGGCCACTAGCTAGACCGGCTCCCGGGCAAAAGGACTAAAGCCCTGATGGCCCTAAGCCGGACAAGCCGAACTAGAGCGAGCGACCCGCGACCGGACCGCCTTGTAGGAGACGGCTAAAAGGAGCATGCGTCCCTTCAAGCGGGCGGCTCGCCCGCGCTGGCTCGAGCTCCAGTGTCGTGAGAACGTCTGGCACGGCGCGGTAGTGATCATTCAGGGACAGCCGTGAAACCACGGGACCTCCCGGGCCTCTGCCTCCTCCACGACCTGGCTGTCAAGTGAGCTGTTGGGGTCCCGTCCCCCACAGGGAACACTCTCAGGATGCCGGGAAGGGTCGCTTGCGTACCAAGGACTTGTACAACGTTTTCACCTCGGTGCAGTTCTGAAATCGCTCGAGGTCGGCTTGGACTGCGGGAGGAGGACCCCTTCTACGCCACGGGAGCTCTCCGCTCTCATGACCTGGCCGCACGAGGCCGTCTACCGCTCAGGAGCGGGTCACACCGTGGGTTATTGGCAATCCGTGGCGCCATCTGAGACGCGCTTTCTGGGGAGTGCTTGCGGCTTGGACAGCTAGGCGCCCGGAAGAGCGGAACGTCACCGGGCCTTGTGTCAAGCGGGACTTGCTCATCCAGCTCGGCGTCGGGCACAAATGCTATTTGAAGTCAAGCAACATTTGGCGGGAACCGGCGCGCCGCGGCCGGCTCTCCGTCTGCTGGCTCACCGCTCGCACCGACGCCACGTGCTCGGGCCTGCGCACCCGCCTGTGCTTTCTAAGGCCAGTCGGGAGCACGTCCACCGGGATCAGGCACGGCGCCATCTGGGTTCTCGAAGGGCTGGCCGCACCGGTCGCACCGTTCATGCACGAGAGACAGGGCGCACGAGCGCCGCGTGTGATGCGACAATCGCGCCATGAAGCTCGATGAGCCCCGCTCGTTGTCCGAGCCCGAGCGGCTCGTCCTCGGCGCCCTTCTAGCACCCGACTTCCCCGGAGCAGCGGAGCTTCGAGCGCAGCTGACTCGAGTCCAAGTCATCGGGAAGTGTGACTGCGGGTGTCCAACCGTAGACCTAGCGGTTCCACCGGATGTCGCGCCCTCACCGGTAACGACGAGGGCCCGTCTCGCTCCTGTGGAAGGACGTGTGACACCGGTGGCAGGTGAGCCCCCCGGTGACATCATTCTGTTCGTGGACGACGGCCGATTGAGCTGCTTGGAGTACGTCTCGTACGACGAACCATCTCCTGCGGAGTGGCCGCCGCTCGATCGCGTCAGGGTGATGCGCACCGACTAAGGAGTCTTCGAGTCGACGAGGGGGGGCCGCGTAGACCGGTCACCCCTAAATCAGATCAGTCGCTTTCTTCTAGCAGCTTATTGAGGGCAGTCAATGCGTCTTCCTTTAGGAAACCGAAGACCATCCCCGAAGACGTTATCGAAATGACGCCCTTTTCATCGACCGCGATGTCACCGTTTCGGATGCCGTCCCGCAGCCGCAGCAGGCGACTCGTTACCGCCACTTCGGCGTCGTCGTTACCTGGTGTTGGGTGATCTGCCACGGACGCAGTATACGACTCAGCCTCGTCGAGGGAACGCCCCTTCCACTGAGGGTGGCCGGCGAGCTCCACAGAAAGCTGCACGGCAAGGGCGGATCCCGTCCTGACCGCCTCCGCGAGGTCCGTGAGCATCGAGGCGCTTACCAGAAGCCCACGCACGTTCCACCTGCCGCGCCTCTTCGGGCGGAAGCCGATCGCCGAGCCGTCGCTTCCCACCGTCCAGACCGAGTGAACGAGCTCGTTTCGCCGTTGACTCAATTGCTCAGTACCGTCGATCCAATGCCTGAGATCCTCCGTTCCCTTGGTCGTAGGCGTCAGCTCAGCATGCACTTGGCGCAGCCGATCGAGCTTCCACGAGATGTCCTGTCCAGCAACGACCAGGATCCCGAGAGGTGAATCAGAGATGAACCCGTAGAGTAGCCGCTCCGCGCAAAACTCGAGCGCAGCGAAGCGCAGGACGATCAGCCCGAGCGACCTCAACATCTCGTCATTCCACATGCCATCGCCGTCCACGTTGATGGGTCCTTGATCAGTCACACCCCTCTCCTGTCTTGCCACTACAAGCCGCGGCTTCGACCCTACACAGACCCCCCGTTCATCGGAGGGATACGACAGCGCAGGTGAGGCAGCGCTCGGATCTGAGCTGTGCCTTGTGCCTGCGAGATGCGGATCTCGATGGCGATGGTGGCGAGCTTGTTCGCGATTTTGGGCCGCAACGAGTGGATCAGCCCCGGCACGCTTGGCAGCTTGTGAGCAAACCGGCCAGCGCCCCGGCGGTCTACTCGGGGTGGTGGGGCAAGCAACCCCCGGGGAGCATGAGCGCGGCCTTCTCAAGGCTGTCTAACTCCTGCCCGCGCCTCTCGCATGTGAAGTGGAGGTGCCCTATAACGCGCTGGCTCATTGTCAAATCTCGTTTGTGCTGTGAGGAAATGCAATTTTCGAACCAAACACCTATGGCGTGGTTCCGGGTCTTTATGCGCCGCTTCGAGGGGAACAGTGCTTTTCCGGTCGGGCGCCAGCGTTTTAATGGCGATAAAGGCGAATCCGGGGTCGCAACTTGATGGTGCTGCCCGGTATCGACAGGTATGAGGTCGTCTAGCGCTGGGCTAGACTGCCTGTCAGTGGTTCTCAACATCGAACAGCTAGCCAAGCATCTGAGCACGACTCCCGAGCACGTGCAAAAGGTTTGGAAGCAATGTGACCGCGGGGCGGCGAAAGTCGGGCGGTCGGTCCGCTTCAACGAGGCTGACCTGAACGCCCACATCCAGCGCCATGCCGGATCCGCTAGCTCAACTTGGGAGGGGTCAAAGTGGCACTAGTCGGCCGCCGCGTGAAGCGGCGAGATTTTGGCTCAGTGGAGAAACTACCTTCAGGGCACTACCGCGCCTACTTCCGCCGTGACGGCCGGCGCCATGTCGCGCCGCAGACCTATACCACGGTGGCAGATGCTCGTGCCTGGCTTCGCGCCAATGCCGGGGACCTAGCCAAAGGGACTTGGACTACGCCAGCAATGGGCCGGCTGAGCGTTGCCCAGTTGGCCGAGCGCTGGTTGGCCTCCAACCCGAACAAGCGGGAAAACAGCCATGCGCGAGACCAAAGCATCTTGGTCCACTACATCCTCCCCATCATCGGCCCTAATAAGATCTCCAGGGTCACCAGGGCGACCTGTCAAGAGCTGGTGGACGGGTGGAGCGCTGCTGGGTTGTCTGCTTCCACCGTGCGCAGGCAAGCTGCTACCCTCCGGGCGCTCTTTTCCTACGCCGTCCGCTCCGATCTACTTCCTCGGTCCCCCTTTCTCGGCATCCGTCTGCCCCGGGCCACCCTCGTGGACCGGCCCGTGTTGCGTCCGGCTCAGCTTGAGCACCTGGCGAGCGCGCTTCCCAGTGACCAGGAGGCGATGATGTGGGTGGGCGTCGTCGCAGGCCTGCGCTGGAGCGAGGTTGCCGGGCTCACGGTGGGGGACGTGGACACTGACGAGGGGTACATCACCGTGCGTCACGCGCTAGACCGTCGTCGTCGGCGCACCCCACCCAAGTCGGCTGCCGGTACAAGACGGCTGGCGATACCGGACCGGCTCGCCGACATGCTGGCTCCTCTAATCGACAAGCGCCCCAACGACCCCGACGCCCTCCTATTCGTCAATAGCCGTGGGGGCGCTCTCCACTACTCCAACTGGCGCAAGCGCACCTGGTTGCCAGCGTGCCAGAAGGCGGGTTTGCCAGGGCTACGCTTTCACGACCTGCGCTCGATGGCTGCGACGGCGATGGTCAGGGCCGGCGTGGACGTAAAGACGGCCCAGGTGCGTTTGGGCCACGCCAACGCGTCTACGACCCTCGGCATCTACGCCAGGGCCACGGCCGAGGCCGACCGGCGAGCTGCCGAAGCAGCCGGGAGCCTTCTTCCTCGCGATGGCCCACATAGAGCCCACTTCGAAGACTAAAGTGCAGCTCAGAGGTATCTTAGCGCAGCACTGATAATGCTGAGGTCCTCAGTTCGATTCTGAGTAGCCCCACCGGCCGATGCAGCCCTCTTGGTCGTAGACCCCCGAGCGAGGCACCGCCCCCAGGGCCTTCAAGCACGCCAGGTGACCGCCCAGCACGTCATGGGCCTCGCGGGAGGGGACCATGGCGGCGGCCAGGAACCTCGAGTAACCCGAGACGCCGGCCGGCACCGGGAAGCGCCGCGCCTCGTCGGAGGCCACCGGGATGTCTATGTCGGGGAACCACAGGTCCCACTGGGCGAGCTCGCCGGGGCGGTACTCGGTGCGCTGGCAGGTGTCGACGGGCAAGTACGCCGGGCGCAGCTCGGCTACCCGCTCCTTCAGCACGGTGATGCCCCTCTGCCAGCCGATGTGCTCGGCGACCACGGTCGCCGGCATGCGGGGAACTCTTCTAACAGCTTGCGGATGTCGGCCTCGACGGCGTCCACGCACGAGCCGGGGCCTTGTCGCGCGTACGCCGGCGGTGTGCCTGAGCGCAAGGCGGCTCGCGCTGTGTTACGTGACGAACTGTGAGCCGGCTGACCTCTTTGATGGAGAGCCCTTCGGCCTTGTGCAACCGACGGATCTCAGCCCAGTCCTCCACGTCTAACAACTCCTTCCTCCTGGCTCGGCGACGAACCAAGGCTCCACTTCCTGGCAGTCAGTGGTGGACCCTCGAGGAAGGGGGTCAATATTGAGGCGGCGATAGGGGGTCAGTTTTCACCCGGCGGCGACAGAGCGGGGGAGCCCCACCGACCCTCCGTGTTACAGAGAGCGCACCCGCTCCAGAACGCCGACTCGGATCCCGGCTTGGGGATGCCGACATTACAGGCTGCGCTCAAATTTTGGTGCGGCTGGACGTCGAGTGCGGTTACCTTGCTGATGTGGAGGCAACTCCAGAACTTATCGAGTCAGCATGGGGACGGTCAACCTTCGACTGCGGCTGCCCGGACGTGTATTTCTGCCCGAGGTCGGGAGAGATTGAATGCCCTCGACATAGCGACTTCGAGGTCTGCTGCAACGACACGGTGGCACATGTCCCGGTTCCGGCCGAGACCAGATTGGCGCACCCTCGCCCGCAGCTGCCGGAAGCCATCTTCTCGCGGGAGTACACGGCCATGATCGGAGAGGACGAGTCGGAGGAGTGGACTGC
>DATJST010000233.1:0-18006 GCA_035503975.1 Acidimicrobiales bacterium | reverse complement strand
CCCGCGCCCCGCATCAAGCGCCCGCCTTGAGCAGCCGTCTGCGGGACCTAGGGGCGCGGGTCACCGAGGTCCCGGTCATCGTGCTCGCCTCACCCGCCGACGGGGGCGTGGCGTTGGCACGGGCCGCCGACGGTGCCAGTCGGGGTGCCTTCGGCTGGGTCGTCTTCACGTCAGCGAACGCGGTGGAGCGCTTCTTCGCCTTCGTGCCGGACACCCGCGCCCTGGCCACGACCAAGGTGGCTGCGGTCGGCCCGGCGACCGCGGCGGCCCTGGCGCGCTACCGAGTCGTGCCCGACCTGGTCCCGGCCGCCACCCGCGCCCAGGGAGTACTGGCCGAGTTCGCGAAGCTGGGTGAGCGCGCCGAGGACGTGCACCCCGCCCCGGCCCGAGTGCTCCTGCCCCAGGCGGCTGGCGCCCAACCCGAACTCGCTCATGGGCTACGTCGCCTCGGCTGGGAGGTCGAGGTGTGCGAGGCCTACCGCACGCAGAACCACCCGGTGGGCCGCGACCTGCTCGTCGCCGCCAGCCGGGCCGATGCGATTTGCTTCGCCTCGCCCTCGAGCGTGCGTGCCTACATCGAACAGGTCCGCGCGGTTCCGGGCGCATCGGTCCCAGCCCTGGTCGCCTGCATCGGGCCGGTCACCGCGGAGGCAGCGCGCGCCTGTGGGTTGAGCGTGGGCGTGGAGGCGGACGAACAGTCGGTCGCAGGCTTGGCCGATGCGCTGGTCAGCGCCTGGCCCGCCCGCCGCCGCTGACCGAGACGACCTCGCCCTCGTCAAGCTCTACGACGGTGTCGACCAGGTTGCGCACGGCATGATCGTGGCTCACGACGAGCACCGAGCGGTCCTCGGAGGAACGCAGTACCTCATTGAGCACCGTTTGCGCCGTACCGGAGTCCAAACGCGCCGTGGGCTCGTCCACGAGCAGCATGGGCGCCCGGGCCAGGAGCCCCCGGGCAATGCCGATCCGTTGTGCCTCCCCCCCGCTTAGCCGGCGCCCGCCCACGCCCATGGGGGTGGCGAGCCCGTCCGCCAGGCCGGCCAGCAGCGGCCCGAGCCCGACGGCGCACAAGGCCGAGCTGCATTCCTCGTCGGTGGCCGAGGAACGGGCAATACGCAGGTTGTCGCGCAAGCTGGCGGAGAAGACATGAACGTCGCCTGGTGCCCACGAAGCGAGCGAGGCCAAGCTTTCCCTGCTCAACGCGCTGACATCGGCGCCACCCAAGAGGGCCTCCCCGCCACTGCAAGCGACAAAATGGAGCAGCGCATGCAGGCAAGTGCTCTTGCCAGCACCACTCGGGCCTACCAGAGCGGTGTGCTCGCCGCGCCCGACTCGCGCCGAGACCTCTGACAGTAGCCGCTGGCCGCCGAGGACGACCGTGACGTTCACCAGCTCGGCGCTCCCGCCTACGCCGGGAGGCCGGGAGGAGCCAGACGCGTCGACGATGGCATCAGCTGCGGGCACCGGACGCGTTTCGAGCTCGACGAGGCGTGCCATGGAAGCCCGCGCTGCACTGGTCGCGTCCATCGCACGAGGCAGCTCACCGCATACATCCATGACTGCCAACGAACAGAACACCGCGACTGCGACCGCCACTCCGCTCAGCTGTCCAGTCCGCGCCGCTGCCAATCCGAGGGCGGTGACGAACAAGGTCGCGGCACCCCCTACAAGCACGACAGCCGCCCGCCCCGAGCCGAGCGCCCAGGCGCGCCGCCAGGCCAGGGCGCGGCTCCGGCGTTCGACCTCCTCCAATTGGCCTTGAACGAGGTCCTGCCGCCCGTAGGCGACCAGCTCGGCCGCAGCCAGGACGGTATTGGCGACAACGTCAGCCAGGCGTGCCCGCTCGCACGTCGCCCGCACCTGCGCTGCCGTCACCAGCCGCGCGCCAAGCGCAGAGATGAGCGCCGCCCCGACGCCGCCGGCGAGCACTACGGCGCCTAGGCGCGGCTCCACGGCGCCGGCGACGACCGCACCGAGCATGACGGTCACGGTGACGTCCAGGGCAGCGGTGCTGGAACGTGCGAAGCCCTCGGCAACCGCCTCGGTATCCGATATGAACCCGCTCAGCACCTCGCCTTGGCTACCCGGCCGTAGACCACCCGGGACCTGGGGCACGACGGTGTCGAACAGGTGCAGACGGAGACGGCCGAGCGCCTGGAGCGATAGCCCGTGCGCGCCGAGACGCTGGCCGTAGCGCGCCAGTCCCCGGCCCAAGGAGAAGGCCTGCACCGCGCCGATGGCCACGCAGAGCGAAAGCACAGGAGGGCGCTCGGAGGCGCGGGTTATCAGCCAGCCCGAGGTGGCCAGCAAACCGACACCGCAGGCACAGCTGAGCGCCCCGGCACCGAACCCGGGGAGGGCGGCCCGCAGGGACAGGCCAGCCCGGCGCCAGCAGTACCAAAGGACCGAACCGTTCTCGGCCCGCCCGGTCAAGCGGGTGCCCCCGCGCTCACAAGTGGCTGGGCGTCTACGAGGTGCGCCCCCTCGATAGTGAGCACACGGTCCGCCAGTTGCTGTACGGCGGCCCGGTGCGAAACGATGACGGCGCTCTGCCCGCTGAGCACGCGGCCAAGAGATGCCAAGACATGACCCTCCGTGGCGTCGTCAAGATGGACCGTCGGCTCGTCGAGCAGATAGAGCGGGCGGCGGCGTAGCAGGGCCCGCGCGATGGCGATCCGCTGGCGTTCTCCTGCTGACACGGCCCTCCCCCCGTTGCCGAGCGGCGTAGCCAGACCGTCCGGCCATCGGGTGGCAAAGTCCGCGGCACCGGCTTCGGCGAGCGCACCCATTAGCTCCGCGTCGCTGGCCGATGGCTCGGCCAGCCGTAAGTTTTCTGCCAGGGTCCCGTCCAGGAGCACTGGGTGCTCAGGCAAGTAAGTGACACGTGAAAGCCAGTCGGCAAGCTCTAGGTCGGCCAGGTCTTGTCCGTCGACCACGACGGCGCCCTCGGTCGGGCGTACAAAGCCGAGCAGCAGCGCCAGCAGGGTCGTCTTGCCCACCCCGCTCGGCCCGGCAAGCACGATGTGCTCCCCGGGCTGGAGCACGAGGTCGGCCGCTTTCAGGACCGGCGCCGCTCGACCCGGGAGGACGACGCTCGCCGCACGCAATGCGACGGCCCCGGCCACCGGCGCGACCGGCACCGTGCCTTGCGGCGCCGGCACCGAGCCGGCCGGCGCGGGGACCACCGGGGCACGCGCGGCCAGCGCGGGGGCAAGCAAACCGAGTTCTCGGCGCCTCTCGGGGAGACCTGTGACCGCCAGGGCGCGACTCGCTGCCGCCAGCCCTTCGGTGCTCTCGTGGAACCCGGCGCTCGCCCGGCGCATAGGCAGCAATACCTCAGGGGCCACGATCAGGACCGCCAAGGCAGCCGTAAGCGGGACCGAGCCGGTGAGAAGCCGGAGGCCGAGCGGGACGGCGACAAGGGCGACCGACACAGAGCCCAAGGTGTCGAGCACGAGCGCGGAAAGAAAGCTCACCCGCAGCGCCCGGGTGGTGGAGCGGGCCAGGGCCTCGTTGAGCGCTCGGAAGCGCTCCCGCTGACGTGGGGCCTGCCCGAACGCACGGAGCGTGGCCAGCCCGAGAAATAGGTCCGCCACGTGCCGCCCGAGTGCCTCGATCCGAGCCCAGCGGTCGGCCGCCAAGCGCAAGCTGGCTTGCCCGACGAGCGCGCCGAACACCGGGAACAGGCCGACCACTACCGCCAGGACCAGCGCCGACAGCCAGTCCATGACGCCCACGGCGACGAGGAGAGCGAGGGGGGCCACGGCGGCGAGGACCATGTCGGGCAGGCAACGGCCAAGGTAAACGTCCAAGGCGTCCAGGCCCCTGGCCGCGAGGGCGGCCAGTTCGCCAGGACCGCTAGGAGGATCCCCGCCAGACGTGCTGAGGCCGGGCGCGGCAGACCCGCCTGGCGTGCCGAGGCCGGGGACCGACTTCACCGCGGCGTCCACCAGCCGGCTACGCAGTGCCGTTTTGGCCCGGCCCGCGCCGGTCCCGGCAACCAACTCGCCGGCCAGTGCCATCGCGGCCCGGGCCACGAAGCCACAGGCGAGCAGCACGAACCACCCAGTCCGGTCGGTCCTCGCAGCGTCTGGCATGGCACTGGCCAAGAGGTGAGCCAGGGCCACGGCCTGGACGACAGCGCCAGCCGAGCCGCAAACGCCGGCCGCCACCGAGACCGCCACGTGGGCGCGGACGCCGGGCAAGGCGGCTAGTACGCGGCGCAGCTCCCGAGGAGACCGGTACGCCTCAGCCGGGCTGTCACCCACTGCCGGCGGCGGCTCGAGGCGGGACCTCGCCGGTGCCGGGGCGGCTGAGGCGCTGGCGGAACACCCAGTACGTCCAGCCTTGGTAGAGCAGCACGAACGGAGTGAAGATAGCCGCGACAACGGTCATCACCACCAATGTGTTGTGCTGAGAGGCCGAGCCCTGGATGGTGATGGAGTACGCGGCGCGGTTGCTGGCCGGCAGCACATCTGGGAACATGCGGGCGAAGATCGCTCCCATCGCCATGAGTATGGCAGCGCCGGTCGCGGCGAACGCCCACCCTTCGCGCCGATAGGCCAGCAGCACTGTCGCGGCGGCCACAGCCACGATGGCGACGACGGCGAGGACGAGTGGCAACCCGGCGCTCACGGCACCGGGCACGTCCGGGCGGCCGGCGACGGCGACCCAGGCCACGGTCGCCACGAGCAGCGCAGTGGCGGCAACGCCGATGTAGACGGCTGCCTGCCGGGCTCGGGAGGACAGTTCGCCGGCCGTCTTCAGGCTCAAAAAGGCGGCCCCGTGCAGGCTGAACAGGGCCAGGCTGGACAAGCCCCCGACGAGGGCCACAGGGTGCAGCAGCCCGATGAGGCCGCCTTTGTAAACCCCGCCCGAGGTGAGCGGGACGCCGTGCACCAGGTCGACGAACGCCGCTCCCCAAACGATCGCGGGGATGAGGCTGCCGGCGAAATTGGCCCACCCCCAAAAGTCCTGCCATGCCTGACTGCTGTGCTTCGCCCGGAACTCGAACGAGACTGCGCGCGCGATGAGCGCGAGCAGCACCAGGAAAAGCGCGATGTAAAACCCGGAGAACAGCCTCGCGTACCAAAGTGGGAAGGCGGCAAACGTCGCGCCGCCGGCAGTGAGCAGCCACACCTCGTTGCCGTCCCACACAGGCCCGATCGCGTTGAGGCAGAGGCGCCGCTCGATGTCGTCACGAGCCACGAACGGCGCCACGATGCAGACGCCGAAGTCGAAGCCGTCCAGGAACATGTAACCCGCCCACAGCAAGCCGATCAGGGCGAACCACGTCGTGTTGAGGCTGGAAAAGTACACTGCCGCCCCTCCCTAGTAGATAAGGCCCGCGACGGAGGCCCCTTCGACGCCGTCGTGGCCGGTGTCGTCGAGGTCGCGCCGGGCCGCGCGCACGAGCAACCAAGCGTCGGCCGCTCCGATCGCCGCGTAAACCAGTATGAACGCCACCAGCGTCAGCACCAGGTCACCCGTGGGCACGGTGGAAACGCCCTTTGCGGTCGTCATCAGCCCGTAAACGATCCAGGGCTGCCTGCCCGCCTCGGTGAAGATCCACCCTGAAGAGTTGGCGATAAAAGGTAGTGCCATCCCCGCAACGGCGGCGCGGAGGAACCAGCGGTGCTCGGCAAAACGCGCCGTGCCACCACGCCGTGACAGCCACAGGCCCCACGCGCCGAGCGCGATCATCAAGATCCCCGCACCGACCATAGCCCGGAACGACCAGTACGTGAGCGGGATCACGGGCGTGTAGCTGCCAGCGCCGTACTTGGCGGCCTCGCTCGCCTGGATGTTGTTGATCCCCTGTACTTGGCCGTTCCACGACAGGTCGGCGATCAGCGACAGCAGGTGCGGCACCCGGATCTGGAACACGGCCTGGCCCTTCAGGTTGCCTACCGTGAAGAGCGAGAAGCTCGCCCCGGACTTGGTCGTGTAGAGCGCTTCGGCGGCTGCCATCTTCATCGGCTGGTAAATATCCATGAGCCGAGCTTGAAGGTCACCCGATATAGCCACGAGCACGGTTGTCACGAGCAGGAACATTGACGAAAAGCGGCTCGAGGATAGGAACGCTCGCCGCTCGTCGGAGCCGGTGGCAGCCCGCCGGGCTCTCCACACGCTAATGCCGAGCACGAGAGCCGCTGCTGTGGCCAGCGCGCCGAACACGGTGTGAGTGAACGAACCCCACAACATGGGGTTCCCGAGGATCGCCCAGAAGTTGGTCAGGACCGCTTGGCCGTGCACCACTTTGTAACCGACGGGGTGTTGCATCCAGGAGTTGGCGGCCAATATGAAAAGAGCCGAAAGTACTGTCCCGAGGCTTACCATCCAGATCGAAAGCAGGTGCAGCAGAGGCGACAGCCGCCCGCGCCCGAAGATCCAAAGCCCGATAAAGGTGGATTCCATGAAAAACGCCAGCAGCGCCTCAATCGCCAGCGGCGCGCCGAAAATATTGCCTACGAAGATGGAGTAGGCCGACCAGTTGAGGCCGAACTGGAACTCCAGGGTGATGCCGGTCGCGACCCCGACAGCCAGCTCGATCAAGAACAGCCGCCCGAAGAACTGGCTCAGGCGGTCCCAGTCCGCACCCTCCTGCGGGCCCCGGCGGCGGTACGCGAGCGTCTGCATGAGCGCGACCATGAAACCGAGCCCTATAGTCAGCGGCACAAAGAAAAAGTGGAATATCGTCACCACCGAAAATTCCCAGCGGGCCAGTAGTAGTTGCACTGTTACCGCTCCTCAGTTACTAACGACATTGCCACCTCCGCTGTGACCGGCCGACAAAAGCGCGAAACAACCGTAAGGTGAGGGCGTGGGGCGCGGCTAGGGGCAAAGGTCCCGAGCGGCCCGGCAAAAGGGTAACCTGCTGCCATGGCATACCCCCAGACCCGCATGCGCCGTCTGCGGCGCTCAGCGGTCTTACGCGATATGGTAGCCGAGACCACGCTTTCGGTGAAGGACCTGGTCGCTCCTTTGTTCGTGCGCGAGGGCATCAGCGAGCCACGGCCGGTTACTTCTTTGCCCGGTGTTGTCCAGCACACTCAGGAGTCCTTGTGCAAGGAGGCCAGGCGCCTGTGCGACCTCGGCATCCCGGCCCTGGTGCTCTTCGGCGTGCCGGAGCGCAAGGACGCCGAAGGAAGCGAGGCCTGGTCAGCCGAGGGCGTAGCCCAGCTGGCCCTGGCCAACCTGCGCCAGGAACTGGGCGACAGCATGGTGGTGATCGCCGACTTGTGCCTGGACGAGTACACCGACCACGGCCACTGCGGCGTGCTCGACGAACGGGGTAGCGTCGCCAACGACCCCACGCTGGCCCTGTACGGCCGGGTGGCGGTGGCCCAGGCCAAGGCGGGTGCAGCCATGGTGGCACCGAGCGGGATGATGGACGGCCAGGTGGGCGCCATCCGCGCAGCGCTCGATGGCGAGGGCTACCAGGAGGTCGGCATCCTCGCCTACGCCGCCAAATTTGCCTCCGCCTTGTACGGGCCGTTCCGCGAAGCGGTCGACGTGACGATCGCCGGCGGGGGCGACCGCAAGGCCTACCAGCAGGACCCCCGCAACCGGCGCGAAGCGCTCCGAGAGGTCGGGCTTGACGTGGCCGAGGGCGCCGACATTGTCATGGTCAAGCCGGCCCTGCCGTACCTCGACCTGATCGCCGCCGTCCGCCAGGCGGTGCAGGTGCCTATCGCCGCCTACCAGGTGAGCGGCGAGTACGCGATGGTCAAGGCAGCGGCCGAGCGCGGCTGGGTGGACGGCACCGCCGTGGCGCTGGAACAGCTCAACGCCATCAAGCGCGCCGGTGCCGACCTTGTGCTGACCTACTTCGCCGGCGAGATCGCCGAGCTCCTCGACCGTTGAGTGAGCCCGTCGCTGCCGGCACTGGCGCCAATGGCGCCGGCAGTGAGGCCGGCAGGGAGGCCAGCACCAACGCCAAGCTCTGGGGGCGCGCCACCCGGGTGACTCCTGGCGGTGTCAACTCCCCCGTGCGAGCCTTCAAGGCGGTGGGCGGCCAGCCTTACTTCGTGACCCGGGGCGAAGGCGCTTACGTCTGGGACGCCGACGGCCGGCGCTACATCGACTACGTGCAGTCCTACGGAGCGTCGATCCTCGGCCACGCCCATCCCCAGGTGGTTGGCGCCATCCGCCAGGCGGCCCTGGCTGGCACGACCTTTGGGGCGCCCACCCCCGGTGAGGTGCGCCTCGCCGAGGCCATATGCGCGCGGGTGCCGGGTTGTGAACAGGTAAGGCTGGTGAGCAGCGGCACCGAGGCGGCCATGTCGGCCGTGCGGCTGGCCCGAGCGGCCACCGGTCGCGACCGTGTCGTGGTCTTTGCGGGCTGCTACCACGGCCACAGCGATGGCCTGCTGGCCGGAGGCGGGAGCGGCGTCGCCAGTCTCGGGCTGCCGGCGTCGGCCGGTGTGCCCAAGGCGGCTGTGGCCGAGACTTTGGTGGTCCCCTACAACAAGGTCCCCGACATCGCTACGGACGTGGCCGCCGTCATCGTCGAGCCCATCGCCGCCAACATGGGGCTCGTCCCGCCCCGGCCTGGGTTCCTCGAGGGTTTGCGCGCCGCCTGCGACCGCTCCGGCACCCTGCTCATATTCGACGAGGTGATCACTGGTTTCCGGGTCGGCCCGGGGGGCGCGTCGGCACTTTTCGGGCTGCAGCCGGACCTGTGGTGCTTCGGCAAGGTCGTGGGCGGCGGGCTGCCCCTGGCCGCCTTCGGCGGCAGCCAGGACCTGATGGAGCAGCTCGCACCAAATGGGCGCGTGTACCAAGCCGGCACCCTGTCGGGCAACCCCCTTGCCACAGCAGCAGGCGCGGTCGTGCTTTCCCTGCTGGACGACGACGCCTACAAGCAACTCGCGCTGAACGCCGGGCGCCTGGCCGCCGGGCTTGCCGCGGCCGCAGCCGAGGCCGGGCTGCAGGTCAGCGTGCCCGTCGCCGGGCCGCTGGTGGGCATCTTCGGTGGTCCGGGGCGCGTCGGAGACTACGACGAGGCCCGCGCCGCCGTGGCCACCGGCGTGTACGCACCGCTCATGCGGGGCCTGCTCGAGGCCGGTAGCGCCATCGCCCCCGGTCCCTACGAGGTGCTGTTCCCGAGCCTGGCCCACACCGACGCCGACCTGGAGGCGACTGTCAGCGCTTTCGCCGAGGTGGCGCGCCGGGTCGCCGCGAGCACCTGAGCCGCCGCGGACGCTACTTACCCGACGGCTTCTTCAACCGGGCGTAGGCGAGCAGCGCCCGGTAAGCCGCCTCTGCCGGGCCCAGCTCGTCGGGCCTGAGCATGTTGGACATGATCCGCAACAGCCACTCCATTATCGGCCGGCCGTGCATCCCGGTGGCCACGGCGACCTTCATCACCTGAGGCCGGCTGATCGCCCGCACAAACCCGCGCCCGACGCGGTAGTAAAGACCGTACTCCGCCTCCAGGCGCTCCTCGTAGGTGCGCAAGGCGCCCGGGTCACCGCTCGACAATGCGTCGTGGAGGACCGACGCCGCCAGGCGGCCGGTTTCGTAACCGTAGGAGATGCCCTCCCCGTTGAACGGGTTGATCATCCCGCTCGCATCCCCCACCACCAGGTGGGCGGGACCTGAACGAGGTGCTACGGCCAGGCCCATCGGCAGCCGGCCCCCGGTGGCCGGGCCCAGGCAGGTCTCGGGCCGGATCTCCCAGGACTTGGGCACCATGGCGCAGAACGACTCGAGCATCCGGGTGGTGTTGGCGCCCTTCCATGCATCAGCGGTGGTGAGCAGGCCTACGCCCACGTTCACCCGGCCGTCCCCGACCGGGAAGATCCACCCGTAGCCGGGCATGACCTTACCGGACTCGTCGCGCAGGTCGAGCCACGAATCGATCCAGGGCTCGTCGTGGCGGGGGGAGGTCCAGTAGCCGCGCAGCGCCATCCCCTGGGGGTAGGCACGGTTGCGCTGGTTGCCGAGCGCCCAGCCGAAACGGGAGTTGGCGCCATCGGCGACGACGACGTAGCGGGCCGTCACCGTGCCGCTGTGGCCGTCCTCACCCTTGGCCATGACGCGCGCGCCCCGCAAGGTGCTCCCCTCGGCGACGGGCTCCACGGCTTCGGTGTGCTCCCAGAGCGCCGCGCCGGCCTTGACCGCGTTCCCCGCCACCAGCCCGTCCAGGTCCTTGCGGGTGACCACGTAGCCGTAGGCGGGGAAACCCTTGGTGTCGGGCCACGCCAAGTCGAGCGTGCGGCCAAAGCCGTGTGCCCGCAGCCCGGCATAGCGGTGGCAGCCCGCCAGCTCCTGGCCGAGCCCCATGTCACGCAGCTGGAGCACAGCCCGCGGCGTCAGCCCATCGCCGCAGGTCTTTTCCCTGGGAAAGGCCTTGCGTTCGAGCAGCACCACGTCGTGGCCCTGCTTGGCGAGCCAGTAGGCGCACGAGGCGCCGGCCGGGCCTGAACCTACAACGAGTACGTCGCAGTCGGTCTCACCGGCAGTGGCGGTAGTAGTCATTTACCTCTCCCGAGGTCGGTGGACAGCCCGATGCTACTCGTTGGCCGTGAGGCCGGTTAGTGGTCAAGGAGACCTGGGCGCTAGCCTGGCCGGGTGATGGACCAGTACCTGCCCATCCTCCTGCTCGTAGTGCTGGCGCTGGGCTTTGCCATCGCCACCTTCACGAGCCAGAGGCTGCTCGGCCCTGGGGGGCGGCTCAACCCGGCCAAGACGGGGCCCTACGAGTCCGGCATTGCCCCCCGCCGTGAGCCAGCACCGCGCTTCCCGGTGCGGTTTTACCTGGTAGCCATGATCTTCATCATCTTCGACATCGAGGTCGTGTTCCTCTATCCCTTCGCCGTGGTCTTCCATGCCCTTTCTCTGTTCGGCTTCATCGAGATGGGCTCGTTCGTCGTCGTGGTCTTCCTCGCGTTCGCCTACCTCATCTCCGAAGGCGCCCTCAACTGGGGCCCACCCAAGCGCTTCGGTCGGCGGACCGGTGCACCCGTCCCCCGGACGATAAGCTCCTCGGTCCGCAGGGTGAGCCGTCCGGGGGTCGTGAGCGCAGCGAGGCCGACCCGCCCGGCCCGCCCCCAGCCGGCGAGACCGGCCGCGAGCGCAGGCGCTGCCGCCGGCCCGACAAGCTCGGCGGGAGTGGCCTGATGGGCCTGGAGGACCTCCGCCACAACTTCTTTACCGGCACGTTGGAAGAAGTGGTGAAATGGGCACGCGCCGCCAGTTCGTGGGGTGCGACGTTCGGTCTCGCCTGTTGCGCCATCGAGATGATGGCGACAGGCGCATCCAATTTCGACTTGGCCCGCTTCGGCATGGAGGTTTTCCGGGCCTCGCCCCGCCAGGCGGACCTCATGATAGTGGCCGGCCGCGTCAGCCAGAAGATGGCCCCCGTCCTGCGCCAGGTCTATGACCAGATGATGGAGCCGAAGTGGGTCATCTCGATGGGCGTGTGCGCATCGACAGGCGGCATGTTCAACAATTACGCACTGGTCCAAGGCGTGGACCAGATCGTGCCGGTGGACGTCTACACGCCGGGCTGCCCACCCGGGCCCGAGACGCTGATCCACTCGATCCTGACCTTGCACGAGCGCATCCGCCAAGGCGAAATAACCCGCCGGCGGGCAGCGACCGGAGCCGGGGCGGGCATACATATCGAGGAGGTCCCGCGCATCCAGCTCGTGTCATCGGCCACAGCTGCGCCGGCGGTGCACCAGTGAGCGACGTCCCCACGCCGGGAACGGCGGCAGAAACCGCAGCCGCACTCGGCGAGCCCGAGGCTCCCGACGCCGGCGCAGCCAGTCCTCTCCCCCAAGGCGCGGTCGCAGTGCTGCACGGCTGCCCGGTCACCGACCATTTCGGCCAGGCCGCCGTCCATACCGACCAGGCCCGCTACCTGGCCCTCATGGAGGCGCTCTACCGGGACGGGTTCGAGGCGTGCATGGGGGTGGCGGGCGTCGACTACCTCACCCACCCTGGGCGCCAGCTGCCCGAAGGCGTACCCCCCGAGCGCTTCGAGGTGGTCGTGGAGCTTGTCTCCATCTCACGCAAGGAGCGCCTGCGTGTCCGGTGCCAAGTGCCGGCCGAGGACCCCGTACTGCCGAGCCTCTTCGACTTATGGCCGGGTAGCGAGGCTCACGAGCGGGAGACCTTCGACATGTTCGGCATCCGCTTCAACGACCACCCCGACCTCACCCGCATATTGATGCCCGAAGACTGGGAGGGGCACCCATTGCGCAAGGACTACGCCACCGGCCATGTCCCCGTGCAGTTCAAGGAGACACCCAAGTGAGCCAGGCTGGCCCGCCATCGCTGGTCGAACTGCTAAAGCTGAAAACCTCAGAGGGCGCACAGGAAATGTTGTCGCGCCAGGAGTCAAGCGCGCGGGAATTGCGGGCCGAGTCCGGCGGCGTGCTGCGCCTGCCCGAAGGCGTCGAAGTGGACAGTGGCGACTTCAACTACGAGGCGCCCGATGACGAGACCATGATCCTCAACCTCGGGCCATCCCACCCGTCCACGCACGGGGTCCTGCGGGTGATGGTCGAGATCCGGGGCGAGCAGGTGCTGCGCACGAAGCCCGTCGTCGGCTACCTGCACACTGGCATGGAAAAGACCGGCGAGGAGCTCATGTACCACCAGGGCGGCACCAACGTCACCCGCATGGACTACCTCTCGCCCTTTTTCAACGAGCTGGCTTATTGCCTTTCGGTCGAAAAGCTGACCGGCACCGCGGTGCCAGAGCGGGCGACCTGGATCCGCATGCTCATGTGCGAGCTCAACCGGGTGGCGTCCCATTTGCTCTGGGTGGGGACAAATGCCTCGGACCTCGGCGCCCCGGGGGGCGCGTTCCTGTACAGCTGGCGCGAGCGCGAGCTCTTGCTGTCCTTTTTTGAAAAGGTCACCGGCCTGCGCATGAACCACAATTACTTCCGCCCGGGCGGCGTGGCCGCCGATTTGCCTGACGGTTGGCGTGACGACGTGGTGGCGATCTGCGACACGATCGAGGCTCGACTGGACGAGTACGACAACCTGCTCACTGGCCAACCCATCCTGCAGAACCGCATGGACGGGGTAGGCGCCCTGGACGCGACCACCGCCGTGGGGCTGGGCCTTTCCGGGCCGCTGCTGCGCTCGACGGGGGTGCCCTACGACGTCAGGCGCGACTTCCCATACCTGTTCTACGACCAAGTCGATTTCGATGTGATAGTCGGTACGTCGGGGGACTGCTGGGACCGCTTTGCCATCAGGGTGAACGAGATCCGTGAAGCGGTGCGCATTGCCCGCCAGGTGGCCAAGCTCATGCCGGCGGGTGATTACCGCGCCCAGGACAAAAAGCTCACCCCGCCCCCGCGCAACCGGATCGACGAGTCCATGGAAGCGCTTATCCACCACTTCAAGCTGTTCACCGAGGGCTTCCGGGTCCCGCCGGGGGACGCCTACGTACCAGTCGAGTCACCCCGCGGGGAGCTCGGCTGCTACATCGTCTCCGACGGTACGTCCCGACCGTACCGGGTGCATGTCCGCGCGCCGTCGTTCGCCAACCTGCAGGCGCTCGCTCCCATGGCCCGCGGCGCCTTCATCGCCGACCTGATCGCCTGCATCTCCACCATCGACCCCGTGCTGGGGGACGTGGACCGTTGAACAACCTGGCGCCATTCCAGACGCCGGCACGCACCGAGGTCGCTCGCGCCATGGGGCGCGATTGGGCCCAAAGCCACAATCTCGGCAAGGATCGGTAACGTGGCCCGGCTCAACCAGGACAACCTCGTAAGGGCGCGTTCTCTGATCGACCTTTACCCGCACAAGCGCTCGGCGCTGGTCCCGCTCTTGCACCTGGTCCAAGAACAGGACGGCTACCTTACGCCCGATGGCATCGAGCACGTGGCTGAGCTGGTGGACCTGACAGCGGCCGAAGTGAGGGGCACCGCCAGCTTTTACGACATGTTCCACCTCGAGCCGGTGGGACGTTACTTGGTGGCCGTGTGCACCAACATCGCCTGCCTGCTCGCCGGCGCCTACGAACTGCTCGACGCCATAGGCGAGCACCTCGGCGTGCACCCCGGCGGCACGAGCGACGACGGGATGTTCACCTTGGAGGACGCCGAGTGCCTCGCCCTGTGCGGCAACGCTCCCTGCGTCACGGTCAACTGGCGCTATTTCGGCGACATGACCGCCGAAAAATGGCACTCCTTGGCCGAAGACCTGCGGGCGGGACGCCTGGACGGCGAGGTCCCGCCCCACGGCACGCTGTGCCGGGTGGCGCGTACCGTCGGGCTCGTGGCCGGGCGTCCGGGTGCTCCCGCTCCGGGTGCTCCCGCTCCGGGTGCTCCCGCTCCGGGTGCTCCCGCTCCGGGTGCGTCCGCTGCGGCTGCGACCGCGGCGCCGGGCGGCCCGGTCACGCCGGCCGCCGCCGGTCCGCCAAAGAAGGCAGGCTCGCGCCCGTCGCGTGCGCAGGCCGCCGCGGGGCAGGCCAGGCAGCCTAGTGGTGCCCTCGACAGCCAGGGCCGGCCCGTCGAACTGGGCACGGCGCGCACGACAGCGGCCATCGCCAGCACCGTGCTCGCGAACTCGGCGAGCGGCCACGGCGACGGCGCCGGGAGCAAACCGGCATGAGCGGTACCAACCCGCCCGGGGTAGCCCCGGTGCCAAACGCCGCGTCGGCCAGCATCGTGACCGCCCGCTTCGGCGTGGCCGGGAGCTGGGCGCTCACCGCCTACCTGGACCATGGGGGCTATGAAGGCCTGCGCAAGGCCCTCACCATGACGCCCGAGGAGGTCCACCAGGCCGCGCTTGACTCGAGCATCCTCGGCCGCGGCGGCGCCGGCTTCGACGCCGGCCGCAAATGGGGCATGCTGCGCAAGGCGACCCCCGTCTATTTGGTCGTGAACGGCGACGAAAGCGAGCCGGCCACCTTCAAGGACCACGCGTTGCTGGAGGGCGACCCGCACCAGATAATCGAGGGCAGCCTGATCTGCGCGTACGCGGTACGGGCGGCACAGGTCTTCATCTTCGTACGCGGCGAAATGGCCCTCGGCCTGGAGCGGCTCCAGGCCGCACTCAACGAGGCCTATGGCTACGGGGCGGTGGGAGCCAACATCTTCGGATCAGGCTTCTCGGTGGACATCGTCGTCCACCCCGGAGCGGGTGCCTATATCTGTGGTGAAGAGACAGCGCTGCTCGAGAGCCTCGAGGGCAAGCGCGGCTTCCCGCGCATAAAGCCGCCCTATTACCCGGCTGCCATCGGTCTTTACGGGGCGCCTACCGTGGTCAACAACGTCGAGACCCTGGCGAACCTGCCCTGGGTGCTGCGCAACGGCAGCGCTGCCTTTTTCGCGCTGGGCGATGGGCGTTCACGAGGTACCAAGATGCTTGCGCTTTCGGGCCACGTGCGCCGGCCGGGCAATTACGAGCTCGAGTTCGCCAAAGTTACCTTCCGCGAGCTCATTTATGACCCGGCCCTCGGCGGTGGCGTGCGAGAAGACCGCGCCATCAAAGCCATAATCCCTGGGGGCGTGTCAGCACCCTGGTTCGGCCGGGACCACCTCGACGTCACGCTGGCCAACGAAAAGATCGCCGAGGCGGGATCGATGGCCGGCTCCGGTGCGATCACGGTCATGGACGAGGCGACCTGCGCCGTGCGCGCCGTGTGGCGCATAACGCGCTTCTTCCACCGTGAGTCCTGCGGGCAGTGCACGCCCTGCCGGGAAGGCTCGGGCTGGATCGAAAAGGTCATGCGCCGGATCGAGGACGGCCAAGGCCGCGATGCCGATCTTGACCTGCTGATGGACGTCTGCGACAACATCGTGCCCGGTGTCAGCTGGCCCCCGGCCCAGACGACGATCTGCGTCCTCGGCCCGTCGATACCGAGCTCGGTGGCCTCGGGGCTGCGGATGTTCAGGGATGACTTCTCCGAACACATCCGCCTCGGGCATTGCCCGTTCCCGCCCGACCGGCTGCAACGGAGCCCGGCATATGCCTGATCCCGCGCTGCCCGCCAAGACGGGGGCGCCTCCCGGCGAGGCCGGCGCCACCGGTACACCGCTGGTACCCCCGGTCGAGCCGGAGGGGGTCACTTTCACCCTGGATGGCCGGCCCGCAGCCGCCCGCAAGGGCGAGATGCTCATCGCCGCTGCCGAACGTGCCGGGACCTATATTCCACGCTTTTGCTACCACCCGCGCATGAAGCCGGTCGGCATGTGCCGCATGTGCCTTGTGGACGTCAAGGGCCCGCGTGGGTTCAGCCTTTCCCCTGCCTGCTTCATCCCCGTGAGCGAGGGCATGGAGGTGGTGACGACGAGTGCCCAGGTCAAAAAGGCCCAAGACGGGGTGCTCGAGTTCCTGCTCGTCAACCACCCGCTCGACTGCCCAGTGTGCGACAAGGGCGGCGAATGCCCGCTCCAGGACCAGACGATCGCCTATGGGCCCGGCGAGACCCGCTTCGTAGAGGAGAAACGGCACTGGGACAAGCCTGTCGCCCTCTCGCCGCTCGTGCTGATCGACCGGGAACGCTGCATCCAGTGCGCTCGTTGCACGCGCTTCGCCGAAGAGGTCGCGGGTGATGCCGGGATCGACTTCGCCAGCCGCAGCGACTCCACGGAGGTCGCCATCTACCCCGGGCAGCCTTTTGTCTCCAACTTCAGCGGCAACATCGTGCAGATCTGCCCGGTCGGAGCGCTGCTGGCCAAGCCTTACCGGTTTAAGGCGCGGCCTTGGGACCTGGAACAGGTCGAGACCACGTGCACAGTCTGCGCGGTCGGCTGCCGCGTCGCCGCGCAATCGAGCTCGGACGAGGTGGTCCGTTTCATCGGGGTTGACAGCGACCCTGTCAACTGGGGCTGGATGTGCGACAAGGGGCGCTTTGTCTTCGAAGCCCTCAACAGCCCCGAGCGCCTCGCGCACCCCCTCGTGCGGCGCACGGCTGCGGGCGCGAACGGTGGCGGACCTGTCACGGAGCTTGGGCGGGCAAGCTGGGCCGAGGCATTTGCCGAGGTTGTCGCCCACGTGCGCGATGTGCCTGGCGACCGGGTCGGGGTGATCGGTGGGGCGCGGCTGGCCAACGAGGACGCCTACGCCTGGTCCAAGTTCGCTCGCGCCGTCCTGCACACCGACAACGTCGACGCTCAGCTCGGCGACGGGCTCCCGGCCGACGTGGTGGCAAGCCTCCCCCGGGCCACGATCAACCAGATCTGTGCAGCCCCGCTGATAGTTACGCTCGGCCCCGATATCAAGGAGGAGCTCCCCGTCCTTTACCTCCGGCTGCGCCACGCCGTCGTCGAAAAGGGAGTGCCCCTGATCGAAATCGCGCCAGTCGCCACCGGCTTGTCGTCGCGGGCCACGATCAGCTTGCGCTACCGCCCGGGCGAGCTGGCCGAGCTGGTGGGGGCGCTCTGCTCTCGGGCTGCTGTCACCGAGGCGGTAGCCGGGGTACCCGCGGCCGACCTCGAGCGGGCTCGTGCAGCCCTGGCAGCGGCAAGCACGACCGACCGGGACGAAGGAGCGGCCCCCGGTCCTCGCATCGGCGTGGTGGTCGGGCGCCCGTCGCCCGCCGAGGCGCCCGGTGCCGCGGCGGAGTCGGCGCTCATGCTCGCCGAGCTGCCCGGCAGCGCGTTCCTGCCTGCGCTGCGCCGCGGCAATGTCAACGGGGCGATCGACTTCGGCTTGGCGCCCGGGCTGTTACCCGGCCGGGTGGGCCTCCGCGAGGGGCGTGCCTGGTTCGAAGAGCGATGGAAGACCGCGCTGGCCGAGGAGCCGGGCCTGGGCACTCTGGGCATGCTTGCTCGGGCCGCCGCCGGGGCGATGGACGTGCTGTTCCTTGTCGGGGCAGACCCTCTCGCGGACTGCCCGGACAAAGCTTTGGCAGCGCGCGCCCTGCAGGCCACTCCGTTCGTGGTCGCCGTCGACGCGTTCAGCACTGAAAGTGCCAGCCACGCCGACGTCGTCCTGCCGGCGGCCATATATACCGAACGCCGGGGTAGTTTCACCAACATCGAGGGGCGGGTCACCTGGCTCGGCCAGAAGGTGACCCCGCCC
>DATJST010000232.1:0-4485 GCA_035503975.1 Acidimicrobiales bacterium | reverse complement strand
TCGCCGCGCCGGCTGCAGCTGGTACGCCTACACTCCCTTCTCCTCCCAACCCGCCGCTGGCGGCCGGGACTGCCGGTGCGGGCCTGGTGGCGTCGAGCCCCGCAGCTCACGCAGGGCCGAGCCCCGCCGCCCACGCAGGGCCGAGCCCACAAGCCCGCGGCAATGCCACAACAGGACCGGTCACGGCGCGCTCGGGGACGGGTGCGTTATCGCCCATGACCGGCAAGCCCATCCCGCCACCTCCGGGGTTTCGCCGGCCGGTGTCACCGCTCACGGGCAAGCCCATACCTCCTCCCGTGCGAGGCCCAGTCAACCCTCCGGGACAGGATGGCCAAAACTGGGCGGGTGGCAGGCCCGGCGGCGCTCCCGGCACAGGTCGGCCGGGTGGCCCGCAGTCGCGTGGCCCCGGGCAGGGTGGCCCGTACTCACCAGGTGGCGCCGGTCGACCGGGTGACCGCGCCGCGCAGGGCCGGCCGCCTTTCCCACCGGGCAGCCGGCCTCTTGGTCCCCGGACCGGTCCCGGCGGCCCTGGCGGGCGACCCGGGCCCGGCGGCAGTGCCGGTGGTGGGACCGGGGCTCCGCGGCCCGGTATAGGGGGGCCATCGCGTGGTGGCCCGCCCGGTGGCGCCGGCCGTCCTGGTGGCCTTGGCCCACGCCCAGGAGCCGGGGGCATGCGGCCCGTGGGCGGTCCTCGGCCCGGCCCGCTCGGAGCCCGCGGCGCGGACGCCACCTACCGCGCCCCGGCAGGAGGTGGCCCGTACCGGGGCGGCCCGCCCGGTGCGGGAGGGCCTCCTCGCGGTGGTCGTCCAGGGTTGGGCGGCCCAGGTGGTGGTCCCGGCGGCCGGGGGGGCGGCCGGACCAGTGCCCGGCGCTCACGTAGCCGACGAGCTGGCCGCGAAGAGCTCGAGGCGCAGGCGCCGACCACCTACACGCCGTCGCACGCGCCCGTCCCCGAAGGCGAGGTGATCGTCGAGCGCGGCTCGTCGGCGCAGGATCTGGCCCCCCGGCTCAACCGCAGTGCCGCTGACGTCGTCCGCTTTCTTTTCAGCCAAGGTGAGATGGTCACGGCGACCATGTCGTTGACCGACGACATGATCGAGCTGTTCGCTGCCGAGATCGGGGCCACGGTGCGCCTGGTCGAGCCGGGCGAGCAGAAAGAGGCTGAGCTCCAAGCGCGCTACTTCGCCGAAGACGACGAAGACGAGGCTGACGAGCTGCTGCGCCCGCGGCCGCCCGTCGTCACGGTCATGGGCCATGTTGACCACGGCAAGACGTCTCTCCTTGACCGCATCCGGGAGTCGGACGTGGTATCCGGTGAGACGGGGGGCATCACCCAGCACATCGGCGCCTACCAGGTGACGACCGCCACCGGCAACGTCGTGACCTTCATCGACACGCCGGGCCATGAGGCCTTCACGGCGATGCGCGCCCGGGGCGCGGAGGTTACCGACATAGTCGTCTTGGTAGTCGCGGCCGACGACGGCGTCATGCCCCAGACGGTGGAGGCGCTCAACCACGCCAAGGCCGCCGGCGTGCCCATCATCGTGGCCATCAATAAGATCGACCGGCCCGACGCCAACCCCGACCATGTCATGCAGCAGCTTTCCGAGCTGGGCCTGGTGCCCGAGCGCTGGGGCGGTGACACGATCATGGTCGAAGTCTCCGCGCTGCAGAACCTGGGCATCGACGACCTGCTGGAGCAGCTGATGGTCGTGGCCGAAGTCGAGGAGCTGCGTGCTAACCCAGAAGGAAGGGCGCGAGGCGTCGTGCTCGAAGCCAACCTCGACCCCGGCAAGGGGCCGGTGGCGACGGTTATCGTTCAGAGCGGCACCCTGCGGGTGGGCGACCACGTCGTCGCGGGTGCGGCCTGGGGCCGCGTCAAGGCGCTGATCGACGACAAGGGCGACAGCATAAAAGAGGCGCCCCCCTCATTCCCGGCGCAGGTGCTCGGTTTCGACTCGTTGCCCGCTGCCGGCGACGAGCTGCGTGGTGTGGCCAGCTCCCGCACCGCACGCGATGTGGCCGAACAGCGTGAGCAGCGTTTCCGCAGCGCCGACCTGCGCCGCAGCTCGGCCGCTACAAGCGGTGGGGCAAAGCTGGAGGACATCTTCGAACAGATCCAACGGGGCGAGGCGGCAACCCTCAACCTGGTGGTGAAGGCCGACGTGCAGGGTTCGCTCGAAGCCGTCACCGAGAGCCTGCGCAAGCTCGAGCGTGACGACGTCAAGCTGTCCTTCGTGCACCGAGCCGTGGGCGGGATCACGGAAAACGACGTGGCCCTGGCGGCGGCGTCCAATGCCACCATCATCGGCTTCAACGTCCGGCCGGGCCGGGAGGCGCGCTCGCAGGCCGCCACCCAGGGGGTGGAAATCCGGACCTACGAGATCATCTACAAGCTGATCGAGGACGTCCAGGCGGCCATGGTGGGGATGCTGAAGCCGGAGTACGAGGAAGTGCTGACGGGCGAGGCCGAGGTGAGGGAGATCTTCCGCATCCCGCGCATCGGCGCCATCGCCGGCTGCTACGTCCGCAGCGGGGTGATCGCGCGCGGCTCCAAGGTGCGGTTCCTGCGCGATGGGGTGATCATCTGGAAAGGCGCCATCACCTCGTTGCGACGCTTCAAGGAGGACGTACGTGAGGTGCACGAGGGCTTTGAGTGCGGTATCGGCCTGTCCAATAACCAGGACCTGCGTGAAGGCGACATCATCGAGACTTACGATGAGCGGGAGATCCCCCGCACCTGAGCCCTTTGCACGCAGCCGCCCTCACCGTAGAGCTGAGGGTACCGTTGTCGCATTCGTTGAAGGACAAGCGAGCGGTCATCCGCCCGATACTCGACGGCAGCCGGCACCGCTTTGGCGTGGCCGCCGCCGAGGTGGGCGGCCAGGACCGTTGGCAGGTATCGGAACTGGCCTTTTCAGCGGTGGCGTCCAGCGCCGGCCACGTCGAGGAGGTGCTGGCATCGGTGGAACGCTTCGTGTGGTCGTTCCCCGAGGTCGAAGTGCTGGCGTGCACGCTGCATTGGTGGGGCGCATGAGGCCCCGAGCGGGCTCGTGAGCCCGGCGCACCGCGCCGCCCACGATCGAGGTGGGCAGGGGCGGCACTACTCCCGGATGTCACGGGTCAACGAGGTCCTGCGCGAAGTTGTGGCCGACGCGCTCGAACGCGAAGGCGGTTCCGACCCGCGTCTCGGGCTGGCCACAGTCACGGCGGTGGAGTGTGACCCCGACCTGCGCCACGCCCGGGTGTTCATGTCTTCTTTGGCCGACGAGGCCCGCGAGGCGCTGGGCGAGCTGCGGCCCCGGCTGCAGGCGGCGGTCGCGCACGAGGTGCGCATCAAGCGCACACCGCAGCTCCGCTTCGAGCCCGACCCGGCAGTCGCCTACGCAGAACGAGTTGAGTCTGTACTGCGCGACCTGCGCGCTACCGGCCAGCTACCGGACGTCCCGACCGGGGAGGGACCGCAGCCAGAGGAGGCCGCCGAGCCGCATTGAGCGAGGGCTTCCTCGTCCTCGACAAACCGGCCGGGATGACGAGCCACGACGTGGTGAGCCGCTGCCGGCGGGTGTTCAAGCAGAAAAAGGTGGGCCATGCCGGCACGCTCGACCCCGGCGCCACCGGTGTCTTACTCGTGGCGCTGGGCACGTCCACCCGGCTCATGCAGTTCGTGTCCGGCCTGCCCAAGCGCTATACGGCCGAGGTCGTGCTCGGCCTGGCTACGACCACTCTGGACGATGAGGGCGAAGTCACCGGCAGTTGGGACATGTCGGCTGTGGGCCTCGAAGCAGCCCGGCAAGCCGCCGTGGCCCTGACCGGCGCTATCACGCAGGTCCCGCCCATGGTCTCGGCCCTAAAAGTCGGCGGCCGGAGGCTGCACGAGCTGGCCCGGGCGGGACTGGAGGTCCAACGGGTGGCCCGCCCCGTGAACGTGACGCGCTTTGAGGTCAACGTCGCTCCCGGCCCGGCTGGGCCCAAGGGCCCGGTACTCGCCATTGACGTCGACTGTTCGTCGGGGACCTACGTGCGCAGCCTCGCCGCTGACCTGGGTGCGGCCCTCGGCGGTGGGGCTCACCTGCGGCGGCTGCGCCGCACAGCGGTGGGACCGTTCACGGCCGCCGAGGCCGTACCGCTGCTCGAGCTCGAAACCGCCGAGGTGCCGGAGCAGTCAGTAATCGCGCCCGCGGCCACGCTGGAGCGGGCCGGCCTGGCGAGCGTGACCGTTGGTGCTGGGCTGGCCGCAGCCGCCGCGCACGGCAAGGTCCTGCCGCTGAGCGAGCTCGCGGCGGCGGGCGCCGATGGTGACGGCCCTTGGGCAGTCCTGGCCGCGGGCGGGGAGCTGCTCGCGGTTTACGCTCTTTACGCCCCGCTCGGGAGCGACCGGCCCCGCCTTGTCAAGCCGACCGTAGTTCTGAGGGCAGCGGGCTGAGGGCATCCCGGCGGTGCGCGACGCGCCCGCGGGCCGGCTCGGGGCGGGGCTGGGTGGGG
>DATJST010000231.1:0-7995 GCA_035503975.1 Acidimicrobiales bacterium | reverse complement strand
TGGCATTGGGGTTGTGCCGCCGGTAGCTCAGCCCGTCCTCCCCGAACAGAGCCACCAGGCCGTCCTTGTACTTGTGCTCGGCCTCGAGAAAGTCGGTACAGCCCGTCATTCGCCGAGCAAGAACGCTCGCGTCGGTCAGCCGCCCGTGCGTCGAGCCATAATCCCAGTCACCGTGCTGCAGGTACGCCGGACGGGCGGCAAGGTTGGCGCTGAAGAAAGGGTACCCCCAATCGGGGTCGACCAAGCCGGCCACGGCGTTCATAGCCAGTAAAGCTCGCTCTTCCAGCAGCAGCGTGGCTGGGACGGCTCGGGGACTACGCGTGTGGTCCACCATCTAGAACTCCGCTATGACAGGCCGTCCCTCAAGCCACGCGATCATGTTTAGCACCAAGAAGTTCCAGTTCTGAAAACCCTTGGTCATTATCGGTTCGCCTGTGTCCGGGTGGTAAAACTCGTGAAGTGCACCGGATGTCTCCAGGTCGCGCCCGAACAGACGCACCGTCTTCTCGGCCAGCTCCTGAGCGCTCTGTTCGAACCCGTATTTCACCAAGCCCCGGAACACCATGTAGTTGCTCATACCCCAGACGGGCCCGAGCCAGTTGGAGGGGTTGTTTGACGCACGGAGGTCGTACATCTTCTCCAAGCGAGAGAGGCTACGGATGCCATATTCGGCGCAAAATGTGCGCTCGTCGCAAGCCCGCTCTGCCATCTGTTGTGCTTGTTGGGCTGATGCCAGCCCTGCCCACAAGGGCAAGAAACTGCTCCAGCTGTCGACGCGCAACAGCAGCGATGACCAAGAACGAGGAGCTCCACGGTGAAGCCAGTCGTCAGTATCGATGGCCCGCAGTCCCAAGTCGGCCGAATAGTAGGTACCGTCCCTTTCGTCCCATAGGTACGCGACCATGGCAGCGGCGAGGTCACCGGCCTGGCGGCGTCGGCGGGTCGCCTCCGAGAGGTCGCCAAGTTGCTCGTGTAGGTAGCCGACGGCCAACAGTTCGCGATAAAGCAGGCTGTTGAGGTACACCGACGCGGTGCTCTTGGGTGGACGGTAGTAGATCGAAGGGTCGTTATCGACGCCGACCGCGAAGTCTGTCTGCCAGTAGGCAAGCCCGGTCGCGGCGTGTACATGGCTTTCCAGGTAACGGTCTACGAAATGGCTGATCTTGGCCATATGAGGGCGGAGCCACTCGGCGCTGTCATCACGTTGGGCGATAAGGGCGGCGTGTTGGGCGATCACCGGCTTGTGCATGTTCTCCGCGAAGCCGCCCGACCGGGACGGGTCGCCGTGGACCAGCGTCCGGTCCGGGCCAAGCTGCACCGGCATGACCCCATCTTCATCGGTGTGTTCAAGGAAGTTCAAGATGCTGCCCTGCTCGTAAGAGGCAAAGCGGCCGCGGCTATCGGTGTCCGCCTCCACCTGGCCAAGCACGATGCTGGTCGACCAAGAGTCCCAGTCCCAGAGCTCGTCAGAGTAGTAGGCCGACCCAGGTCTGGAGGGCACGATGTAGGGGTGCGAGAGTTGGCCGTTGGGCGGCCGCGTCATTTGCTCGCAGTTAGCCCGTACGAAGGTCTTCAGCTGCTCTTCCCAACGCTTGAGAACAAGTTCACTTCCGTTAGGCACTCTTCAACCCGCCGCCTTCATGCGTCGCCCCAGTACCGCTCTTTTCCTGAATGTCATCGATCGCGTAATGCTAGCCCTCCCCGTGGCGCACCCGGGTGTGGTCGCCCAAGTCCTCCGTCTATTTAGTTGACGGGAGCGCGCGGGGGACAAGCGTCCAGAGGGACAAGGCGGCGCTACCTCGATGGCAGCGCCGTCTTGCTTGTGCCCATTTATTCCAAGCGGCTCGCTAAGGCTGGGACTGGTCCGCCTGGAGGACGCTCATGTACTGTTGGGCGCTCATAGCGCCCGTCACCAAGGCGGCGGCATTGCCAGACGCGTCCGCGTTCGCCTTGAGGCCGAACAGGGCCTCAAACCAGAGCACGCTCCCCTTGGCCGTATTGATGATCTTCTGGATGCTCGTAGTTATGGGAGTGAGCCCGGAAACGGGCGAGTTGGTGCGGAACCCGGAGAAAGTCCCTTGGTCCTTCAAGGAGGCACTCCCGTAGTTCTGGGCAATGCACTTGAGCCAGGCGGCGGCGTGAGGGCCATAAAGGTGCGCATTGAGGTTGTTAGCCGAACCCGTGTTGGCCGGGTACTGGCCGATGGAACCTTTGCCACCCGCAACGGCCGGGAAGGGGAAGAAACCTATGTTGTTGCCTTGGGTGTTCTCGGAGGAGTTGATGCCAGCCAGCAACCACGTCCCCATGTACATCATGGCTGAGCCACCGGTGAGGAACTGCTGGGTAGCCGCGTTGTAGCTCAGGTTGGTGATGCCGGTTGAGAAGTACCCGTCCTTACCCATCAGCGCGACCTGTTCGGCCGCCCACAAGTAGTCCGAATCGGTCAGTTTGGCCTGCTTGTCGGCTATGGCCCTCATGGCGTTCGCCCCAAGCTCTCGGAACAACAGGACGCCGATCCAACGGCTGATCGTCCAACCCGAAGAGCCAGAGGCACTGATCGGTGTCACGCCGGCTGCCTTCAGCTTGGCCGCGTCGGCGAGCAGGGCGGTCCAGGTAGTGGGTACGGTAATGCCGTGCTCGGCGAAGATCTTTTTGTTGTAGAAGATACCCTCGATGTTCATCTGGAAGGGCACAGACGGGACTGTCCCGCCAAACTGAGCTTTTGTCGTGGACAGTGCGATGGAGGTCATGTCGTTGGCCACGCCGAGATGCTGCAGGGCGGCTGCGATATTTAGAACATCGCCCCTCTTGTAGAGGCTCCCACCAGGCTCGACATCGCCGGGGTTCGCCGCGTACATGAAGGGTAGGGCGTTTTCAGAAGCAAGTAATTGGACCTTCGCCTCCATGTTCTGACTTGGCGTGGTCTGCAGGCTGATAGGTTGGGCTTTCTCTTCGGCGGCGCAAGCTCCCTTGGCGAGGACTTCCAGCTCTTGAGGTGTCTGGGTGTCCTCTGTGGTGAGCAGAATGGTGAAGTTGGACTGGTCCTTCCCTGTGGTGCTTGCCATCCCCGTCCGTGGCGGGGTGGCCGAAGCGCTAGCCGGGGCGCTCAGCCCCGTAACCAGCAGGCAAAGGGCCGTCAAACTGGTGGCCGCAAGACGCTTTTTTTGTTGGGCAGGCCGGTGGGCATGGGTTTTCATACTCTACGTATCCCCTTGTCGTGTGAACGTGTTGGGTCACGGATCATGTCGGCTGTCAGCTCTCAGGTCTCGTCAGTGGATTGTGGCCGTGTGTGGTGTGTTGCATAAATATTCAGTTACGAATGAGTGTGCAGTCGCATGTTAGCGCGAGGCCAGGAGGGTGTCAACAACGCCCCAGCGTCCTGGGCGGCCTCGGTGGCAGCCGACGGTTGCCACTCCCCTAGAGGCTTTTTTGGCGCACCGCGATTAGTTCTCTGCCACGTCTGGGTCATACCCGACAGATGACGTCGACCGGCAGAGCCCGGTCAGTAAGGAGACCGAAATGTTCCCGTTGCCGCTCAGTGTCCTCATGGGCCTGGAAGAAGACCGCCAGCACCAGCTCGAGCGCCTAGCACGCTCGCGCCACACCGCCGGGCCAGCACGCCCCGCTCGCCGACGGTCCCGCCGGCCTGTTGGCCGCGGCCCCGCTTGGGCCGCCCTGTTCGGCCGCCGTGAACGCGTGAGCGTGCCCGCGGCTATGCCTGTAGCGCACTGAACTTGGTCACCCGCAAAGCGACCACTACTTGTCCCAGGAGAGGACCGATGAACCCAAACCAACAGCGCCCAGTCGCGAACCTGCTCGACCCCCAGGGCAGGGACGCCACGCCGCTCGCGTGGGAAGAGGCGCGAGCACGTATCGACGCCGCCCGCTTTTATTTCCTGACCACGTTGCACGCAAGCGGTCGCCCCCACACCCGCCCGGTACTGGCGGTGTGGACCGGGGAGGTGCTGTGCACGACCTCGACAGCGACAGCCCAAAAAGGCCGCAACCTCGCGGCTGACCCGAGGTGCTCGGTCGCCATCATGGCCGACGACATGCACATCGTGGTCGAGGGGACGGCGTTGCCGGTAAAGGGGGACGCCATGCTCGCCCAAGTCGCCCAGGCCTACCGTGCGAAGTACAATTGGCCCGTGTCGGTGGTGGAGGGCGGCTTTGACGCCCCCTACGCCGCCCCCGCCGCCGGGCCTCCGCCCTATCAGGCTTATGAGATATCGCCGACCGCGGTTTACGGCTGGGGCACCAACGACATCATCGGCCCACGCCACACACGCTGGTCGTTCTCACATGAGCCCGCCTGAGCCGGGCCGCCCAGGTGCGGGCCCGGCGCCGTACGGCTATGCCGGCAAGGCGTGCACGGCCGCAGCGCCCACATCCGCGCCGGGCTAGGTCGGAGGTAGCAACATGGCCACTTACGTCCTGGTCCACGGTTGGGAGCACAGCTCGTGGTACTGGCACCTGGTCATCGCAGAGCTCGAGGCGCTCGGCCATGAAGCGCTCGCGGCCGACTTGCCCTGCGACGACGATGACGCTGGGCTGGACGAGTACGCCGACACAGTGGTCGAGGGGGCAGGCGGGCGGCGAGGTGTGGTGCTCGTAGGCCATTCTTTGGCCGGCTTCAGCGTCCCCTTGGCCTGCCAGCGCTTGGAGGCTCCGTTGATGGTCCTTGTGGCGGCCATGGTGCCCCGCCCGGGCGAGACGGCCGGCGAGTGGTGGGCAAACACCGGCTATGAGTTCCCCGAACCATTTGACCCGGCGAGCGTCTTTGCCCACGACCTTCCTCCTGGGCTGGCCGCTCAGCTGCCGCTCCACATCCGGCGCCATTCAGGCTCGAGCAGTTCCGTTCGGAGTTGTCGTCCGGCACCTGAGGCGCGTCGCCTGCCATCACTCGCGCCTAGCAATGACGAGGTGGCGAAAATACTCCTAGCGCAGCTCGACGGGCAACCCAAACAGTGGGAAGACTTCGGCACCCATAAAGGCCCCGTCCGCGCCCCAACGCCGTAGCAGCTCGGTGGTCAAGAAGTAGTTGGACTCGGCCACCTTGTCGCCTTCGAGCCGGACCAGGTTGATGGCCGAGGGCACCCAGGGGGCCTCTGCCCGGTCCAGGGTGTAACAACCCAGGGCCAGCTGCCCGTTGGCATGCGTTGGGAGGTGCCGCCAGCGTTCGTTGAAACCGAAACGAGTGAGGAACTCGGCCACCGCCTCTCTTCCGCGGTACCAGCCCGGCAGCGGGGGCATGGCCAAGGCGACGTCGTGGGCGAGCATGCCCACCAGGGCCGGGGTATCCGCCCGCTCGAGGGCATCGACGTAAGCCTCGATGAGCTCCCGGGTGCGCTGGTCGCCGAGCGAGCGCAGGGTCGCCTGCTGGCTCTGGTGCGGCACACGGCGCTGGGTGGCGGCCCGGGCGCGCTGGAGGGCACTGGTCACCGAGGGCACAGAAGTGCCGAGCTGGTCGGCCACTTCCTGGGCCGAGAAACCGAGCACGTCCCGCAGGATGAGCACTGCCCTTTGGGCGGGAGGGAGGTACTGCAGCGCGGCGATAAAGGCGAGCTCCAGGCTCTCTCTTTCCTCGTAGCGGCCTTCGGGCGAGCCGTCGCGCGCTGGCCCGGCCCATTGGTCTGGGTAGGGCTCCACCCAGGCCATCTCGAGGAGGGGCGCCCCAGCCCCTTCGCCGTTGGCCGCCGCTGGGCCGTGCGAGGCTGGCAGCTCCCGCCTTGACCGGCGCCGGGCCAGGTTCAAGGCGGAGTTGGTAGCGATCTTGTAGAGCCAGGCGCGTAAGGAGCTGCGGCCCTCGAAGCCGGGCAAACCGCGCCAGGCCCGCACGAGGGCGTCCTGCAGGGCGTCTTCGGCGTCGTGGTAGGAGGCCAACATGCGGTAGCAGTGGGCGTGCAGTTCAGGCCGGTAGGCATCGACCAGGTCGCCGTAGGCCCGTTGGTCCCCACCCCGGGCCAGCTCCACCAGCACAGTGTCGTCGGCGGCCGAGCGGCCCGTCCTCATCTGGATCATGGTAATCATGAGCCCGCCAGGCCGCCGCCGGCTCTCACTACACCCAGGGTACACGTTACGTGTAGGCTAGGTGTATGAGCAAGGTGCGTACCAACATCGAGATCGAAGACAGCTACCTGCAGTTGGTTATGCAGCGCTACGGGCTTCGCACCAAGACAGAGGCGGTCGACCTTGCACTCAGGCACCTGGCGGGACAACCCATGAGCCGCGAAGAAGCGCTCGCGATGCGCGGAGCCCATTCAATCGGAGAGACGCCAGCTGATAGCGGGCCGGGGGCGGCGTGATACTTGCGGACACCTCGGCTTGGGTCGAGTACGACCGGGCGACCGGGAGCAGTGTAGATCGACGGCTCACCGAGCTCATCGACAGCGAGGGCCCTTTGGCGGTTACAGAGCCAGTGATTATGGAAGTTCTCGCCAGCTCCCGTTCTGACGAAGGGGAGGCCGATCTCCGTCGTCTCCTGTTGCGCTGTCCCCTGCTCGGCTTCGACACGGCTGCTGACTTCGACGCCGCCGCTCGCATCTACCGAAGTTGCCGTCGAGTCGGCGTGACCCCTCGAGGCATGGTCGACTGCATGATCGCGTCGGTGGCTAGACGGCATGAGGCCACTCTCTTAGCGGCTGACGCTGACCTGACCCGCGTCGCCAAGGTCGTCGGGATCAACTTGGACGAGGCTTCGCTTAGAGCCTGACCGATAATCAGGCAGGCAAAGAGCGGGGCAGCCCGAACGCCGGAAGGACGGCGTTCTCGAAACGGGTCATTGCGCTGATCCTGCCGCCGGAGAGGGTGAGGACATACAGGCCGACCCCATAGCGGGTGTCGGTCGGGCCGCGCAGGTAAACCCCGAAGGCGGGTTGACCATTCGCCCTGGTCGGCACTAAGCCATACCTCCGGCCCGCGTCGAAGAGGTTGGCACAGAAGTGAGCAACGACGCCGCGGCCCTGGTACTCGAAGGGCATCGGTGGCATCGAGATGAACACGTCGTCGGTCAGGAGCCCTACCAGCATGTCGAGATCGGCCGATTCCCACGCACGCGTGAACTTTGCCACGATTGCATCCTCGGCTGGTGAGCCTTGCGCGGGAGGCGGTTCGTGCTCGATGTCTGACGAAAGGCGGTCATGCAGGGTGGCGCGGGCACGTTTCAGCGCGCTGTTGACCGAGTCGAGAGTCGAACCGAGCATCTCAGCAACCTCGCCCGCGTGGAACC
Organism: Acidimicrobiales bacterium; assembly: GCA_035503975.1. Taxonomy (GTDB): domain Bacteria; phylum Actinomycetota; class Acidimicrobiia; order Acidimicrobiales; family Palsa-688; genus DATJMJ01. The sequence goes on along the minus strand of DATJST010000231.1, from coordinate 767 downwards.
CGAGGACGTCGCGGAGCACGAGAACCGCGACCTGCCGGGGCGGCAGGACCTGCAGGGCAGTCACGAACGCCAGCGAGATGCTCTCGCTCTGTTCATAGCGAGCCTCGGGGCCGAGAGGCACGTCGATCGCACCCGCGAGGTGGAGGTCGGGATAGGGCTCGAGCCAAACGACTTCGCCGAGGCGGGTCGGCTCAGGCGGTTCAACCCCGGGCACGTCCCATTCCTTGGCCGGTCGCCGGCTGGCCGAGCGACGGGCGTCCAGACAACGGTGGGTGGCAATCCGGTACATCCAGGTGCGAAGTGACGAACGTTCCTCGAATGCCGCGAAACCACTCCAAGCGGCGAGCAGCGTCTCTTGCAGGGCGTCTTCCGCATCCTGGAAGGACCCGAGCATCCGGTAGCAATGCACCAGGAGCCCCCGGCGGTACGGGTCGATCAGCTCTGCGAACGCGTCCCTGTCCCCGGCCCGGGCCCGTGACATCAAGTCGCCTGGCACCCCGCTCACGGCAGCCACTCCTTCTTGGGTGTCTTCGCACTTCCATCGCGGTATAGGCGCCGGGCGAAGGGCGAACTGGGCGGTCAGTACACGCCCAATTTTGCCATGTCGTGGCGCCTACCTGATTGACGGGGGACAGCGCAAACAAAAGGAGAACCGCCATGGGAAAGATCGTTATCAGCGAGAACGTCTCGCTCGACGGAGTCGTCGAGGACCCTGCCGGAGCCGAGGGCTTCAGCCGAGGCGGCTGGGTCGGTCGTGTCGGTGACCA
>DATJST010000230.1:0-2418 GCA_035503975.1 Acidimicrobiales bacterium | reverse complement strand
GCGCAGCGGTGACGCGCTGGAGCGGCTCTCTCGAGTAGAGCTGGTGGCCTTCGACAAAACGGGGACACTGACCGAGCGCCGCGCCGCCGTAACTCATGTCATGGTCGCGGACGGCTATCGCCGGGACGATGTCATGGCGGTGGCGGCGGCTCTTGAGGCGGACAGCGAGCACCCCCTGGCGCTCGCCATCCGCGCCGCGGCCGCAAGCTCACCGAGACGAGGCCGGCCGGTCGCCGAGTCGACGCGCGATGTCCCCGGCCTGGGCGTCGAAGCTCTGGTGGGAGGCGTGCCCGCCCGGGTCGGCCGGCCCGGGCCGCTACCGCCCTTGCTCGACGAGCCCGTGACTGCCTACCAGGAAAGAGGCGAGACCGTGGTCGTGGTCGAACGGGGCGAAGTAGTTATCGGTGCCATCGCCATCGCCACTCCGCTCCGGCCGGAGGCACGAGGCAGCATTGCCCGCTTGCACGAAAGTGGCCTGCGGACGGCCATCCTGAGCGGCGACAACCGCCGTGCCGTAGCGGCTGTAGGCGCCGCCCTCGGCATCGACGACATCGAGGCTGAGCTCAACCCGGAAGAGAAATTGGAGTCGGTACGTGCCCGCAGCCAGCGCGCCCGCCTGCTGATGGTGGGGGACGGCGTCAACGACGCGCCCGCGCTCGCCGCGGCCGACGTCGGCTGCGCCATCGGGAGCGGGTCGGAGACCGCGCTCACCAGCAGCGACATCGCTTTGTTGGGCAGCGACCTTTACGGCGTGCCGGCCGCGATAGGCGTGGCCCGCGCCACCTATGCCGTGATCGTGCAGAACTTTGCCTGGGCGGTCGGCTACAACATCGCAGCGCTGCCACTCGCAGCCGCCGGTTTCATCGATCCCCTCGTGGCAGCCTTCGCTATGGGCCTTTCGAGTCTCGTCGTAGTAGCCAACAGCCTGCGCCTGGCACGGCTGGGGCGCGACGGCCTAGCCGCTGTGCGCCCGTCTCGCCTGGGGCTGGGCCGCAAACGGGCCGTCTTATCGGTCGTCTTGCCGGTAGTGCTGTTCGCGGCCTTGACGGTGCTCAGCGAGCTCGTGTCGCCGGCCCGCGGGCAGACGTTGTTGCCCGAGCTGCCCCATATCTCCACCGTGTCGCTAGGCGGCGGAGGAAATGCCCAGGTCTACTTGGACCCTGATGCGCCCGGGCTGAACGAGCTCCATCTGTTCTTCTACCCCTCGCACGCGCGCACGACGATCACGGCCGTCCAGGTCGACGCTAGGCCGCAAGGCTCGGGCAGTCCTGAGGCCCTCCGCCACCTGCGCGTCGCCTTCAACCACTACGTCAACTACGTCCTGCTGTCCCGGGGAGCCTGGTTGTTCACCGTGAATGCCCGCATCGACGGGCGCGCCATGTCGTTCTCCGTCCACCGAACGATCACCTGAGGAGACGAGACCACCTGAGCGACCAAAACCACCTGGGGAGTTATGTGCGCCGTACCGGGGGGTTGGCGGTGCTCGTAGCCTTGGCGCCCTTCCTGCTCGCAGCGTGCGGGCTACTGAGCACGGCCGCCACCCCGCAACCCGCCGGGCGTTACCCCTCGCCTATTGCCCAAGAAGTATGCGGGGAAAAGGCGGCCAGCGAGATCGCCGACGTGCTCGGGCTGAGCGCCCACGTCTCCAGGCCCACCTGGGTGGGCCACCTCTACTCCTGCGACTACGAGTACGGCAAGGCCACTATGGTCCTGTCGGTAAAAGAGCTCTCCAGCTGGCCGCAAACGTACGCTTACTACAACGGCCTTGGCAGAGCGTTGCACCTGCAGCAGCAGATCGTCTCCCTGGGGCAAGGTGCCTTCGAGGCGGGCAACGGCTCGGTCGTGGTGCGCAAGGACTGGAAGGTTCTCCTGGTCGACGTCCATGGCCTCCCAGGCTCCTTCGGTAACCCACCCTCCCCGGTGGGCAATGTCGCCCTCTCCGTAGCCGGGGTGATACTCGGCTGCTGGCACGGGGACTGAAGTGGACGAGGCACCCCAGCACGGCGCCGCCTCGGGCGTTTCTCGCCGCCGCTTCCTGCGGGCTGCGGGCGGGCTTGTCGGCGGAGGGGCGCTCGTCGGTGCGGGCCGGGAACTGGCGCCCGCCCTCGACCCCGGGCCGGGTGTGCCTGACCAGGGAGTGGTCCATTTTTACGGAGAGCACCAAGCAGGAGTGGTAACCACTCCCCAGCGCCAGAGCTATTTTGCCGCCCTCGACGTCGTCACCGACGAGCGGCGTGAGCTGGCCTCGCTGATGCAGCGGTGGACGGTTGCGGCTGCAGCGCTTTGCGAGGGTGCTCAAGTTGGCACGGCCGAAGCCTTGGGGCTCGGGCCAGCCCGTCTTTCCGTCAACTTCGGCTTCGGCCCGTCCCTTTTCGGCGTCGGCGGCCCTGACCGCTTCGGGCTCGGGGGCAAGTGGCC
>DATJST010000229.1:0-4564 GCA_035503975.1 Acidimicrobiales bacterium | reverse complement strand
CACCCAAATCCGACCAGTTGTCGTTGTCGGCTCGATCAACATCGACTATGTCATGAGGGTGTCTCGCCGGCCCGTACCCGGCGAGACCGTAAGCGGCGCCGTCCTCGACATCCATGCCGGCGGAAAGGGTGCGAACCAGGCCGTGGCCGTAGCCCGCTGTGGCGCCGACGTCGAGATGATCGGCCGGGTTGGTCAGGGAGCAGCCGGTGAAGGACGCATGGCAGCCCTGGCCGCGGAAGGGGTGGGGACCAAACACGTGCTGCCCACCGAAGCGGCCGAAACAGGGGCAGCTTTCATCAGCGTTACGCCTGACGGCGAAAACTCGATCATCGCTGCTCCCGGTGCGAACGCCTTGCTCACAACCGAGGATATCGACGCCGCCGCGCCGGTCATATCCGGCGCCGGCGTGCTGGTGGCGCAGCTCGAGGTCCCGGTCGCCGCGGTCGACAGGGCGGCCCATGCTGCCGGCCCCGACACCGTCGTGGTGCTCAATTATGCGCCGTACCGCTCCGCCCCCGAGGCCTTGCTCGAACGCGTCGATGTGCTGGTGGCCAACGAGAGTGAATCAGCGAACTTGACCGGCCAGCCCGTCGACGGGATCGAAGGCGCCAGCCGGGCGGCGAAGCTGATCCTGGCCCGCGGCCCGCGGGCGGTTGTGGTCACACTGGGCCCGCTGGGAGCCCTGGTCATCACGCCCGGCGAGCAAGAGCACGTTACGGCACCAAAAGTCCACCCGATCGATACTACGGGCGCAGGTGACGCCTTCGTCGGCGCGCTGGCCGCCCATCTCGCCGCCGGCGATCCCTTGATCAGAGCGGTAAGGTCCGGCACTATGGCCGGTTCGGCCACCACTGAACAGCGGGGCGCCAGCCCTGTTATCCCCCGGAGCGTGCGCCTGGGCGACGTACGGTGACGAGTCCCGACCATGGCCTCATGACGCCACCTGTACATCTATCCGCGTCAATTATGTGTGCAGATTTGAATGCGTTGGGCCGAGAGGCCAAGAAGCTCGAGGACGCCGGCGTGGACTCGATCCACATCGACATAATGGACGGGCATTTTGTCCCGAACTTTACTTTCGGGCCCGGCACGGTGAGCGCCCTTCGGCGAGCCACGCAACTCCCGCTCCATGTCCATATGATGGTACAAAATCCGGCCGACCACGTGAGCGCGTTCGCGCAAGCCGGGGCGGACTTGTTCTATTTTCATATCGAATCGGCGCCGCTCCCGCTTCGGCTCGGGTCGATGATCGTCGAGGCGGGGATGACTCCAGGTGTGGCCATCAACCCATTTACGCCGCTCGCCGCGGTGGTTGACGTGCCCGTCCCCCATGTGCTGGTGATGTCCGTTGAGCCGGGGTTCGCCGGCCAACGGTGGGTCCCACACACCGCCGGCCGTGTACGTGAACTAAGAGCCTCGCTCCGCGAAGATGTGAAGATAGGCGTGGATGGCAATGTGAGCGAAGATAATGCCGTATTGGCCTATGAGAACGGGGCGTCTGTTTTCGTGTGCGGCACTTCGAGTATCTTCACCAGCGGTGACTACGCCACCGCTGTCGGTCAGATGCGAAAGCGGTTGCAGGCAACGGCTACGTGAACTGGCCGAGCCAGGGCCCCTCCAGTTCGAAGAGCCGGTCAACCATTTGGCGGATCTGGTCGAGCGTGAGCAATGCTCCTGTAAGCGGATCCAGTGCCACGGCGGCATAGACGAGCGACCGGTCGCCGTCGAGGGCAGCCCTGACTACCAACCTTTGCACGTTGATCTGGACATTGTTCAAGGCGGCGCAGGCAGGCGGGAGAGCGCCGTACCTGACCGGCCGCAGGCCCAGGTCGTCGATGAGGCAAGCGACCTCCACGCAGCAATCACTCGGGAGGTTGGAAACCAGCCCCTCGTTCGGCACGTTGCCATAAATGACGCGGCGGGTGCCGGTCGTCATCGAGTCGATGATGTAGGCGCCATATTCTTGAGACGCAGCAAGGCCGTCCTCCCTTGATTTCTCCACGAATTGGTCCACATTGTGGTCGGGCGAATGGGCTGAGCAGATCTCGTAGTAGTCCCAGCGCTGCGGCAGGTACTGCGCCACCAGCGCCGGGCTCTTGCGGAACCAGGACCAGTACTCGCTGGCATGGTGGCTGGACTCCGTGTGGAAATACCCGGTGAGGGCCATGAGTTCGGTCCGGACACGTTCGCTCCCGCCGGCGTAAAGCTCGTCCGACGACAGACCGGCGGTCGGGGCCCGAAGATGACGCTCGGTCATCACCTGACGCATACGTGGTAGCAGGTCCTCGTCACCGTGGCGGAAGGTGGTGAACCAGGCGGTATGGTTGACGCCGGCCGAGTCGAAGGTGACCTCGTCGTACGGGACATTGAGTTCGCGGGCCAGCATCTTCGACGTGTGCTGAACGCTATGACAAAGGCCCACTGTCTTTACGCCCAACTCCGACGTGGCCCAGCAGTTGATGGACATGGGGTTGGCGTACTGGATCAGGAGGGCTGCGGGGCAATACTGGCGAATATCAGCTGCCACCGCTTTGAGAGCGCCTACGGAGCGGAGACCCCGAAAGACGCCGCCCGGCCCCAGAGTGTCGCCGACGGGTTGGTCAACACCGAACTGGCGGGGGACGTTCACGTCGTAGCCGTACGCTTCGATGCCCCCGACCTGGAACGTGCAGATGACGAAGTCCGCCCCGTCCAGCGCCTCCTTCCGGTCTCGAGGGACCTCGACCTTGGCCCCGAGCCCGTGTGCTTCGACCAGTCGCCTGGCACCGTCATACGTTATGGCTACCCGGCCGGCGTCGGGGTCGTACAGAGACAGCTCGCTTTCCTGCAGCGCTTCAAAGCTGAGGATGTCGCGTATCAGGGTTAGCGGGAATACGTACCCACCCGCTCCGACGATGGCTATTTTGGGCATTTCGCGCCTCCTTGGTGGTGATGTGTCAATGGGCTCAACCCGCGTTTGTTGGCTCACGTGATCACTTTGGGTCGCAGGAACTCGACGCTGCGGGACACCCACTCCTCTTCGAGCCGGACTGTCGCCTCGATCGTGCCTTCATAAGGGGGCCAATGCTCGACGATTACGCTTATGTCGTTTCGGCCTCGAGCCCGCAACTCGTCCAGCAGATGGTCGAAGTCAACCCGCCCATAGCCGGCCGGCCGCCCGACTACAGAGAAACCCATCCGCGTGTCGACGCGCTGGATGTCGTAGTCCTTGGCATGGAGCATGACTGTATGCGAGCCGAGCTGGGCGACGAGCGTTTGCAGTAGTTCGGGCCGACCGAGCGAGTTCGCAGTGTCCAGGCAGATGCCCACGTGAGAGCTCGAAATCCGCTGGACCAGCTGGGCGTACTCGATGGCACTGAAGGCCTCGTTGTTTTCCAAAGCCAGGGTTACGCCGTGTTTATCGAGCTCGTCAAGTACGGCCCGGACGGCCGTTTCGGCGCCGGCGAGCTCATCTGCCGTCAACAACGAGCCCGACAGAACGGTGCGAAGTGTTCGGGCCCCGAGTTTTGCCGCAATGTCGATGTACCGCACGAGGTGGTCGTGGTCAACGCCGCGCGTACCGACTTCCAGCCTGAGGCCGTGACGGTATGCGACTTCGCCCAAGCGCTCAAGGTCTGCTTCCGTCAGCGTATGGAGCGGAAGGTTGTCCGCGATCTGCAGGACCCCGACTCTCAGCTCGACTGCCTTGTCCACGAGGTCAAAGACGCTCAGTGGCGGCGTCGGCTGGGGGTAGCCCGGCACGCCCACCGACCACGGAACGCTCCAGGTGGAGATCCCGAGCCTCATCGTGCCGTCGTCAAACTGGTCTCCATCTGTTCACGATCCCTCCGGCCTTCCGGCCCGGTTGCCGGTCATAATCGCGCCGGCAAGCCTGAGGCCATCGAGGCGTATACCGCCTCCACCAGCTCGAGGTTACGACGCTGGGCACGGGCACTGGTAATGGGCTCTCGCCTGGTGGCTACGCAATCAAGGAATTCCCTGACCTCGGCGCGGAAGGTATCCCGAGATGGCACGGTCACCTCTCTTGCCCCTTCGGCCGTCGTAACCCTGACCGTTTCCGGGCTGGTGACCTCAATGCTCCCGTACTCGCCGTCGATGCGAAGGCGGTGCACCTCGGTCCCGCCCGCCGTCGTCGGGTCGATCATGAAGAAGCTTTCGACCAAAGTGCCGACCGCACCGTTCTCGAAGCCGAGCAGCATCGTTACAGTGTCTTCCGTCTCCAGCTCATGAAAGCGCTGGGGTGCTCGAAGGCTGTTGACGAAGACGACTTCGCCCAGCATCATGCGCAGTTTGGCGAAGTCGTGGATGCCGCCCGATAGTACGATCCCGCCACCCGAGGCCTGTTCGCGCAGGAACCAGGGTCGATCGGTCAGGAACGATTCGCGCAGGTAGCACTCGCGGGTGGCCTGGACCAAAGCCGGCTGTCCAATGGCCCCCCCAACCAGCATCGCTCCGATCTCCAGGTTGAGGGCGCTGAAACACTCGTTCTCAGCGACCATCAGCAGTGTTCCGCCGCCGTCCGCCGCGCTCATCATCTGGTCGGCGTCGGCGAGCGTGGGGGCCA
>DATJST010000228.1:0-15106 GCA_035503975.1 Acidimicrobiales bacterium | reverse complement strand
TCTTACGATTGTCGGCGTCATCAACCCGCCGCCCGGGACCATCAGTGACTTTACCGTCGCCACCAGCTCGGACAGCATTCCGGCCGACGCGGCCCCCTATAGCATCGGTCTCAACGCCGCACCCGGTGTAGCGGTGAGCGTCGACCCTTCGACCGCTGGGGCGCTGGCCACGTACGCGATCTCCAACCTGGTGGCCACGGCGCCGTTGGCCGGCGGCAGCGGGGAGGTCACTCTCGAGGGCGACGATGGGACCGTCTTCCCCAACACCCCGTCCTACTACTTCGTGCAGGACGAGACAACGCCTGCTGCCTCGGGCACAGTACGCGCCATTGCTGGCGGCGGGAGTAACGAGGTCGGCGTCACGGTGCCGTTCAACATTGTCGCCGGTGATCACCTCGCCATCACGGTCCAGGACGTCATCAACCCGGGCAGCGCCGGCGCCGCCTACAGCCTGACGCTGTTAGGAGCCGTGAGCGGCCCAACGGCCTTGGCCCCCTTTCCCCGGGCTAACCTGTCGTACCCGAACGGCGCCATAGTCGACTTCTCGGGCGCCGACTACGTAATGGCGGGTGGTCATGCGTTCCCAGTAACCGGTACTGCTCGCTTGGCTGCTCTCGTACATGTCGACCGCGCCGAGCTGGTGACGGCACCTCTGGGCACCGCCGCCCCCTCGGGGCCGCCGCGGGCCGGTACGCTCCTGTTCACCCGACCCGTGAACGGCTCACCTACCATCTACGTGACCGGGACGGACGGCAAGCTCCATGGCTTCGCCAGTCCCCAACAGTTCGTCGCGGACGGCTACGACGCTGCCCTCGTCGTGACCGTGAGCGGGCTTGCCGGTGTCCCAATCGGGAGCACCGCCGGAGCCGAGGGAGCCGCCGTCAACGCGCTGGCCACTTCGGCAGACGGGGGCATCGTCGACTCCTCCGGGACCTTCTACGTCTTTGCCGGCGGCAGGGCGTTCCCCGTACCCAGCCTCGCTTCGCTGGCTGCCATAAAGCGGACGGACCATGCTCGACCCCTCGTGGCCCCGATCGGCTCAGCGCAAGTGGGCACGCCGCTGGCCACCGGCACCCTCTTGAATGCCATGGGTGAGGTGTACGTCGCCTATGAGGGGGACCTGTGGCCGTTCAAGTCGGAGGCCCAGTTGGTGGGCGACGGGTACGGAGGCACTCCGGCCGTGCCGGTCCCGAGCACCGGAGGCGCCACCCTGGTCGCCACGTACAGCGGCGAGTGACGCCGTTACGGCGGGATCGACCCGCTGAAGGGACTTACGGGTAGCGCCTGAGAGGCTTGACCCTCCAGCGGGGTATAGCCACTGCATGAGTGAGCCGGGGTTCAGCCAGCATTTATGTGACGCGCCCGCGGTCTCTCCGTCTCACTACTGCCCTGCTTCCGGAGCGGGGCGACGAGCACGGCGCTCCAAGGTCCGCCGGCGCGGCTTGGTCAGGGACTAAGGTCCAGTCTGACCGTCGCCTCGAAGGGCCCTTGTGGCGCACGGCGCGAAACACCGCGCTTAGCGCGGTCATACGTTCACCCTACCTAGGAGGGAAACTCAACTTGCAAGCAAAGCACCTATCGGCACTGTCGCCGAGGTGGGCACGCAGAGGTACCAAGTTCGTAGCTGGTGGTATCGCGTTGGCCGTGGGTACGTTCGGCGGGTTGGCGGCCATAACCGCCTTGCCGGCGTACGCCTTCAGCACCAACAACTACACCATCGGCTCTCCGACTGGCGTTGTGACGGGGGTCACGGTGTCCCCGACCTCGGCGTTGGCCTCGGCCACAGATCAGAGCTACACGGTTACCTTCACCAGCCCCGCGGCACTGTCGTACTCCGTCCCGGACACGATCACGATCGGCGACTCGACCACTGGCAACACTGTTGCTGATACAGCTTCGTCGGTCGATGTGATTTCGGGCACCTGCCTGCAATCCGGTGACGATACGACAAGTACCAGCTACGGCTTCAGGATCACCCTGACCTCGAGTGCCTGCTCGATCCCCGCGGGTGCCACCGTCGAGGTCACCTTCGATGCCACTGACCCAACCGCGAACTTCAACTTCACCGTCTACACCAGTGAGAACTCGACGGCGGCCAACAGCCCGACCGTTACGATCAACTCTGTGCCGCCAACCCTGTCGGCGGCGTCTGAGAGCTCTGGTGTAAACACCACTTGGACCATAGACGACATCGGTGCTTCTGGTGCGTCCGGCGGAGCTTGGAGCTCCCTCACCGCCAGCTTCTCGACGATTGAGATCGTGTCCAGCAACGTGGGTACCGATTGGTACTCCGGTACTGCTGGCTACACGGTCACCGAGACGCCGTCGGGTGGCTCCGCCACCTCTGACGCCGTCACCGGTGTCGCCATAGGCACAGCGGCCAACGCGGGTACACCCACGGACACGGTGTTCCTAACAGTCACCAACGCGATTGCCAACGACAGCACGGTCAACATCACCGCCCTGGTGACCAACCCGGCCTCAGGGTTCGCGAATGTGTCCCTTACTCCCGGTAACATCTCCAGCTCGGTCTTCACCGAGGTCGGTGGGGGTACTACCGAGTCTACCCCTGTCGACGGTTTGAGCTTCGGGTCAGCGGTTACCGCTGTTACCGCAAGCCCGTCGCCGGCTGTTGCCAACGACACGGCCACTTATACCGTGACGTTCAAGGCGACGACCTGCGTGGGTACCAGCAGCTGCACCACCGGAGCGGGCGATATCTTCATCGAGGAATCGACCGGCCCGACGAACTTCAGCGGCGCAAACACCTCCTCTGGTGGCATCCTCGTCAACGACACGACCGCAGGTTGGCACTATGTGGTCCCCGTTGGCGGCGCGACAGTACCCTCCAGTGACGAGATCGAGGTCCCGCTCGGCGGCAACACGATCAACGCCGGGGACACGGTCACAGTCACGCTGGTTGACGTCGTCAACCCGGCTAACGGTACCTACAGCGACTTCGACGTTTGGACAGCGGGCGACCCGATCGCGACGCCAGCACCGACCTACGCCATCAATGCGTCGGGCACCTCGGGCGTCAACGTGTCCGTCAGCCCCAGCACCGTTGGGTCAGTCGCCACCTACACCGTTACGGGCCTTTACGCCAGTGGCGCCATCACAGGCGGCAGCAGTGGTGAACCCGGCAACGAAATCGAACTGACTGCTCCGTCCGGCACGGTCTTCCCAGACAACGGGGCGGACTTCCTGGTCACCGACTCGACGACGTCGTCAGGTTCGGGCACTTTCAGCTTGGTTACGTACAACGCAGCCAACTTTGTGACCTTGTCTCCGCCAAACAACATTAACTCCGGCGACCTGCTGACCATCACCGTCTCTGACGTGATCAACCCGAGCACGTCGAGCAGCACGGACAACCTCACCATTACCGGTCCCGTGGAAGCGCAAACTGGTGTTGCCCCGTTCCCGGACGCGAACGTGACGTACCCCAACGGGTCGATAATCGACTTCGCGGGCACCGACTATGTCTTTGCCGGTGGCCATCCGTTCGGCATTGCCACGCCGACGTTGTTGCTGAAGCTGGAGGCCGTTGACCATGCCACGGTATTGAAAGCCGCATCGGGTGCGCTGTTGCCCACGGCGGCTCCCCGGCCCGGAACGTTGATCACGACCAATGCGATCAATGCCAATGCAACCATCTACGTGGTCGGTAACGACGGCCAGCTACACGGTTTTGCCACTGGCGCCCAGTACCTCGGTGACGGGTTCGACCCCGCCCTTGCGGTGACTGTGCCCAACATGGGTGGCTTGACCGTGGGCAGCACCGCTGGTGCTGAAGGTGCTTCGGCGAATGCCCTGGCCACTTCAGCGGATGGGGCCGTCGTGGACTCCTCGGGCACGTACTACGTGTTCGACGGCAGCAAAGCGTTCGGCATACCCACGCCGGCAGCGCTGCAGGTCGTTCGTAAGACCGACGATGCCGTTGCTCTCACGGGCACCATCGGTACCACTCAGACCGGCGCGACGTTCGCAACAGGCGCCCTGTTGACTCTGAGCGGCACGGTGTACGTCGGTTATGTCGGCGACGTGTTCCCGTTCAAGTCGAGCACCCAGTTTGGCGCGGACGGCTATGCGGGCACTGCGTCGATTACCGTGCCCAACATCGGTGGCCTTCCGGTCGTCACCACCTATAGCGGCTCATAGTTCCAACAAGCTAAGGCCGGCCAAAGGCCGGACCTGACCCACTGAGAAGGGCGGCCTGCGGGCCGCCCTTCTTTTTGTGGTGTACCGGCCCTTCTCAGCGCCTATCGCGCGTGCGCTTATAGACCGGTACCCAGTCCGTGGTAGGCTCAGCTCTGTCTCTGGGAGGTGTACCGTGCTGGAGCGTCGGATTGCTCGTCATTGGCGGACGACTTGTGCCAAGCTGGCGCTTAGCGCGGCGGTAATGGCGTGCTCGTTCATCGGTTTGTCGCCCGGAATTGCCAACGCCGACGTGACCAGCACTGACTACACCGTGGGGTCGCCCGCGAGCACTTCGGGCGTTGTGGTGTCGCCGACAACAGCCACAAGTGACGTCGCAACCGGCTTTGAGGTCAGCTTTCCAGTTACCTCCGCCCTCGCAGGCAGCAACGGTAGCTGGATCTCTATCGTCCCTTCTGAGACGTTGGGCTCGGCGCCGTACAACATCGACATGGTCGCGGCGACCGCGGGCTGCATCCAGGCGGGTACAGCAGGGGAAGCCGGCCCTGGGATCGACTCGCCGTCGGATCTCATCATCGACATCCAGTCGTCGTGCAGTATCCCGGCTGGGGCAACTGTTGAGGTTGACTTCACGGTTTTCGCACCGATCACGATCGGGAACTTCGACTTTTCCGTCGGCACGTCGGGCAGTTCCGCGCAGGTTTCCAATCTGGTCGCGGTGGGGACAAACGGCGCAACTCTTGTTGCGGTGAGCCGCAGTTTTGGCGCGAACACCAACTACAGCATCAGCAACGTGGCGGTCACAAACCTTAGTGGTAGCGGCAATTTGTTAGAGCTGACGGCGGGTGTCACGCAAGGCACCGAGTGGATCACGTTCTACTCCGGCGCCAGTGGCTACTCGGTCACCTACACTCCTGTGGGCGGTACACCGACGGTGGACCCCATCGTGGGTAGCCCGTTGATACTCGGGAGCGGGCAGGCGGTGGAGCTGACGCTCTCGACGGCCTTGGTGACCGGGGACGTGCTTGATGTCACTGCAACAGGGACCAATCCCATCGCATCGTCGGTGACGCAGGCCAACGACATAAGCGTCACTCCGGGCAACGGGATGCCCGAGCCCACGAACTCGATCACATTTGGCAACGCTGTGAGCGGCGTCACCGTAGCCCCATCCTCCGCTGCCGCAAGCACGACCACCAGCTATGTCGTCCAGTTCAAGGCATATTCGACAGTTGCGGCGGGTGGCGAGATCTTCATCAGCGAGACCAGCGGGCCGACCAACTTCACGACCGTCACGGGCGTCCTGGTGACGGACAGTGCCCGGCCTTGGCAGTACGTGGCCACCACCAGCATCCTGGGAGATGGCTATATCGACGTTCCCGTACTCGACACCATCGAGGCCGGGGACGTCGTAGCGCTCACGTTCGCAAATGTAACGAACCCGCCCGCCGGCACCGTGGCGGACTTCCAGCTCTCGACCACCGCCGACGTGCTCGCCGTTGACGCTCCACCGTACTCCATCGGGTCCAGCACCACCTCGGGCGTTGTGGTCGCCGTGAGCCCCATTACAACGAGCGCCCTCGCGACGTACGCAATTTCCAACGTAGTTGCGTCTGGCTATATCGCGACTGGAGCACCTATAGGTATCCAGGGCCCTACGGGTACAGTGTTCCCTGCCAGTCCTGAGGATTACACAATTGCGGACCTGACAAATCCGGCAGGCAGCGGCGTTGTCACGACGGCAGTCATTGGCGGAGGTACTGACGACGTCACAATAAGTTCTCCGGGCACGATCGCGGCCGGTGACCACCTAAGTATTGCCATTTTGGACGTCGTCAACCCTGCGACTGCGAGTAGTACCTATACGCTTACGCTTGTTGGCGCATTGACCGGGCTTGTGGGCGCCTCCGCATTCCCGCATTCAGACACGGCCTACCCGAACGGGGCGATCGTGAGCTTCTCGGGCACCGACTATGTTTTTGCAGGGGGACATGCTTTTGCCGTCGGGTCGACGACGGCGTTGGCGGCACTACAGAAGGTCGACCACGCTGCCATCCTTGCCGCGCCAACGGGCGTGAACCCGCCAACGGCCGCTCCCAGGGCCGGCACCTTGGTGTTCACCAGGCCGGTCAATGGCTCTACGACCATCTACGTCGTCGGCACTGACGGCGACCTGCACGGCTTCGCCACCCCAGCACAGTTCCTCGGCGACGGGTACGATCCAGCCCTCGTCGTTACGGTGACGAGCTTGTCCGGCTTGACAGTTGGCAAGACTGCAGGCTCAGAGGGGACCGCAGCTAACGCGCTGTCTACGACGGCCGACGGCGCGATCATCGCTTCTTCTGGTGCATACTACGTTTTGGCTGGCGGCCGCGCCTTTGGGGTGCCGAACCCAGCTTCACTGGCTGTCATACGCAAGGCCGACAAGGCTAAGCCGCTGACCGGGGCCGTAGCTTCAAACCTGAAGTCGGCCACAATAGCGAACGGGGTATTGCTGAGCCACGCCGGCTTGGTGTACGTAAGCTTCGACGGCCAGCTGTGGCCGTTCGGGTCGTTGTCCCAGCTTGCGGCTGACGGCTACGGAGGGACGGCCGCCGTTACTGTGCCTGGCTCTGGCGGTGAGGCTGTGGTCGCCAGCTACACAGGTACTTGAGTACCCTGGCAGGCAGCGACCGTGAGCGTCGGGCATTTTACCTGCACGGTGGTGAAGTGCCGAACAGCCCAGTTTCGGGGATTGACGGCCTCTTAGGTTCGCCGCCTAACCCACACGAGAGATAGACTAAATTGTGAAGGGCCTTGGCGCGCCCTTCGCCGTTGGCAAAAGTGCCCTCGCAAAGTCGTTGGCCGACGGCATCTCTGTTGGTCGCTCTGAGGCAAGGCTTCTGGGAATGCGCCGAGATCACCATGAGCGGTGAGGTTTGACGAACATGAGTGCATTTCATTACAGCTCAACGGTTCGCCCAGTACTGTGGGCGTTGGCAGCTGCCGCGGCTGGAACTTCGCTGGCGGCGTCCGTTCCGCCGGTTGTCGCCCAGGTCTTGCCGACATTGCACGGTCAGCGAGACCAGGCCACCAAACAGGCCAAGGGCCTCCAGTACTCATCAGGCGGTTACCTGTCCGGCGTGTCTTGTACGGGCGCGCGATCATGCGCGGCCGTCGGCTACAACCGCACCAGCTCCGGTTACCAATCCTCTGTCGCGGAGCGCTGGAATGGTTCCGGATGGGCCCCAGTCGCCGGGAAGATCCTGCTCGGCATGTCCAATTTTACAATGAGCGGCGTGTCGTGTGCGGACGCAAATAGTTGTGAAGCTGTTAATAGCTCACGCCTTCAGGCGGGCCCCGTGCAGAGCGCCTACCTCGCTGCCAGCTGGGATGGGCGCACGTGGCAGTTGCAGCAGGTCGCGGTCCCCAGGCCCTTCATAAATGCGTCCCTGGCTGCCGTCTCCTGTGCGACACCACGCATGTGCGAGGCGGTAGGGACAGCCGAGACCAAGACGAAGCTGACAACCTTCGCTGCCAAGTGGAATGGCGGCGCGTGGAGCGCTCAAACGACCCCGCTGGTCGCTGGGGCACGGGACCCAAGCCTGACGGGTGTGTCGTGCCTATCGGCGTCATTCTGCGAGGCTGTTGGTCAATACGTTGGCGCAACCGGAGCAATAACCCCTCTCGCCGAGGAATGGGACGGCTCGACCTGGGAGGTGCAGTCGAGCGTGGCGAATGCCGACGCTCGCTTGGCTGGCCTTGCTTCCGTGTCCTGTGCGACGATCGAGGATTGCGAAGCGGTGGGCTTCGACCTCGGGACAAACAGCGGTTTGGCTGAGGGCTGGGACGGCCACGATTGGGCACGCCAGCCAGTCTCTCGGAGCGGAACATCTGGCGACGTTGTGCTCAGCTCGGTCTCGTGCGCCGCGGCCGGTGTCTGCGAGGCGGTCGGTTACAGCGCGACTTCCAAGCAGCTACTTGCTGAGTCCTGGAATGGGAAGACGTGGGCGTCGCAGGGCGCGGCCGGCCCGGCCGGGGCCAAAGGGAAGGGACCGGCCGAGCTCAACTCGATCTCGTGCATTGCCAGCGTCTCATGTGAGGCTGTCGGAGATTACAGCCAGGGAGTTCACGGTTGGCATGCTCTTGCCGAGCATTGGGACGGCTCGACCTGGAGTGATCAGACGATCCAATAGGGCGGTCGCAGTCTCGGGAGCCCCTCTCTCCAGGCAACGACGGCGCTCCGTTGGATTGCCCCAACTGGGCACCTTCAGGCAAGGAATGCTACCGGCATGGCTGGGGTGAGCCGCGGCTGAGCCCTGGCCGCAAGCCATAAGGTGGCGCCGAAGGCAACGATCGCCATTGTGAAGCAGGCGAAAAGGACCAGGGCCGGCAGTGGCGGTGCCCAACCATTTGGCACCGCGGCGAAAGCGTCAAGGGGGCCGCGGTCGCCTACGGTGTTGCGCCGCAAGGCACTGTAGAAGTCGGCCACCTGGCAGGCGACTAGCACCCCAATGACCGCCTTGGTCACGATCAAAGTCGCTCGCCGCCCTTGGAGGCGCTCGCCTGCGGCCAAGCCGGCCATGATCGGGAACCCAACGGCTAGGCCCATGAAGTCGCGCCCCTGCCCGAGGATCCCCTCGCTACGAGCTTGACTGACTATCAGCATCACGGGCACTCCCACCCACGCGACGAGGACCGCCACGACCGCAATGGCCGCGCGTAGGCGAGCTACCAAGACGGCCGCTATGCCGACGACACCCAAGGCGAGCAGCCAAGTAGCTAAGACGCCGTGCGGTGAGGGTGTGTCCAGCCAACCGAAGTAACCGATGCTGGATGTCACCAATAGGTAAAGGCGCTGCAGGGCCAGGTCCAGGATGTGCAGCTCGGAAGCTCCCGGGGGGATGGCTGCGCCTGGCTCGGTCAGGAAGGGGTCGGCGTAGATGTCCCAAATCGCGGCGAGAACGCCGGCCACCGCGCAGGCGGCCAGCCAGATCTGGGCTTGTCGCGAGCGCAGGAGCGCGAGCAGCGACGGGCGCAGCGCCAAGAGGCCGGCCGCAACAAAGACAACCCACAGCGGTGATAACGCCCTGGTGAGCAGGAGCGTCACCGCTGATATGGCGAGTGTGGCCAGCATCGCGTTATCAGTGCCCTCCGGCCCGCGTGACGCGAGCGCCATGGCTGCCGTCCATGCGCTGATGGCGCTGGAGATTTCAAGGCCGCTCGGGTTTATGACCGCGGCCAGGTAAAGGGCCATGGGCGTCACGGCCAACGCCAGGCCGGCACCGAGCAGGGGGGCTCCCTGGCAACGGCGTAACGACGTCACGGCGAGGGCGAGCATCGCCGCGGACAGCGCCGCGCTCACGACGCGAGCGAGGTATATGCCGGTCGGGGACACGACAACGAGCGTGGGCAGCCCAACCAGCCCGTAGTAGAGAGGGGGGTACCGCCCGACGTAGGTGTACACGGCGACGTCGTGGGGAGATCCGGCGAGCGACCCTTGGCAATGGGCAGTCACGTCCGGCTTGAACTGGAAGCACCCGACGTCGTTCGCTAACCGGGCGAAGACCTGGGGTGCCTCGACGCTCACCGTGCTCTTCAGCGCGTTCGACGCATGCGGGACCGGCGTGCCCACGAGCTGGCCACGCACGAGCGAAGCGGCACGGATGAGGTGCGCGGGCTCGTCGGGGCCCGAGCCGATGGGGCTGGCCAGCGCCCACGCGACAGATGCCAACCAGAGGGCGCCAAAAGCCACCATCCAGGTACGCCACATCGGCACAGCCCCCCGACGGGAGGCCGCGTGCGCCGGGACATGGTTGGCGCCAGCAGGCGGGCCGATGGCCAGGTGAGCAGTGTCGGCGCCCAGGTGCGGGCCCAGCTGCTCTTTGCCGATCACAACAAAACCAAAATTAGCCCGTACCCATTAGGCCACTAGCGACACGCTCGGCCACTGACGCGGCTAGGGGACCGTTGTTGTGGTTGGTAACGCCGTTGTCGTAGTGCTGGTGGCGAACGGCGCTCCCGCCACCTCGGTGGTGGTGGTCGTCGTCGGCGAAGCCGTTGTCGACGTGACCTTGGCCGCCGTAGTCGTAGTGACCTTGGCCAAAGTCGTCGTCGAACCTATGGACGTCGTGGTGCTGGGCAGCGTAGTGGTGGTCGCCACCGTCGTGGCGGTCGTGGCAGTCGTGGTGGTCGCGGTGGTCGTCGTCGGCTTGGTCGCGGTCGTCGTAGTCGTCGGGGCAGTCGTCGTTGTTGCCACTGTGGTGGACGTTGTCGTTGAGGTTGCCTGCGAGGTCGTAGTCGTGGGCCGGCGGAGCTGCAGTTCTGGAGGGATGCCATTGGTCTGCGGCGGCGTCGTCGGCAGGGTCGTGGTCGGTGGCACCGTCACTTTGGTTGTCGTGGGTGGCAAGGTTGGTCCGGTGGACGTCGTCCGTGACGCCTCCGTGGTGGGCGGGCGAGTAACAGGGGCCGTGCTGGTTGTGGGCGCGCTCGTCGTCGGTGGGGTGCTCGTGGACGATGGGGCGCTCGTCGTCGGCGGCGTGCTCGTTGTCGAAGGGGCGCTCGTCGTCGGCGGCGTGCTCGTCGTCGGGGGGACCGGGCGCGTCGTTGGCGCGTTTGTCGTCGTCGAGTTGGTCGTGAGAGCCCCCGCCGGGCGACTGCTCGTCGGGGGCGCTGACGTGGTCATCGAGCTGGAGCGGGTTGTTTGTAGGGCCGCCGTGGTCTTGGGAACCGCCGGCGCGGTGGTCGGCGCCGAGCCCGCCGAGGTGGTCGGCCCTGACACAAGTCTGGCGGCGACCACGCTTTGCTCCAGCTCTCCGACCTGTGCTTTGAGGAAGGCGATGTCGGCTTCCAGTTCCTCGATCTCGCCGGCCTGGCTGGCTGCGCTGGCTGCCGCCTTGGGCGCGTGCGGTGTCGCGGTCGAGCCTTGGTGGCGGAACACCTTGAGGACCTTCAACGATTTGGTGACGTCCCGATTGGCTGCCGCCAGGTTGTGGTGGGCCATCGCCTGGCTTGCGGCATTGGTGTAGGCGGCCACCTCGTCCAGGGTGGCCAGGGTCGGCCCGGACCCGGATTGCTGTAAGGCCGTGCTGATCGCGCTGCCTGCGGCGGCGCCTACGACCAGGGTCACCGCGGCGGCGACCAACAAACGGGCGCGGCTTCGGCGGCGGAAGCGCCGCGCCGCCACGGCGGCGGCTCGCACCTCCGCCACCCCGTTGGCCGGCAAGGGGGGCACCGCCAAGGCACTCCGCAGGTCGGCCGCCAGCCCGGCCAGTTGCGCCGCTTCGCTCTGCTCGCCCGGGGAGTGGCCGCCGCGGGCTTTAGCGCGCCCCGGCGACGGCTCGTCGAGCCGCCTGTCGAGCGCTTCGGCTCGCGCTCGCTCGTCCCCGCCGGGCAGCTCCGCGGTCATAGCTCGTCCCTGCCGAGCGGCTCGCGGGTCATAACTGGTCTCGCAGGCTCTCGAGAGCACGCATCTGCTGCATACGGACGGCGCCCGCTCGCTTGCCCATTACCTCGCCCACTTCGGCCGCAGACAGTCCCGAGCACACGCGCAGCCACAGCAACTCCTGGTCGGCAATCGGGAGCCGTCCGAAGCCTCGCCTCAGCCAGGCGACATCCTCCTTGAGGATCGTGACGTCCTCGCTCGAGGGCTGGCCCCGGTCCTCGATGTCGGGGTGGTCGGCGATCACGACGACACGGCCCCGGCGGCGATGCTGGTCCGTGGACACGTTGCGGGCGATAGTGAAGAGCCAGGCCCGGAAGGCGTACGCGTCGCCGCGGAAGCTCGTGACGCGGTCAATGGCACGCATGAACGTCTCCGAAAGGGCGTCAGCAGCGTCGTCCCGGTTCTCCAGCCTGACCATCAAGTACCCCATCAACGCTTTGCCGTAGGCCAGGTAGGCGGCCTCCCACGAGGAGGGCTCACCCCGCTTGGCGCCTTCGACGGCGGAGTCGTCGAGCGGGGGTGCTGTGCTGGCCGGGCCGAGGTCACCTCGAGCCTCTTCAGAGGGACGTAGGACCTTGAGAGATGTCACTTGGGCGTTGCCGTTCGTGGCGGAGGTACCTTCCCCAGCGGGTAAACCCGGCACGCCCGGCATGCCCGGCACGCCCGGCGCACCAGCGGCACGCTCACCGTGTCGCCAGGCCGGCACGCCACGGTAAGCGCTGGTCACGGGCCGCGCGGCGGCGGCCGCGGGGTCGGCCGCGGTTAGTTCGGAGGTCTCGTCCTCATAGCGGACGCCCTCGCCGTTCCGTAGGAGCCCCCTCCGGGGAGACCGGGCCACTTCCTAACCACGGTAGTACCGGCACAGGTGTGCGACGAGGCGAGGCCGGCCAGGCCGACCACCCCTGGTCTCATTGCGTTGTCAGGCCGTTGAGGGCCCACCCGCCAAGCCCGGCGGCGGCGCTTTCGGCACGGGCTGCACCGGCGCGTGCACGAGAGCCTGGCCCGCAGCGCCGGTGAACCCTCCGCTCGGGTATGGCGGAGCGGTGACGAGAAGCCCCCGCTCGATAAGCGCCTCGGGTACGAGGTCGATCGCGGGCATGGCTTGGGCGAGGCCCTCCATGTGACGCCAGCCGCTACCGCTCAGGCGGAACTCAGCGGTGTGCTCGCCAAAGGCGTCAGCCTCCACCAACATTTTCCTGCGGTACCTCGGTGCCGCGCCGCCTTGCCGACTTTCTTGCGCTTTGCCGAGTTTCTGACGGTAGGCACCCGGGCCCGAGGAGCGGCGACCTGCAGCAATGCCGAATTTATGACACCGCCCCTTCCGCTTTGCCGAGTTTATGCCGTTTTTCGACATAAAGTCGGCAAAGCGGGAAGGATGGCGGGACGGTTGCTGCAGCTTTGCCGAGTTTCTGACATCAACCGGGCCCAGCTGGGTGCCCCAGCACCAGCGCCGGCCCCGGCGCAGGAACCAGCTCCCAGCACCCAGCACCGGCTCCGCACCAGCACCCAGCACCGGCTCCCGGCGCGGGTGTCAGGTGGCGAGCGTCAGCACGTCGGCGCCGTCCGCGGTCACGAGCAGGGTGTGCTCGTACTGGGCGCTGCGGGCACCGTCAGCCGTGACCGCAGTCCAGCCGTCGTCCCAGGTCACAACCCGCCAAGTGCCCAGGTTGATCATCGGCTCGATCGTGAAGGTCATGCCCTCCTCGATCACGGTGGACGCGGTTGGCGTGAAAAAGTGAGGCACTGCCAAGGTGTTGTGGAACACCTCGCCGATCCCGTGCCCGACGAAATCGCGCACGACGCTCATCCCGGCGGCGTGGGCATGGGCTTCGATGGCTCGGCCGATCTCGAATAATCGCCGCCCGGGCTTGACCACTTCGATGCCGCGTTCGAGGCAGCCCCGAGACGTAGCCATCAAGCGCGCCGACTGCCGGTCCACTGTGCCGACGGGATAGGTGGCATCTGTGTCGCCGTGGACACCGTCCAAGAAAACGGTGACGTCGATGTTCACGATGTCGCCGTCGCGCAGGCGCCGGTCATCAGGGATGCCGTGACAGACCACCTCGTTGACCGAGGTGCAGATCGACTTGGGGTAGCCCTTGTAATTGAGTGGGCTCGGGTAGGCCCCGCGCTCGGTACAGGCCTCGTGGGCGATGGCGTCGATCTCGTCCGTGGTCACCCCCGGAGCAAGGGCGGCGCTGGCGACGGCCAGGACCTCGGCGGCCACCCGGCCGGCCCGGCGCATGGCGTCGGCCTGAGCCGGGGTACGAACAAGTGGTTCGGACACCTTCGCAGGCCAGCCCGAAGCGACGTACTCGGGGCGGGCAATGCTCTCGGGCACCGAGCGGCGTGGGCTCAGCGTGCCCGGCCGCACCATCTCGGAGGGGGAGTGGTGGCAGCGCTTGTACTTGCGGCCGCTCCCGCACCAGCACGGGTCGTTCGCTTTCAGTGGGACGTTCACCCGGCCGGCGCTCCTATGAAAGAGATTCGACCACGAAATCGATGCATTTGGTGAGGGCAGCGATGTCGTCTGGTTCGATTGCGGGGAACATCGCAATGCGCAGCTGGTTGCGGCCGAGCTTGCGGTAGGGCTCGGTGTCCACGATGCCGTTTTGCCGCAGCACGTCAGCAAGCACCGCAGTGTCGATGGAAGGGTCGAAATCGATGGTGCCGACGACATGGGAACGCTCGTCGGGCTTGGCCACGAACGGTGCGGCGTAGAAGCTCGATTCCGCCCACCCATAAAGCGTTTCGGCGGAACGGTCGCACCGGCCGGCGGCGAACTCGAGGCCGCCTTGGCCGAGGATCCACTCGACCTGGTCAACGGCGAGCAACAACGTGGCGATGGCAGGCGTGTTGTAAGTCTGGTCGAGGCGGCTGTTTTCGATCGCCACCGACAAGTCCAAGAACGCTGGCACGAAGCGCCCTGACCTTTTGAGCCGGGCCACGCGCTCGACTGCACGCGGCGAGAGCAGCGCCAGCCACAGGCCGCCGTCGGACGCTAGGCCCTTCTGCGGGGCGAAGTAATAGGCGTCGAACTCGGAGGCGTCGACCCGCAGGCCCACCGCCGCGGACGTAGCGTCCACCGCGACCAGGGCGTCGGGGGAGGCACCCTCGGGCCGGCGGACCTCCATCATGACCCCGGTCGAGGTCTCATTGTGGGTGAGCGCGTACAGGTCGACATCGGCCCGAGCTTCGGGTGCCGGATGGGTACCGGGAGGGGTTTCGATCACCTCGGGGCTTGACAACCACGGCGCGGCCGCCGCGGCCGCCGCAAAGCGGCCCGAGAACTCGCCAAAGGACAGGTGCTGGCTGTGCCGGTCGACCAGGCAGTAGGTGGCTATGTCCCAAAACGCAGTCGTGCCCCCGTTGCCCAGCACGACCTCGTAGCCATCGGGCAGCGCGAACAGCTCGGCCAAGCCGGCACGCAGGCGGTGCACGAGCGACTTCACGGGCTCCTGGCGATGGCTGGTGCCGAGCGGCCCCTTGGCCGCTCCCATGAGAGTGCGGACCGCGTCAGTCCGC
>DATJST010000227.1:0-8346 GCA_035503975.1 Acidimicrobiales bacterium | reverse complement strand
TCGCTGGAACGATGCCATCGAACTGGTCGAGACTGGCCTCAATAGCGTCCAGGGAGCAGAGCCGCGCATCATAGTGCGCATGCTCCGTAGCGGTCTGCGTATCATGGCCGACGGGCCGGCGGGCACTGGCACCGCCGCCACAGACACCTTGACCAGGTGGCGGCGGCTCGTTTCCACCCTCCCCGTTGGCGATGGGAGCAGCGCCGATGCCACCCTCCAGCTACAGTGCCGGACGGCCCGCGCGGAGCTGGCGCGAGCGTTGCGGGCTGATGGCCCCGAGCTTTGGGCACAGTTGGCGACCGAGTGGGCGACCTCGCGCCGCCCGCTGGAGCATGCCTATTGCCTGTTCCGGCACGCATCGAGCTTGGCCGAACGTCGCCGCCTTCGCCAGGCCGGTGTGGTGACGGGCGATTGCCGCCAGCGGGCGGAGGTTCTCGGCTACTCACAGCTCGTCGAGCTGGTTGACGACCTTGGGCGGCGAGCAAACATCAAGCCCAGCGCTCAGCCCAATGGGGTTGTGGCGCGCGACCGCCCGATGGGGCTCACTCCGAGTGAAGAGCAAGTCCTACGGTTGCTCGCCGGCGAGGGGCTGTCCAACAAGGAGATTGCTCAACGGCTGTACATTTCCGTCCGGACCGTGGACAAGCACGTCGAAGCCGTGCTGCGGAAGCTCAACGTGCCCTCCAGGCTGCAGGCCGCGGCCCTGGCCAAGAGCATCTTGTCGCCCGATTAGCCGGTGGGACCGGCCCGTTGGCTCTTCGAACTTGGCCCAGATCGGTCTGGGGTATCTCCGATCGGCCCCGGGAACTGACACGAGAGAAAGGAGTTGCGGCATCCAAGGGCGCCGCGTCGCCGGACGGGCGTTGCCGCCGCAAGACAACACGATGGAATACCTCGTTACGATGACGACCCATGTCCCAGACGGGACACCTGATGAGGCGGTCCAAGACATTCGTACCCGGGAGGCGGCACACTCGCGCCAGCTCGCCGGGCAGGGGCACCTCCTGCGGCTCTGGCGCCCGCCGCTGCGGCCGGGCGAATGGCGCACGCTCGGCTTGTTTGCCGCCGAAGACAGCTCCGAGCTCGAAGAAGTCCTCGCCTCTATGCCACTGCGGGTATGGCGGAGGGATGAGGTCACGCCATTATCGCCTCACCCGAATGACCCGGCTCCGCATGCTACGGGAGCCGCAACGCGCACCGGTGACGCTCCGGCCAGCGAGTTCCTGACCACCTTCACGGTTGCGGTGCCGGCTGGCACAGCTCCCGCGACGGTCGATACCCTCAGTCGGCGCGAAGCAGACCGGGCGCGAGAGCTCGCCGGGCAGGGGTACCTGGAACGGCTCTGGACGCTCCCCGGCGACGGCCGGGCACTAGGCCTGTGGCGTTGTCCCGACGCGACGGGGATGGACGCGATCCTTACCTCGCTCCCACTGTCCCCGTGGATGAGCGTGCAGACCACGCCGCTCACCCCCCACCCGAGTGACCCCGCGCTCGCCGCCAGCTGACCTCGGGAAGCTTGCGCGGCCCCGTGCGGACGTGCCAACGCTCGACCGTCCCACCCCCCTGGTACGCTTTCGCACCAATCCGCACCGAGGCAGAGAGAGGCCGATGATCGACACCATTCGTGGTATGGGTGGTCCCACTATCGAGACCGCTCGGCGAGACTCGCATAGAGCCGTAGGGGCTGGCCTTTTGCTTGCGGTGGTAATGCTGGCGGGCACGCTCGCTGGTTGCGCCAGCATTGGCGCGCCGTCCGCGATAAGCAGCCCAGGCCACCGCGGCACCGCCTCGGTGACCATACGCCAGGCTGGGCTTCAGTCTCCCATCCTGGTAGACGGTATTGCCCTGTCCCTGGTGTCGGACTCCGGCGGCGCTGTCCCAGCGTCCGGGGACACGGTGAGCATGCTGTTCGACGGCAAGAGCACGGTCTGGATCCTCTACACCAGCAATAACGGCGACTTGAGCTTCAGCGGTACGTACTCGTACTCCGGCTCCCTGATGGACATCACGTTCGCCAGTAGTAGTTTCACCCGTCACGGGACCGTGCACCTCGCGCTGGACCAGAGCACGATTACGTTGCCGTTCCACGTGCTGTCGAGCTCGGCCGGGACCTCCCTTTGGGACGTGCAGCCGGCGGACCCGGTAGCGGCCGCGGTGTCCATCGCCATGGCCACCGTTTCAGCGACCACCTCCGGGGTCACGCCCGCTGACCTGGTGGAAGCGGCCGCTGGCTACCTCTCGGCGGCAACAGGCGCACCGATCTCCCAGGACCCGCAGTTCACGGCTCTTGTCGCCGCCGACCGGGCCATCGGGCCGGCACCTCATCAGTCGCGCCCGGTGCTGGCCTCGTTTGTCAACCGTGCCCGCCGGGAGCGCTATACGCTGGCCGGCGTCTACAGCCCCGCCGCGGCCCGGGCCCCGGCCCGTGGCTCAGGGCGCAGGGCCGCCGCCAAGTTCAACCCGTTGGTCAGCGGCATAACCGAGCTCCCCGATGGGATCGACCTGCAGAGCTACTACGGTGCGACAGTGACGGTGGCGTTCTTGGGTTCAACGACCACGCCGGGGTCGGAGGGAGAGCGATTAACTCCCGACGGGACCTTTTCGAATGTCCTAAACATAAACAAGTCAGTCGCCTCGCCTCATAACCGGACAAGCGACCCGCCCAACAAAACAGCCCTGTTCTTCCTGCCCTTCCAGGGACCGTCCGCGGGTCAATCCCTCGAGTACAGCTGGGCCCTCAGCAGTGGTCGGATCACGACGGTCGGGGTGCAGCAGTTCTACGACCCCAATGTGGCCCAAGAGGAAGCCGCTCTCGAGGGCGACGGTTACGCCACGCCCCAAGTGCTCACCGGGACCAGTGCCAGTGTGTTCGCGCTGATCAAGGCATTGAAGAAGGACCCTGGGGTGATCTACTACAACACTCACGGCGGCCCCGACGGCGCGGTCCTGACCGGCGACTTCCTCGGCAACAACCTTAAGGCGGCCTTCACGGCCTGGGCCAAGGTCGTGCGCAAGCTGCGCAAGCTGGGGGCACCAAAGAGTGCTTTCGCCCTCGGTTCCCCGCTCACAACGGGCACCGAGGAGAAAAACGCGTACTATTTCGCCCTCAACGCCACCTTCTGGAAGTGGCTGCACGACCGCCAGCATGTGGACTTGGCCCACAGCCTGTTCTACCTCGACGCCTGCGACGCCGACGCCAACCCCTGGCTGGCCATCTACGTCGGCGCGCGAGCCTTCTTCGCTTACGACGTTGACGTGGCCGATCCGTTGGGCAATGCCGTCGCTCTCTACTTGTTCACGATGCTGACCAAAAAATCGTTCACGGCCGAAGAGGCGTACTACAACATGCTCTTGATCGACGAGACCGGTCACACCGTGTACAGCAACGACAACGACTTTCAGGACACATTTGCCCCCGAGCAACGCGTCTTGGCGAAGGCGGCGAAAGAGAACCCGGCCGAAGAGGCGAGGGACAAATTAGGTCCCGAGCCGAACCAGCCCAAGTCCGACATCTACAACGTCCTCGACGCCTACGGCACCCAGACCTACGGGGACACAGTTCCGTATATAGGCAGCGGCTGGCTATCTGACAACGTCGACGGCGGAGCTGTCTTCTACCTCTTGGTGGCGGCCCGCGCACCATCGCTCGGGGGAACGATCAAGCAGGGCCTGAAAAACCTCAGCATCTGCTGGAAGGCTTGGTGGTCGAAGGGAAAGCTCGGCGGGATTTCGACGACTTGCGACCAGGCCGCGCCTGGCTACGCGCCCAATGCTGACGAGTACTGGTATGCCCGCTACCTGCTAACAGGCAAACAGCAGGGGTTCAGCGACGAGTACGTCCCGCGGTTCACGTTAAACGACGGGTCCTGACCGCCCGGCGGCCGGTGTTCGCGCCCCACTCGTCGCGGTTTGGGAGTTATCTGGTACGCCTCGTAGGGGCCGGGGCCGGCGGCGGGGGCCGCGTAGGTGGCACCCGAAGACAGCGGGGGGTGTCTTGTGAGATCATGGCGGCGACAGGGGAGTTGGGACGGGTGACTAGGTCAGGTAGGCACTTTCGAGCGGGGCCGCCGAGGCCCAAAGTGGGACGCCGCTTTCTCGTCGTCCTGGTAGCGAGCGCGTCCACGTCCTTGGGCCTGGCGGCACTGGCCGCACCAGCCATCGCCGACGGTGAGCCGGCCATGCTGGCTTTCACCGTCCAACCGGGCGGCGCCACGGCCGGGCAGCCTTTCGCCACGCAGCCGCAGGTGACGATAGAGGATGCCGGCGGCAACCCGGTCACCGCGGACACCAGTACCGTCACCCTCAGCTTGGGCGCGGGCGCCGGCGCCCTGACTGGGTGCTCGGCGAACACTGTCGAAGGTGTGGCCAGCTTCTCCGGCTGTGCCATCACTGACGCCGGCACCGCTGACCAGCTCACGGCGAACGACACCGACGACTCCGTCGCGCTCACGGGCACGAGCAGCACCTTGTTCGCCGTCGCCATCGCCCAGGGCGCCCCGACCTCCAACCAGACGACGCCCGCAGCCTCGGCTGCCTTCACAGACCAGCTCGCCGTCACAGGCAACGAGGGCGCCGTGACCTACACCCAGAGCACGGGCGGCGCCGACCTGACCGTATCGGGCACTGGGGCGGTCAGCACCACGGGCATGCTGGCCGCCGGCAGCTACACCGCTACGGGCAGCACCGTGGACTCCGACGGCGACACGGGCACTTTCAGTTACGGGCTCACGGTTACCCCGGTCACCATTACCCAAGCCTCCCCCACCTCAGGCAGCACCACGCCGGCGGGCTCCGCCACCTTTAGCGACCAGCTCGCCGCAGATGGCGGCGTCGGGCCCGTCGCCTACGACAAGACGGGCGGGAGCGGCGACCTGGACATCTCCGCCAGCGGGAAGCTCACCACGACCGGCATCTTGGCCGTCAACAGTTATGCCGCCACGGGCACCACGTCAGATTCCTACGGCGATACCGGTACCTTCACCTACACCCTGACCGTCGGCACCGCCCCCATCACCCAGGTCGCCCCCACGGCCGGCAGTACCACCACAGCCGCCTCGTCCACGTTCTCCGACCAGCTCGCCGTCACAGGCAACGAGGGCGCCGTGACCTACACCCAGACCAGCGGGAGCGGGCACCTGACGGTGTCGAGCAGCGGGCAGGTGAGGACGACGGGCACGTTGGACGCCGGTGATTACACAGCCACGGGCAGCACCTCGGACGCTGACGGCGACAACGGTACGTTCAGCTACGGCCTCACCGTTACGCCGGTGACCATCACGCAAGCGTCCCCAACTTCGGGCAGCACCGCCACCACGGCCTCGTCCAGCTTCACGGCGCAGCTCGCCGTCAGCGGCAACAGCGGTCCGGTCAGCTACGCCCAGACGGCGGGGAGCGCCGACCTGACCGTATCGGCTACCGGCGCCCTGGCCACGACAGGCACGTTGGACGCGGGCAGCTACACAGCCACCGGCACCATGTTGGACGCCCAGGGCGACAGCGGGACGTTCAGCTACACGCTCACCGTCAGTGCCGTAACCATCAGCCAAAGTGCGCCTACGTCGGGCAGCTGCACCACAACGGCGTCATCGGGCTTCACCGCCGCCCTGGTGGTGAGCGGCAATAGCGGAGCGGCCACTTACGCGAAAACAGGAGGGAGCCCCAACCTCACCGTGTCGGCTACCGGCGAGGTGGCCACGACCGGCACCCTTCCCGCAGGCGGCTATACGGTCACCGGCACGACCTCGGACTCCGAAGGCGACAGCGGGACGTTCACTTACACCCTCACCGTCAGTGCCGTAACCATCAGCCAGGGTGCGCCTACCTCGGGCAGCACCACCACGACCGGGTCCTCCACATTCAGCGCTCAACTGGCGGTTGGCGGCAGCAACGGGACGGTCAGCTACACCAAGACAGGCGGGAGCGCCAATGTGGCCGTTTCCGCCTCGGGCAAGCTAACGACATCGGGCATCCTGCCCGTGGGCAACTACACGGCCAGCGGCACCACGGCCGACCCCGACGGCGATACAGGTACGTTCAGCTACACCTTGACCGTCACACCGGCGACGATCACGCAGCTCTCACCCACGTCAGCCGTGGTCACGATCGCCGGGTCGTACCCCTACGCCAACCAGCTCAATGTGAGCGGCAATAACGGGCTGGTCACGTTCAGCCAGACCCAAGGAAAGTATGTCGTCGTCACGTCCAGCGGTGCGGTGTCGACAGACCAGTTGCTGCCGGCGGCCACTTATACCGCCAGCGGCACACTCTCGGACCCCTATGGCGACACGGGCACGTTCATCTTCCAGCTCACCGTCGGGCACGACGCCATCACCCAGGGTTCGCCCACCTCGGGCTCCACCACGGTGGGAGCGTCGGCGGCGTTCAGCGCCCAGCTCAGCGTCAGCGGCAACCATGGTGTCCCCGCCTACACCCAGACCAGCGGCGGCACCAACCTGATCGTTTCCGAGAGCGGAGCCGTCACGACCAGCGGCACGCTGGCAGCCGGCTCCTACACCGCCACTGGCAGCGTGACTGATCCCGACGCGGACGGCGGCACCTTCACCTACACGCTCACGGTCGGCCCGGGGACAATTGCCCAGGGCCCGCCCACTTCGGGCGAGACCACTACTACAGGTTCGTCGTCCTTCAGCACCCTGCTCGCCGCCACCGGCAACTACGGCACCGTGACCTACACCCAAACGGGCGCCAAGACCGCGCTGGCCGTATCGACATCGGGAGCGGTGGCGGCCCCCGGCACGCTTGCTGCCGGCACCTACACGGCCGGAGGCACTACTGGCGACCCCTACGGCGACACGGGCACCTTCGGTTACACCCTCACCGTCACCGCCACCACCATCAGCCAAGTGGCGCCCACGGCCGGCAGTATAAGCATCGCCGCGTCTGCGGCGTTCAACGTCCAGTTGGCCACGAGCGGTGCCAATGGCACCGTGACCTACGTCAAAACAGGCGGTAGCCCCGATGTTCCCGTCTCGTCCTCGGGGCTGCTCGCGACGACGGGCACGTTGGCTGACGGGATTTACACGGCCACCGGGACCACGGCCGACCGCTACGGCGACAAGGGGACCTTCAGCTACACCCTCACCGTCTCGGCGCCAAGCCCACCGAGCCCCGCACCGTCGGCACCGTCTGTCCCGCCGGCTACACCGACCGCCGGCCCGGTAGGCCTGGCGCAGGTAGCCCCGTTCTCGGGCCAGACCAGCACTGGCGCCGCGGCCAGGTTCAGCGTCCAGCTCGCCGTCAACCGCAGCAGCGGCACCGTCACGTACAC
Source organism: Acidimicrobiales bacterium (assembly GCA_035503975.1). Lineage (GTDB taxonomy): Bacteria > Actinomycetota > Acidimicrobiia > Acidimicrobiales > Palsa-688 > DATJMJ01. The sequence continues at coordinate 1,058 of DATJST010000227.1, read as the reverse complement.
CGAGAGCGCAGGCAAGCCCAACCTTGTGGTTTCGACGACCGGGAGGCTGACCACCGCCGGCCCGCTCTCCGCGGGCGTATACACCGCAACAGGGACGACCTCTGACATCAGCGGCGACGTGGGCACCTTCAGCTATACGCTCACCGTGAAGGCCGCTGTGGCCCTGGTCCAGGGCGGCCCCATCTCAGCAACTGCCATGGTCGGAGCAGGGGTGCACGAGCAACTGGCCGTGACCAATGGCGACGGGGCGGTCACGTTTGCCGAGAACGCTTCCACTAGCTCGCACCTTGTCGTCGTCAGCGCGACGGGGACAGTAACCGCCCCGCCCACCTTGCTGCCGGGCACGTACCGGGTGACCGGCTCCGACCGCGACAGTTCGGGCGACACGGGCGCATGGACGTTCACCCTGGTAGTCCGCAAAGCGACCACTGCCACGCTGCTCGAGCTGTCCCGCGCCAAGCTGACCTATGGCGCCGAACGCGCTGAGCACATCTCTGTCGCCGTGTCGTCGGCTTACCGGGGGGCCGCGTCGAAAGCAACGGCCGCGCTCAAAACGGGGACCGTCGCCGTTGAGCAAGCACGCAGGACACTGTGCACGATCAAGCTGGCGTCGGGCAAAGGAACGTGCACTCTGACGGCCAACGACCTCGGCCCGGGCACCTATGACCTGGTCGCCGCCTTCCCAGGGAACGCGTACCTGGCGCCCTCGAGGTCCGCCGGGAAGCCCCTCACGGTCATCAAGTGACGAGAGGCTACCAAGCCGCTAGCCGTCGAGCGGCGCGGCGACGGCTTCCACGAGCACGGTGCGGCCCGGCGGTCCCGCCGGCACCAGGTTGCCGGCCAGCGGCTCGCCGTCCACCACGAGTCGGCGCACCCGGCCGGCCTCGCCCTCAGCTTTGGTCACCTTGACGCGGTACTCCACCCCCCGCCATTTGCGGACGCAACTGAAGCCGGGCCAGCTCGCGGGCAAGACCGGGTCGATGCGCAAACCGTCGTGCTCGGGACGGATGCCCAGCAGCCACTGGGTAACGGCTACAAAGTTCCAGGCGGCCGCGCCC
>DATJST010000226.1:0-14466 GCA_035503975.1 Acidimicrobiales bacterium | reverse complement strand
CGACGTTGGCCGCTACCGACCCGATCGTCAGCATCATGATCGGCGTGATCGCGTTCAATGAGGTACTGCGCAGCGGGGCCGCCACCACCCTGCTCGAGGTGGTGTCATTCGGCGTGATGGTTGCCGGGATCTTCATGCTGGCACACACCGAGGCCGTCAATTCCGCCCACGACAAGGTGGTGGCCACTGCGCGCGAGGCTTAGCGCCCGGCGTAGAGGCTGCCGGTGTACAGGGGCCGGAGCCTTAACCGGGCCGCTATGTGGGCGGTCTTGCCGGGAGCCAACCTCGGTCCGGTCGTGCTGGTGAGCGGGCCCTTGGCCAGCCTGCTGTGGCTGTCGTCGCTCCGCCGCCTCCACGAACAAGCCGACCCGAGAGACTTCATCGACGCCGGGCTGCGGCGGGGCTACCTGCGGCAGCGGCGGCGCTCGCCGTTGCGCTGCTGCTCGGCCTAGCCGGCGCTCGCCGTTGCGCTGCTGCTCGGCCTAGCCGGCGCTCGCTGAGCGCACCCGCCCCCCACCGAGCAGGTTCAACTCGTAAATACTCTGTACCATCACCTTCTGGCCCGTCTCCGGGGCGTCCACCATGTTGCCGTTACCCACGTAGATCCCAACGTGGTAGACGTCGTGCGGCGTGCCGAAGAACACGAGGTCTCCCGGCAGTAGATAGGCAAGCGCAACCCGAGTAGTCAGGTCGTACTGGTCTTGCGCGGAGTGGGGCAGGGACACGCCGGCGTGTTGCCACGCCACCATCGTCAAGCCCGAACAGTCGTAGGAGCCTGGCCCGGCACCAGCCCATTGGTAGGGCTTGGCGATCTGGGAGTAGGCAAAGGCCACTGCCACCTTTGAGCCGGGTGCCGCTTCGTTGCCTCCCGGTCCGGGAGGAGGAACGGTCGTTGTCGGCACCGTCCCCGATGTCCCGGTTGCGGGCGGCGATGGCGTCGTGGTCGACGGCGTTGTGGTCGATGGCGAGGTCGTCGTGGTGGAGGTGGTGCCACTGGTCGTCGGTGCCGTTGTGGCGCGAACTGTGGGGACGGTAGTCGCACCCTCTGTCGCCCGGCCCTCCCGCGAAGATGTGGTCGTCGAGCCCGTCTGGGCCGTCGTTGTCGTGGCCGGCGCCGGGCTGGAGCTTGTCGTGGCTGGCACGGTGGTACTTGTCGTGGCCGGCGCCCGTCCGTAGCTTGTCGCAGCTGGCACGGTGGTAGTAGCCGCCGCTGCAGACGTCGTCGTTGCCGCCGGCGGTGCTGTTGTTGCCGGGGGTGCCGTTGTTACTGGCGGTGCAGTGGTCGCCGGCGGTGCCGGTGTTACCGGGGGTGCAGTGGTCGGCGGCGGAGCGGTGGTCGCCGGCGCGGGCGGGGTGAGGGTGGTAATCGCCAGGCTCTTGCGGGCAGGGGCGGCAACGGTGGTCGCAGGGCCGCCCGCTGTAGTGGGGCTCGGCGCCGCGGTCGTTGTTGCTGTCGAAGTTGTCGTGGTCGAAGTTGTCGTGGTCGAAGTTGTCGTGGTCGTCGTTGTCGTAGTAGTCGTGGCGCTCGTAGTCGGGACGCCCGTAGTCGAGACGCTGGTCGTCGGGACACTGGTCGGGATGGCGGTCGTCGCATCGGTCGTGGGCGCCGTGGTCGTCGGGCTCGTCCCGGTGACGGCCCCGTGCACGCTGGTGGTCGGGACTGTTGCGCTGTCACGGGCGTAATCGGAGCCGCCCCCGCTCCGAGAGGGCGCCGGCAGTTGGCCCTCGTGCTCGAGGAGGGCAATCTCTTGAGCTTGCTGTTCCTGCTGTTCGGCCCGTTCGACGCGCGCCACGTCCAGCGCAACCCGTCCTTTGATGTTGCGGAGCTCTCGGCGGAGCGCCGCCTGCTGGCTAGCGGCGGCCTTTCTGGCGGTGGCCAAGGAACGGTATGCGCTGTTGGCGATGCCTAGGCGCCGGCCGAGCTCGGCCCGCAGGGCTACGGCGCGGGCGTAGGAGGACCTGTACGACGCGACCGCCATCTCCTGCTGCTGGGCCACGAGGCCGGTGTACTCGGCGAACAGGTAGGGTTCGGTCCCCGCCGGCAGCGCCGAACCTGAAGCCAGGCTGGATCCGCCCGTGTAGGCGATGAGAGCATCGGCCTCCAGCAGCTCCTCCGCGCCGGCGAGACGGTCGCGCTCGGCGCGCAGTTCCGATCGGGTCAGCCGCACCCGCAGCGCCAGCTGGCTCGCGAGGACCCCTTCGGCATCGGCCCGCTCAGCCAGGACCGCCAGGTTGGTGCCGGCGGATTGCAGTTCGACGGTGACCCGCGCCGCCTCGGCCATATCCGCGGCCATGAGGGCTCGCGCCGCGCTTCGGGCGCTTGCCGCAGCCCCGACCCGGCTGACACCGGCTACCCCTGGAGGGCCCACGAAGCCCGGCACCGTCTCTGTCGCCCAAGCCTGCCGCGCGGGGACCAAGGGGAGCGCACCCAACGAGGCTGCCAGCGCGGCGAGCCCTGCCGTTGCCAGGGTGCGCCCTGCCTTGCCGGGGCGCCCTGGTGCCCGCCGGTCGGCCCCCAGGGCGGGAGCATCTGGAGTGCTCTCCGGCCGCGGTTTACCCAGGGCCGTGCCGTCCGACGGGCTAGCCGTCGGGCGCCTCAAGGCCGCGCCAATACTCACAAGGCCGAGCCTGGGCACCGGGGGTTCACATGCCTCAGATCAATCAGCGGCAACTCTAACAACTCTGTTCACAGGAGTCACAGCCATCCAGGGGTTCAGCCCTCGAAGGATGGAGGGCCCCGGCCCGGCCCGGGAGGAGAGGGAGCAGCCGCCTTGCGGGCGGGCGCCTCCTTGGCAGCCTTGGCCGAGCGGGCCCGCCCTTGTCGCGTCTGTACTCTGGGTGGCCGAGCTCCCATCACCGCCCGCTTGGCCGCCCTGGACCAGCTCTGCGAGCTGCTCGCCCGGTGACGCGCGCCTCAGATGGCGTCTGGTAGCTAGTTTGCTCCAGGTGACCGCTGAAACAGACGCCTCGCCGGCAGTTCCGCACCGCGTGGAGCACGATTCGATGGGCGACGTGCTTGTCCCCATCGCCGCCAAATGGCAAGCACAGACCCAACGCGCCCTGGACAACTTCCCGGTTTCGGGCCAATCGATCGAACGCCCGCTGGTGCGCGCGCTTGCCCTGCTGAAGCGCTCCGCAGCCCAGGAGAACGCAGCCCTCGGCGTCATCGCGCCCGATGTAGCGGAGGCAATCGCCGGTGCCGCGCTGGAGGTGGCGGAGGGCAAATGGGACGCAGAATTCCCGGTGGACGTCTTCCAGACGGGCTCGGGTACCTCGTCCAACATGAACATGAACGAGGTCCTGGCCACGTTGGCGAGCGAGCGGTTGGGCCGTCTTGTCCACCCCAATGACCAGGTCAACGCCTCGCAGTCGTCCAACGACATGTTCCCGTCGGCGATCCACCTGGCGGCCACTTCGGAGATCTCGGCCAACCTGGTACCCGCGCTGAAGGGCCTTGCGGGCGCGCTGCGAGCAAAATCGAACGAGTTCGCAGCGGTGGTCAAGGCGGGCCGCACCCACCTGATGGACGCCACCCCGGTGACGTTGGGCCAGGAGATCGGTGGTTACGCGGCGGCCGTCGAGCACGGCGTCGAGCGCCTTGCTGCCTGCCTGCCTCGTGTGGGTGAGCTACCCCTGGGCGGGACCGCGGTGGGCACGGGCCTCAATGCTCCGCCGGGGTTCGCAGCGGGCGTCATCGCCCGGCTGGCGCGCGAGCTCGACCTGGCGCTGGTCGAGGCGCGAGACCATTTCGAGGCCCAGGGTGCGCGCGACGCGCTGGTCGAGGCCTCGGGGGCGCTGCGCACCGTGGCTGTCTCGCTTTACAAGTGCGCAACGGACCTGCGCTGGATGGGCAGCGGGCCGAGCGCCGGGCTGGCCGAGGTGCGCATCCCGGACCTCCAACCCGGCAGCTCGATCATGCCGGGCAAGGTCAACCCAGTAATCCCCGAGGCCGTCTCGCAGGTAGTAGCCCAGGTCATCGGCAACGACGCCGCCGTCGTGTTTGCCGGTGCGGCGGGCAACTTCGAGCTGAACGTAATGCTGCCAGTGATTGCCCGCAACCTGCTGGAGTCGGTGCGCCTGCTCGCCAACGTGTCCCGGCTGTTCGCCGAACGCTGCATTAGCGGCCTCGAGGCCAACGTGGACCAATGCCGCCGTTACGCGCTCTCATCGCCGGCCATAGTGACCGCGCTCAACCCGTACATCGGCTACGAAATGGCGGCCAAGGTCGTAAAGCAGGCCATGGCGCAGGGCAAGGACTTGAGGACGGTCGTCTTGGAGAACCAGCTCCTTTCCGAAGCTGAGGTCGACCGAGCGCTCGACGTCGTGGCGATGACACGCGGTGGCATCGTCAAGTGACGCTATGGCGAAAGAGGCGTGGCGAAAGAGGCGTGGCGAACGAGGCGTGGTGAAAGAGGCGTGATGAAAGAGACGTGGTGAAAGAGACGTGGTGAGAGAGACGTGGTGAAAGAGACGGCCGCCGCGGTGCACGGCACTGCTCAAGGCGCCGCCGGTGGCTGGGCCTACCAGCTGTTCGTGCTGCTCCATATCATCTGCGTCGTCGGGGGCTTCGGCTGGATGTTTTCTCGTGCTTACATGCTCGTCGCCGCCCGCCGCAGCGGGGAGGCTGCCGCGGCCGCCGTACTTGGCGTTTACCGCCAGGTCTCGCCCGCGGTCGAAGTCCTGGTGTACGGGGTGCTGGTGTTCGGCATCGCGGCCGTTGCCGCGAGCAACCATCCGAGCCAGTTCCGCAAACCTTGGTTGTTCGCCGCGGTCGCTGCCTACGTGGTCATGATCGGGGCCCTTCATGGCATGGTCCGGCCCGCAGAACGCCGTTTGCGCGATGTACTGCTCGAACTGGCCAGGGCGCCGGCCGTGCCGCCTCCCGCCCGGCCTCCCCAGCTGGCCCAGATCGACCTGGTGCAAAAGCGGATTGGTGCCGGGATGGGCATTTTCAACGTCTTGTTGCTGGTGGCCCTCTACCTGATGGTGTTCAAGCCCTAGCCCCGCTGGGAGGCTCCTCTGCGTTGCTGCGCGCCGGCTCGGGCGGCCGCCCCTGGCCGCCGCCGCCATTGCTTGGTTGGTCGAGGAAGACCACCTCGACGCGCTGTTCGGGCCGGCGCTGGTTCTGTTCGGCTTGGGCCGCAAGGGACTTGCGGTCGGCGTCGGTGAGCGGGGGTGGGACCATGCTGCGCGGCCAGAGCCGGCGCGCCAGGACGACGTTGAGCTCAGCCGCATAGACGGTGAGCTCCACGATGAGGTATACCCAGGCCAGCAGGCCGAGCACGATCCCGAACAGGCCGTACACGGCGCTGTCGTTCTTCAGGTAGTGGCCTACGACAAAACCGCCGAAAGCCTGTAGCACGGTCCAACCCGCCCCCGCCAGTACTGCTCCAGGGACCAGGCAGCTGAGCCTGACGCTGTGCGGGGTCAGCACCCGGAAGCCGAACAGGTACTCGCCGAAGTTGACGACCGAAGAGAGCACGCCTCCGGCGACCGCTAAAAGCAGGGAGCCCTTGAGCGTGGGCGCGCCTGCGGCAAGCACCGTGCTGACGATCAGGCCGGTGCCCAATACGGCGAGGAAAGCGAAGCTTCTGCCGAGCCTCTTCAGGTAGTTCGGCCGGGCTGGCCCGGGCAGGTTCCAGACCTGCTCCATCGTGAAGATGCCGTTCTGTGCAAGACCGAGCGAGCCCCAGACGAGGCCGCCCGCACCTACGACCAAGCCAACGGCACTGTTGCGGTGGAGCGACTTGATGTTGCCGGCGAGGTCGTTGCCGATGATCGGGAAGTGCCCGAAGGTCGAGTGGAGGACATCCCGGTACCAAGTGGAGTCGCTCGACAAGACCAGGCCAAGGATGGTCACGAGCAGCAGCAGCATTGGGAACAAGGTGCCGAAGGCGGACAACGTCAGGCTGCTGACCAGCACCCCAGCGTTGTCGTCCGCGTACTTTTTGAGCACTGCGTACACGACGGCCAGGGGCCTATGGCCCTGCTGGAAGCGGTCGGCGCTGCGGCTCACACGCTCCACGACGTTCACCCGAGCAGTGTTCCCGCTAACGCGGCGGGGCATGCATGGCGCAGTCCTGGCACGGCGCCGCCCGGCCGGGGCCCATAATGAGCCGTGGCCGACCTGATCCTGGCAACCACTGGAGACGGCGTCGCGGTGCCGGCCGGTTTCGCGACCCACGCCGGCAACGCCGGCATCAAGGACACCTCCCCCGACCTATCCATCGTGGTCAGCGACGTGCCTTGCGCCGCCGATGGGGTGTTCACCCGCTCGTTGTTCGCCGGTCCGAGCGTGAGCCTCTGCCGGCGCCACCTGAGCTCGCGTGCGCCCCGCGCCATAGTCACGGTCTCCAAGAACGCCAATGTGGCGACCGGGCCGGCCGGCCAAGCTGACGCTGACGAGCTTGCCCACCTGGTCGCCCGAGTCATCGGAGCCGGTGCCGATGAGGTGCTGGTGGGTTCCACCGGCGTCATCGGGCGCCGCTACCCGATGGAGCGCATCCGGGCCTATCTGGCGGCGCTGCCCGAGCCGACCGGGGCGGACTTCGGCGCGGTCGCCCGGGCCATGATGACCACCGACACCGTGCCCAAGCTGGCGAGCGCCCGCGCCGGCCAGGCGACCGTACTGGGAGTAGCGAAGGGCTCGGGCATGATCGAGCCGGACATGGCGACCCTGCTCGCGTACGTGTTCACGGATGCGGCCGTGCCGCCCGGCGCCCTAGCTGGGTTGTGGCGCCCGGTCGTGGACGAGACGTTCAATTCCCTTTCTATAGATACCGACACGTCGACTTCGGACTCGGCCATCGTGTTGGCTAACGGCCAGGCCGGGCCGGTCAGCGCGGGCGCGCTCGGCGACGCCCTCCATGCCGTGTGCCGCTCGCTCACGCTCCAGCTCGCCGCCGACGGCGAAGGCGCCAGCAAGGTTATCCAAGTCACCGTTGACCAGGCCCAAGACCGTGCCCAGGCCCGACGCGTGGCCAAGGCCATCGTCAACTCACCGTTGGTGAAGTGCGCGGTCCATGGCGCCGACCCGAACTGGGGGCGCGTTGTCATGGCGATCGGCAAATGCTGGCAGGACACAGCTATTGACCCCCGGGCCGTGCGGGTGAGCTTCGCCGGCCTCGAGGTTTACCCGGGCGCGCTCGATGACCGCGGCCTGGAAGAGCTGGCCAAGCGCATGGGTGCCGCTACGGTCGAGATCGGGGTGGCCCTGGGCACCGGCGCGGCTTCGGCCACCGTCTGGGGGTGCGACCTGACCAGCGAGTACGTGCATATCAACGCCGACTACACGACCTGATGCACCCCGTGCACGCCCTCGAGCAATTGCGCTATGTAGCCCGGCGCTGGGGACCGAGTGAGGAGTTCCCCGCCCCCGAGGTGGCGGCGGTCCTGGCAGAACTGGCCGAGGAGAGCCCAGCAACCCTGCTTCATGCCTGCCGCCGGCTCATTGAGTACTTCCCGGCCGCCGGGCCGGTCTGGTGGCTTTCCGCCCGAGCGTTGTCGGCGCCAGACCCGGTGCCGGCGATCTGGGCGGCGGCCCAGGAGCTGGAGCGGGACCCCACCAGCCGGCACCTGGCCGACGCCCTGCCCACCCTGGCCGAAGCTCGCCTGGCCTGGCCTGCTCCCACGCTGGTCCCGGTCGTGCGCCGGCGCCGGGCGGCCAAAGGCACAAAGCCGGCGTCGCGCATATTGGTCGTGCCGGCGATGGCGGCCGGCCCGACTGGTGTCGTCGTGCCCGACCATGTGGCGGGCGCGCTCGGCGTGACGCGAGATGGCGCCGCCGGCGAAGTCGACACGGGCGGCGACGAGCGGCCCGGCATTGGGCTGCGGCGCCGCTCGTGCGCCCTTTGGGCCGTCACCGGGGTGGGCGTGGTCTTGCCGGGCGCATTGTGGGAGCAGTTGGTCGGCCGTCTCGGCCCCGACGCGAGGGCGACGGTCCTGCCTGCGCTCGCCTTCGACTACGCGGTCGGGCCGGATGGGGCGTCCCCGGTCGAGCGCGCCCTCAACCGGGCCAGCTGCCCGGCCGTCGCTGAGCTCATGGGATGGAGGTCCTAGGCTGCGATCGTCGCGGCGCAGGCGATTTTGGCACCGCCGCCCGCAAGCCCTTGGAGCGAGCTGAAGCGGCCGCCCTGGAGCGAGCTAAGCGGGGCCGGTCGGCTTGCGGGCGACGACGGTGACCAGCGGGGGCAGCAAGACGGGGTCGTCCCCGGGGCCCACCCCGGTCAGGTCCTCCAGGTAGCTCGCCACCGGCCCGGGGCCGGCGCCCGCTTGCGCCTCAGCCCAGGCGTCCATCAGTTCGAGGCCGGCCGCCTTCACGAGCGCGGGGAGGAGCGACCCTACGTCGGGGTGGCGTGCCCCGGGCATCGATAGGGGTGCCCCTCCCACGCGGCCGGCGGTCGTCACCGGCTCCTGGGCCACCAGCCAACCGCCTGGGCGGGTAACCGAGGCCATACGAGCCAGCACCGCTGCCGGCTCGACCACGTGCATGAGCAGGAAACGGCAGTAAGCGAGGTCGACCTCTTCGGGCAGCACGAGCTCCTCGGCGGCTTGGGTGATAGCTACCACCTGCGCCCCGTTTACCGCGGCGGCCGCCTCGGCCACCTCGTCACGCCGGGCTGGGTCGATGTCAACGGCATAGACCCGCCCGGACGGACCGACCAATGCGGCCAGGGCCACGGTGACGTCGCCACCTCCCGCGCCGATGTCTGCGCATCGCCACCCCGTCCCGAGGCCGAGGCGGCCGAGGGCAGTCTGGAGCGGGCGGCGGTAAACGTCGTTGCGCAAGTCGATCTCGGGCATGGTGGCCAAACCCTATTACCGAAGGCGACGGAGGGTGAACCAGTCGTGAACGGGAGCCACTGTCACCACCCATCGTGGTGTCGGGGACGCTCATAGAGAGCACGCACGGCGGACCGGCACCCCTGGGCTTAGACTTCCTCCGCGTAAGGACCCGGCTTTTGAGGAGGGGCTAACGGTGGAGCTGGCGGCGCTCGGTTCGACGGGGGTACTGCGTGACGCCGATGTTGTGCTCTCGCGGGAGCGACAACGTCAGGCCCGTTTGCGCCGCTTGGTGATCGTGCTCGCGATTGTCGCCGTCGTCGTGGTAGGCCGCACAACCGCCGGGCTCGTGCATTACTTCAACGGCAACTACGCTGCTGCCGCCGCCGATTTCAGGATCCCGCACCCGGGCATCCCCTCTTCGTTCATGCCCTATCTGCCTGGGTTCATACTGGTGGGGCTGCTCTGCGCCGTCATGGCAGGGCCTTTATTGATGGCGGGACGTTCGCCGCACGTGCTTTACCGGCCCGAAGAGATCGGGGTGACGCTCGCCGACGTCGTGGGCGCCGATAGCGTCGTCGAGGAGGTAGTCAAAACCCTCAATCTCTTTTTAGCCCACCGGACATTTTCCGAGGGTATGGGTGGCACCCCGCGCCGAGCCGTGCTCTTCGAGGGCCCACCGGGCACGGGCAAGACATATATTGCCAAGGCCATGGCGGCCGAGGCAGGCGTGCCGTTCCTGTTCGTGTCGTCGTCGGCCTTCCAGTCCATGTACTACGGCCAGACCAACCGCAAGATCCGCTCATATTTCCGGGCCTTGCAGCGCTACGCCCGGGCCGAAGGCGGGGCCATTGGTTTTATCGAGGAAATTGACGCCATCGGTGCGACCCGAGGCGGCATGGGCGCGGGCCCTGGCCGCGAAGGCATAGCGGGCGTAGTCAACGAGCTCCTCATACAACTCCAGTCCTTCGACGCCCCGCCTGCTGGCACTCGGTTGGCGAATGCCTTTATAGACACCGCGAACCGGTGGTTGCCGCCCGGCCGCACCATCGCCAAGCGCCGGGTGGCGCCGGCTAACTTCCTCGTCGTAGGCGCCACCAACCGAGCGGCCGACCTCGACCCTGCCCTGCTGCGGCCGGGCCGCTTCGACCGCACCATCCGGGTCGACCTGCCCAGCCATAGCGGGCGCCGGGCGGTGATCGATTACTACTTGGTGCGCAAAGCACATGCTCCCGAGATGAACGACGAGCGCCTTCGCGACAACCTTGCCGGCTCCACGTTCGGGTATTCGCCGGTAATGCTCGAGCACCTTTTCGACGAAGCCCTCGTGTGGGCCTTGCGCGCCGGTCGTGATCGCATGAACTGGGCCGACGTGCAACAAGCGCGGCTGACCGAGGAGCTCGGGCTCACCCAGGCCGTTACCTACACGGCGAGCGAGCGTGCTCGCTGCGCCACTCACGAGGCCGGCCACGCCACCGTCGCCTATGTCGCCGCGCCCGAGCGCCACCTGGACGTGCTTTCTATAATCAAGCGCAGCGAGTCGCTGGGCCTGCTCAGCCACTCCGACCCCGAGGAGCGCTTCACCCGCACCCGCCACGAGTGCGAAGCCCTCCTGCGGATTGCGATGGGGGGGCTGGCTGCCGAGGAGATCTATTTCGGTGACCCCAGCAACGGGCCGTCGGGCGACCTGAGCTTCGCCACTCGTATGGCTGCCCAAATGGTCGGTATGTACGGTATGGCCGGCAGCCTGATCTCGCTGGCTGCTTCTCAGTCACCAGGCGACATCGTGAGCAAGGTCATCTCCGACGAGGCGAGCCGCCAGACCGTCGAGACGTTGCTGGCGAACGCACGGGAAGCCGCCCACGGGATCATATCTGAGCACGGCCATGTGCTCGAGGCGCTCCGGGACGCCTTGTTACGGCGCGACGAGCTCATAGGTGACGAGATCACGGCGGTCATCCAGGCTGCTATGGCAGCGGGCCGGGCGCCGCGCGAGCTGGCCCTGCTCGGCTCTCAAGACCGGGCTGACCAGGTGATCGACGTCCGGACCGAGCCGCAGGGCCGCCCTAACAGCTGACCGGCCTGCCGGCCGCGGCCAGCCCCAAGCCTCCCGGCAAGGTCAGCTCGTCGGAGTACCGGCGCGTTTTAAGTCTCAGGCTTGGCTGGCCACGGCGGTCAAAATAAACGCCTGGATGCGGGCTTCGTCGCGCCAGGTGTCGTAGCGGCCGGACGGGCCCCCGTGGCCGGCACCCATTTCTGTGCGCAGGACCAGAGGGTTGTGGTCGGTCTTGGTGGCGCGCAGCTTTGCCACCCATTTGGCGGGCTCCCAATAACCGACCCTTGGGTCGTTGAGCCCCGCGGTGACAAACGTCGCCGGGTACTCGGTGGCGCGGACGTTGTCATAGGGCGAGTACGACTTCATGTAGGCGTAGGCCGCGGCGTCGTCGCGTGGGTTGCCCCATTCCTCCCATTCGGTGATGGTTAGCGGCAGGCTTTCGTCGGTCATTGTGGTGACCACGTCGACGAAGGGGACCTCGGCAACGACCGCCCTCCACAGCTCGGGCCGCATGTTGGCCACCACACCCATGAGCAGGCCGCCGGCGCTGCCCCCGCGCACGACCAAGCGGTCCGGGGCAGTCCAGGCCGTGGCGATGAGGTGCTCGGCACAAGCGATGAAGTCGGTGAAGGTATTGCACTTGTTCTGGAGCCTGCCCGCTTCGTACCAGGGGCGGCCCATCTCGCCGCCGCCGCGCACGTGGGCGATAGCGAACACGAAACCTCGTTCCAAAAGGTTGAGCCGCTTGGGCGAGAACGCAGGGTCCACGGTCAGCTCGTAACTGCCGTACCCGTAGAGCAGGCACGGGGCTGTGCCGTCGAGCGCCTGGTCGGCGCGGCACACCAGCGAGATCGGGATCTTCGTGCCATCGCCCGCCTCGGCCCAGATCCTTGCGCTGCGGTAGGCCGCGGGGTCGAAGCCACCTCCGACAGTTGCCATTTTGACCACAGTCCGCTGGCGGCGTTCGAGGTCGTACTCGATGCTCGACTGCGGGTTTACGAGAGAGCTGTAGCCGAAACAGATGACGTCCGTGTCCCACTCGGGCGTGCCCTCGCCCGTGAGGGTGTAGGCGGGTTCGGGCTGGGCGATGACGTGCTCCTCGCGGTCGGCCAGGCGCACGACCCGCAGTTGCTCGAGCCCTCCGGCACGTTCGAGGACCACGGCGTGGCGGGCGAAGGCGGCGGCCGATTCGACCTTGACCTCGGGACGGTAGGGCAGCAGCGGCCTCAACTCCGCCGGCTCGTCGTTGCCGACGGGCAAAGTAAAAAGAGCGAAGTTCTCAAGCTTTGTGCCGTCCGGCCCGCAGTTGGTGCGCACGAGCCAGACATCGCCACCGAGGACGGGGTGGCGGGCGTGCTCGATGTCGTACTCGACGCCCTCGCGCCGTGCGAGCACCACCTTGGGGTGGCCGCGGTCCTTGTCGGCCTGTATGAAGTGCGCCTCGCTGGCCGTCTTGGACTCACTGCTGATCACGACGTAGCACTTGCTTCGCGATAGCTCCACTGACACGAAGAAGCGCTCGTCGTCCTCCTGGTAGACGAGCTGGTCGCGGGCCGCCGGGGTGCCGAGCAAGTGCCGCCACACCTGCCACGGCCGTTTCGCCTTGTCCGGCCGTACGTAGTAGATGCTCTTACCGCTGGTCGACCAGGCGGAGCCGTAGTCCACGTCGTCGACCACGTCAACCAGGTCGTCACCCGAGCCGAGGTCGCGGAAGCGCAGCTTGTAACGCTCTGAGCCGTCGTAATCGGTGGCGTAAGCGAGCACTTCCTGGTCCGGGCGCACGTCGAATATGCCAAGGGCAAAGTAATCGCTGTCGCCGGCGAGCTCGTTCTCGTCCAGGATGACGCGGCCGGGGTTCGGCAATGGGGCGTTCACCGGTGTGGAGCTTCCTCCCGGCGGAGGCGTGCCGTCCCCCGCCACGCCGGCACCGGGCAGCGCCGCCCGCGCCGCGGCCAGGACTTCCGCCGCGCAAAGTGCTCGGCTCGGGTCAGGGCGCCGGCAGTGAACAGCGTACTGCTGGCCCGCGACCGTCCTGGCCCAGTACCACCAGCCATGGTGGAACACAGGTGTCGAGACGTCGGTTTCGGCCACGCGGGTGCGGATCTGGTCGAAGAGCTGCTCTTGGAGGTCCCGGGTCGGCGCCAGTACAGCATCGGCGTAGGCGTTTTCAGCTTCGAGGTACTCGACCACGGCGGGGTCTTCGCGGTCGGCCAGCCACTGCCAATCGTCCCCGCGCTCATCGCCGTGAGCCGTGTGGACCGTGGGGCGCCGGGGCGCGACAGGTGGCGTGGGAGGGTCAGAAACGAACATGGGCTTGCCTTAACTGTGGCACGCTTTTCCTACCTGATGGCAGGCGCCGGTGCAAAAGTGACCTCCAACCCCGCGGAGGCGGCACGCCTTGTGGCTGGGGGCACGCCGGTTGTGCTTGTAGGCCGAGACGCCCTCGCCCTCGGCGCGGCCGCGCTGGCCTCGGCCGACGAGCAAAAGCGGGAGCGGTTGCTCGCGGTGCTGGTGGGCGACCCGAGCGACCCAGTAGTTATGGCCGCCGCGGCCGAGATGGCTGCGGAACTGTGGCCATGGGCCCGCTGAAGCGCGGCCATTTCACGTCACGCCGCAGGGTACGAGCGGCTCGCGGGTGCCCGCATCAGGCGACCGCCTTGCGGAAGACGTTCGTCGTCCAGGCCAGTACCAGTGCGCATAGCGGGACGATAACGGCGAAACCCAGCCAAACGTTCTCGCCGCTCAATGTCCCGGCTCCGAGCGCTCGGGCCGCGTCCACCACGTAGTACAGGGGGTCAACGTGGGCCAGGCCGCGGAGCCAGGCCGGGCCGTAGGAAATGGGCAGAAGTACGCCGGCGAGCAGCAACAGGGGCAGGTTGAGACCGTTCATGATCGCCGCGAACCCGCTGATCTCCTTGGTCACGAGGGCGGTGGCCACTGACCACGCAGACATGGTCACCATGAAGAGGCCGAGCAGGACGGCCAGCACCAGCAAGCCCAACCAATGCACTTGGAAGCCAAAGGCCCAGGCCACCGCGGCGGCGATGGCGTCGAAGATGTAGACGAAGGTGAGCGCCGAGACCAATGGGCCGGCCAGGATGGCGAAACGGCTGGCGGGTGTCACCCTGAGGCGCTCGATGACCCCTGCGCGGAGCTCGAAGATGGTGTTGAAACCTTGCGCCGTACCGCTTGCGAAGGCCAAGAGGGCCAGGATGCCCGGGAAGAAGCTGTCGAGCACACGTCCGGTGCTCGACGTCGGCCCCTCGAAGTGTTTCAGCAGCGGCGTGAACAGCGCCAGGTAGAGCACGGGGGACGAAAAGCCCACGAACAACCAGGTTGGGTTGCGCAGCTGCATGCTGAACTGGCGCTGGAACAACAGGCCGATGTCTCGGAGCGTCTTCATGCCGCCGCCCCCGCCTCGGCCCCCGTGTCCCGCAGCGACCTCCCGGTATGGCGTAGGAACACGTCGTCGAGAGTGGGCTCGGACAGGCTGATCGACTTGATGCCGATATCTTGGCCGTCAAGCGCCCTGAGCAACTGGGGCAGAGCAGCGGTGCCGTCCTCGACGTACAGCCGCAAGCCGTCCTCTTCGAGGCTGATCTCCCTTACATAAGGCTGGGAGCCCAACG
>DATJST010000225.1:0-6947 GCA_035503975.1 Acidimicrobiales bacterium | reverse complement strand
TGCCCCACGGCCCGCCGGATGCTGTCGGGGCGGCTGCACAGGCCACCGGGCTCGACACCGTTCTCTGCGAAGGCGAAGCCGAACTTGGTAGCGATCTTCACCTGGTCTCGATGTGGCTCGAGTGCTTCGCCGACGATGTCCTCGTTCTGGAAGGGCCCGTACACTTCGGCGGTGTCGAAGAAGGTCACGCCGAGTTCGACGGCGCGACGGATCAACGCGATCGAGTCCTCGCGTGCCGGTCCGCCGCTGTTGCCGTACGCACCGGTCAAGCTCATGCAGCCCAGACCGATTTCGGAGACGTTCAGTCTGGTGCCGAGGGTTCGCTGGTTCATGGGGATATGTCCTTTCCTCGGTTCAGTAGTGAGTTCAGGAGGCGTCAGAAGTTCCCCGCTCCTCGTTGCCAAGTTTGGAAACTATTACGAAGTCTGCCTGCATTGCTTCGGGTTCACTGTTCGGGGTTATGTTCGCGATGCCGTCGCTGCTAGTGCGTGCCTTGCGCAAATGTGCGCCCATATCAGGTCGAGCGCCCTACGGCGTTATGCGCATTGACCGAAAACTCGTTTGCCTAGGCCAAGAAATACGGGTCGCCGGGTATACGTGTTCTGCAGCATGAAAGGACCCGGCATTGTGTGTGTCCGGGCCCCGAAAGCCAGCCTTGCGGCGCCCTCGGTAAAAGCTCAGTTCGTCAGGACGACTGGGGGGCTTGGTACTCGTTGTCCGTGACTTGGGCACCCCAATTCGCGGTGCCTTCAGTGATTGAAAGGTGGGTCATGAAGTGTTGGGGCGTGGCACCGTGCCAGTGCTCCTCGCCGCTGGTGTGTAGATCGCGTCGCCCGCTCCCATCTCGATGGTCTGTCCACCACGAGATTGCACTAAGCCTCGGCCCACGGTTATGTACAGAGTCTGGCCCCCTGGGTGGGAGTGCCACGCGGTGCGCGCCCCGGGAGTGAAATGGACGGCTGCGATATTGAGCCTGGACGGTGGCTCGCCCTGGGTGACGGGGTCTATCCAGACATCCCCGGTAAACCATTCGGCGGCCCCCTTGTTGGTCGGGTGCTTGGGTCGTTGTTCCATGCTTTCTCCTCTCAAAGGTGGGCGAGCGTGCCGAAGAAGTACGAGGCGGTCACACCACCGTCGATGAGATAATCGCTCCCGGTGATGAACGAGCCGTCGGGGCCCATGAGCAGGGCGGCGACGGTAGCGACTTCGTCTGGGGTGCCTGCCCGTCTGGCCGGCGCCAGCTCGACCATGCGCCGGTAGCCCTCACCTCGGGGGCCGGTGAGCTCGTCTTTGGCGAGGGGCGTGATGATGATGCCGGGGCTGATGGTGTTGAGGCGCCCACCGCGCTTGGCCCAGCGCACGGCCTCGGCCATGACCCGCAGCGAGTTCCCGCGCTTGGCTAGCTGGTAGGCGTGGAGGGTGTCCTTGACTTGATCGAGTTGGAGCCACGGCAGCTTCAGCAGGTCGTCTACCGAGGTGGTGGCGAGGGCAAGATCCTGTTCGGCGGTGAGAGCAGGGAGGCGGTGACCCGACTGGGAGGAGATGACGACGCCGGCTCCGCCGGCGGCGATGACGTTCCCGAAATCCTCGAGCACCAGTGCGGCCCCGTAGAGGTCAATGGCCAGGATGGCCTCGACCGGGGCTTGGCTCGGCGAGACCCCCGCGGCGTGGATTACACCGGTCACATCGCCGAGGGCGGTGGCGGTCTCAACGAGCGCATGCACCGACCCACGGGAGGAGACGTCGACAGTCGCAGTACTGACGTCGAAGCCGGCGTTCGCAAATAATTCGGCCGCCGCGTCTACGTTCTCCTGGCGCAGGTCGGCCAGCAGGACGTGCTTGCCCGCGCTGATACGCCGTGCGATTGCCTGGCCTATTTGCCTTGCTCCTATCACTACGACAACGTCGGTCACAGGGACCTGCTGTCATGATCGGCCGGCAGGAGCCTGATGGTGACTGCGTGGGCGGCGGGGCCAGTGACGTGGCCCACGATGGTCGGCCCGTAACGGTCGTACTTGGCGTGGTAGGCGGCGTCGATGGCCGCCTGCTTGTCAGGGGCAGCAGCGGCGAAGCTGACGTCCGCTTCGGCCCCGCCCGCCTGGACCCGCCCGCTCCGGCTGGCCAGGGCGTTTCGGTACCAGGGGCGCCGGGGCCCGCCGGCCGACCGGACGTACAGCTCGCCGTTGGCACGGACGACCCACATCGTCGTGAAGGAGCGCAGTGTGCCGTCTTCACGTCGGGATGCAAGCCGCAGCTCTTCGGCGTCGCCGATGAGGGCTAGTTGTTGCGCGGTCCACGTAATGGTGCGGCGCTCGCTTTCTTGGCGTGGATGGTTCACGACCCCACCCGGATTAGGGACTTGATGGCGCGACGTTCGTCCATGGCCCTGTAGGCGTCGGCGATGTGGTCGAGGTCGGTCTCGTAGTCAAAGACCAGGCCGGGGTTGAGCGACCCGGAGAGCACATCAGTGAGAAGCTCCGGGATGTAGATCCGGGCTGGGGCCGGGCCGCCTCGCCAGCCGATGTTGCGGAAGAAGGTGCCAGCGAAAGGGACCTCGCCGTGGGGGACGCCCACGATCCCGATCGTCGAGCCGGGCCGGGCAATAGCCGCGGCGGTGGCGATCGACTGGGCCGTGCCGACGCACTCAAGGGCGGCGTCGGCCCCGATGCCCGCTGTCAGTTCCATCACTGCCTGGTTCGCGGCATCGCCCCGTCCCTCGACTATTTCGCCGGCGCCGAACTCCAAGGCGAGCTTTTGGCGTTCGGGTTGGCGGCTGAGGGCAATGACGCGCTCGGCCCCCAGCCGTTTGGAAGCGAGGACAGCGCACAGGCCGACCGCGCCGTCGCCGACGACCGCCACGGTGTCCCCCGGCTTGACCCCGGCACTTACCGCGGCGTGGTGCCCGGTAGCCATGACGTCCGAGAGGGCCAGCAACGACTTGAGCGTTTCGTCCGAATGACCCGAGCCGGGGACCGTCACCAGGGTGCTGGCGGCCAGCGGCACGCGCACCGCCTCGCCCTGGCCGCCGTCGACTACACCGTTGCCGAAGTTGCCGCCCCGCACGCAGCTGATGGTGGAGCCATTGAGGCAGTGGGGGCACGACATGTCGCTGAAGATGAACGGGGCAATCACCAGGTCGCCGATCGAGACCGAGCCGACCTGGGCACCGACGTCTTCGACGGTGCCGATGAACTCGTGCCCGATGGAGCCAATGGCATGTTCGGACTCGCCTCGCCAGTACCACAGGTCGGACCCGCACACGCACGCCAGCACCACCCTGACGACGGCGTCGGTCGGCTCGACAATGACCGGGTCCGGGCGGTCGGCCACGTAGACCGACCCCGGGCCGTTGAACACAGCTGCACGCATGACGGCGTCTCCTTGGTAGACGTTCTTCTTCTCTCCCTTCTCAGGGAACCAGGCTCAGACGCGGCTAGGGAGGCCTGGTTGATAGGGGTACTGCCAGGGCCTCCCTAACCCACACCGGACGCCCCTACCGTGGAGGTTGTGGACGCCAAGGACGACATCCGAGAGTTCTTGATCTCACGGCGAGCCAAGGTCACCCCCGAGGACGCCGGGCTGCCGGCCTATGGAGCCAGGCGCCGCGTCACCGGTTTACGCCGGCAAGAGGTGGCCATGCTGGCCGGTATCAGCGTCGAGTACTACACCCGCCTCGAGCGTGGCCGCGCCGGCGGCGTCTCCGAGGACGTCCTGGAAGGCATCGCCCGGGGCCTACAACTCGACGAGGCCGAGCGCGCCCACCTGTTCGACCTCTTCCGCTCCACCAGCCGCTCTCGCCCCACCCGACGCCAACCCGGCCACGAGCGAGTCCGCCCGACCATTCAGCGCATCCTCGACGCCCTGGTCGGTATTCCCGCCTATTTGCGTAACGGCCGTCTGGACATCCTGGGCGCGAACGCGCTCGGCCAAGCCCTGTACTCGCCGGTGTTCACCGACCTGACCGGGCCAACGAACATGGCCCGGTTCATCTTCTTGAACCCCGACGCGGCCGAGTTCTACGACGACTGGGAGCAGATCGCCAACGACGCGGTGGCCATCTTGCGCGCCGAAGCCGGCCGCGACCCCTACGACCGGCGTCTCTCCGACCTCATCGGTGAGCTGTCAACCCGGAGCGGCGAGTTCAGGGTCCGTTGGGCGGCCCACAACGTCAAGTTCCACCGCACCGGCACCAAAACGCTCCATCACCCCGTCGTGGGCCCCCTCACCCTCGCCTACGAAGCTCTCGAACTGCCTGGCGACAGCGGCCAGCGCATCCTCGTGTACACCGCCGAGCCTGGGTCGCCATCACAAGAAGCGCTCAACCTTCTGGCGAGTTGGTCCGCGACTCCAGCCAACACGGTTGCGGATACGACAATAGACCGCTGATCTCTCGCGGCATGGTCGCGCTCGGCGACGGTCGACATCGAGGTCAGCTCGTCCGGGACGCTCAGGACTTCGCTGGCGTCGGGACCCTGCACTGCCTCACCTTCGCCGTGCCCCTGTGGGTCGGTAAAGCAAGGCAGTGACGGCGAGAAACAGTGTTGGCCGTTCGCAGTCTGAGCGTTATATCCCCCCGCTGCCTTTGTTTTTGGTTCGAGCACGAGGCACGTGGGACCCACGTGGGGACTAAGAATTCCAGGCACGAGCTGCCCATGATCCAGAAATCATGCCTCTGACCCGGCCTGATAGACCAGACGACAGGATCCGAACCTGCAGACCATCACCTTGCAGATCCTTATGCTCGGACGCGGATTATGGCTCTGACCTGCGAGCGGACGACGGGATTCGAACCCGCGACCCTCACCTTGGCAAGGTCACAATTTGCCTCTGGGCAGTGTGCTCCAATGCGCTGACGTTGGATTTTGTCCGTCCTGTCGTCCGTCCAGTGACCTCACTTCTGCCCTTGTCGTAGACCGGTCTACCTCAAAACGACGAACGACTGCGACTGACCGACCGTCTTCGCAGACCTTTGTCCCGGCAGCTATTCCCCCCAAAAGCATCCCACCAGACTGAGGTTATGTGCGCGGTCCTGTATCGCCTGCACGTTACTGCTAACCGGCCAGAACGATTATGGCGTGGTCCCTGACGACGTGCCCGCCGTCGTTCAGTGCGCCCGGGAACCGGCGGGAGGGGACACAGCGCCGCTTTGCATATGGGCTCGCGCTTCTGGGGCAGTCGCCCTCGGGGACCGGTGTTCCGGGTTCGGTAGATCGGTCGCGATTGCTCGGGGGAGCGATCCGAGCTCGTTATCGGTCATGGCGCCCTGAGATAGTGCTGTAGGGCGTCGAGTCGATCGTCCCAGGAATGGGCGAGAGCGGCAAGGAATTGCTGGGCTAGTTGCACGGGTTCGGACTGCAGCCGGTAGCACACCCGCCGGCGCTCGCGCGGCTCGGGCGTGACCAGGCCGGCTTCGGCCATGAGGGCGAGGTGCTTGGCAATGGCCTGGCGGGTGATCGGCAGCCGAACGGCAAGTTCGGTGACAGTGGACGGGCCGTCGGTGGCGAGGGCGGCCAGGATGCTGCGCCGGGTCGGGTCGGCGAGAGCGACGAAAACCTGCTCGGCAATGGCCTCGATGTCAGCAGCCATCGAGGTATTCCGCCAGTTCTGCCAGCTCGCGGGACCAGCCCTCGCTGTGGGAGTCGTAGGTGTTGCGCCAGGTCTCGACCGGAAGCTGGGCGAAGCCGGTCTCGACGACGCGCAGCACGGTGCCGTCCCCGTCGGGCTCCAGGGTGAATTCGACGTATGTGCGGCGGGGGTCGTCAGCGGGCAGGTCGGGCAGTCGCCACGTGTATGCGAACACCGTGGGCTCCTCCACACGCTCGACGCGCATGTCGACCGTCATGCCGCCGGCGAAGGTCGTGGTGGCCGCGCCGCCTGGGCGCACGTCAATGGTCGCCTGCTTGCCGAACCAGGCGCTCAGGCCGTCGGCGGTGGTGAGCGCTTGCCATACCTCCCGCGGTGGGCCGGTTAGGGTCACGGTGCGCTCGATGCGGTCGGGGAACGCCATGACTTCCTCTGGGAGGGGCTAAGGGTGATACCGCACACCGATCGCCGCCACGGGGACGGTCGGGTCAAGCCTGACAGTCCCCGGGCGAACGCGGATCAGCCTTCTTGCGCGGCGCGGCGGGCCAGGTCGCGAGGGCTGCGGTTGGGAGCGCCGGTGCCGCCCTCGGCCAGCTCGCGCAGGCTGGTGCCGACGAAGTGGTCCCAACTGCGGCTGCACATGTCCTTGCACTCGAGGTTATCGTTCAGGCCGCGGTGCTCGAAGGTGAGCTCGCAGGAGCTGTCGTCGATAGGCGTGATGGTAAATGTTGGCTGGGTGCCGACCCAGTCCTCCATGAAGGTGTACTCGGTCACCGTCCAGCGACGGTCGTGGGGGGGTCGCCTCGTCGACGTGGACGAGTAGAGGGGGATGATCTGCCACCATCGGGAACCGCAGCTCTCCGTCGGTCAGGCCGGAGCCCGTCACGGGACTCCACCAGGCGGTGAGCGCTTCGGTCATGGTGACGGCGTTGAACACAACGCCAGCCGGGGCATTGATGCGGACGGTCGTTCGGTAGTCGGTGCTGGTTGTCACTGGGGTCTCCTTGAGGTGAAGAGCATATCGCAACCTATTGGTTGCCATCACCGTATGGCAACCTACGGGTTGCGTCAAGCCCTTTCTTCGAGGGCCGGCTGTTGGGGGGCCATGGGGTTGCAACCACCACCCGTCCGCCCGGGCCGCTCCACAGGACGGGCGCACATCGCATCGCCGCGCTGGCGTTGGCTCTGGCCCTACCCGCCGGAGCGCTCCTGGCTGTGGGCTCTGCCCAGGCCAGCGCCCAGACGGCCGACGTGACCAACTGCAACGACTCGGGGCCGGCGTCGCTTCGCAACGCGGTGACTACCGCCACTGCGGGCGAGACCATCGGCTTCGCTTTCTCCCCCTCGTGCAGCCTCATAACCGA
>DATJST010000224.1:0-9713 GCA_035503975.1 Acidimicrobiales bacterium | reverse complement strand
CCTCTCCCGCGTACGTGTGCTCCCCGAGCCTCACAAAGGGACCAGAGGCGGCCCAAGCGACGTCAGCCGCTCAGCAGGCCTACCAGAGCAACGCCAGTGGCGCCTGGTGGAACTGTCCCACGTGATCGAGGCGGGGATGACGACATACCCCGGTTTGCCTGGGCCGGAGGTCACGCCCCACCTGACCAGGGAGGCGTCCAGGGCCTTTTACGCACCGGGCACTGAGTTCGCCATCGACCGGGTGAGCATGGTCGGCAACACCGGGACCTACCTCGACAGCCCCTATCACCGCTACCCCGCCGGGGCCGACCTAGCTGGGCTCCCACTGAGCTCGTTGGCCGACCTGCCGTGCGTGGTCGTGCGCACCCTCGGGAGCGCCGCTCGGGCAATCGATGTCGGCGCGTTGGCAGGGTACGAGGTGGCCTCCCGCGCCATCCTCCTGCACACCGGAGGCGATGAGCACTGGGGCACGCCCCGCTACGGCGAGGAAGCTCACTACCTTACGGAGGCCGGGGCTCACTGGTTGGTCGAGCACGGCGCGCGCTTGGTTGGCATCGACGCCGTGAACATCGACGACACGACCACGCGAGCGAGGCCTGCGCACAGCGTGCTGCTCGCTGCGAAGGTACCCGTGGTCGAGCACCTGAGGGGGCTCGAGCAGCTGCCACCGACTGGCGCCCGGTTTACCGCCGCACCGCCCCGCTTTGCGGCCTTCGGCACCTTCCCTGTGCGTGCCTACGCCGCTGTGCCCGGAGGGCGGACGGGAGCGCTGCGTCCAACAAGCTTGGACGAGCTTGGTTGACAACTCGCCCCGCCACCGGCATGATTGGCGACAGTGCCAGATTTCCTCTTATGCGCCACCCGAGAACTCCTTGTTCTTCAAGGCAAATCCGGCCATATCGACGGCTCGGGTCGCGCTTCGTTGCCTACCCCGAGCGCCATAATTCGCAGTTCCACGCTCTAGCGAAGTGCGCGAGAAAGCCGAGTAACGCGCCCGTCGAGCTAGGCCGGGAACTCCGTCACCGTACCGCTGGAGCCACCGCCGGCCACGAACACACGAGGGCCGGCCGCGGCCATGGCGGCTTCATAGGTGAAGTCGTACTTTGGCCCCGAGATGACCCGGACCAGCGCCCCCGTGGCGGCGTCGATGTCGGTGAGAGAGCCGACCCCTGTGTTGGTCCCGTTGCCCGCCGCGCTGCCCTCATTCAAGACGAACAGGTCCGGCCCGTCCGATGCCACGGCCCCGGGGAGATAGAACTTGTACTGCGGCCCCGTGACCACCCGCACCGGCGCCCCGGTAAGAGCGTCCACCTCGGTCACGTAGCTGGGGCTGCCGGTCGTCCCGTCGCCGGCGTCGCCCACGAAGAGGTAAGGGCCGTACGCGGCGATCGCGTACGCGCCCACAAGATCGTACTCGCCCCCGGAGATGACCCGCACCACGGCGCCCGGTACCTGGCTCGTCCGGGCTTCAGCCGCCAGGGCTCTCAAGGCCAAGGAGGAGTCCGGCACTCACACGAACGGACGAGGTGAGTCCCCGTCGACAGGCGGCCCGGCTAGAGGCGAGGTGGACGTGCCCGACAGTCGCGGCGGGGAGGTTGTCGACAACCCTTCACCGTCCAAGACGGCGGCTCTCGGCGCCGTCACTGTCAGGATCAACGCAGTCCCGGGCAGCAAGGTACGAGACGTGGTAAAGGTTGCCGTCATCCCCCTCAGCGCCTCTAGCGCCGACGTTACGGTGGACTTCGTGGTCCGGGCCGAGGGTGGGCTCGCTGGCAAACCGCGCGAAACGCTTAACCTGGTCGTCCTCGAGGCCTTCGGCAGCTCGGGCTTGCTGATGTGGAAGTAGCCATCCAGGAGCAGTCCTAGGATTTCTGGGCCGTATGCCACCGTAGGGAGGGCGAAGACGCAAACAGTTTCCTAAGGGTTCGCCGGCGCCCAATGTTTCGCCTCCTCGGTGCGGGCGTGGTGGTGAACCAGTCCGCCACTTCCGCTCCACTTTGGCCAGGCGAACGACCACGCCTTTAGGGTCCCGAGGCAGAGAGTTCGAGTTGGCTCGCCGACGTCAGCCATAATTCGCTGCGCGCATTGAAGTTCTTGCTTAAGGCTTCAGCGGATCGTCGTTCAGTTGTGCGAAAAGTCGAGCACTGACATTTACGCGGCGCTTAGCTGATCGGCAAGTCGCCTGAGGCCATGGGTCTCATCGCGACCACCGAGGAGCGAGGCTCGCTCGATGTCCTCTTTGATGACGTCTACGGCGTGCCCGGTTGAGAACCTTTCGACCTCAGCCCGACGGCTGAGTAGGTAGTGCCAGGTATTCACGCCGACCGCTCGGCTCGTCGGCGTCTTCCGACCGCGACCGTTCTTGAAAGGAATGAACTCGTCCTCAAGTAGGAGGTCGAGTGGATGTTGGCCGTTCCCGAACGCACCTCTGCAGAAGCCGCATTCGCAGTAACGCCGGGCGTAAGTGCTTGCGTCGAGCGCTCGCCCGAGGTCGTACGCGTTCTCGAACCGGGCACAGTGCCGGAGACCGGGTACATAGGTCTGACATGAGCGGAGCCCACCCTGTCCGCTCTCCGCCGGCTCACCCTTGTCGACCCAGCCGAGGTGGTGCACGAGAGCCGAGACGCCGACAGCGTGGAGAGCACCGACCACATATCCCCCGTGGAGGTGCCCTACCGGGACGCCCCGATCTGCCAGGGCCCCGACGAGGCGCAGAAGCTGGTTGAGGAGGTTTGGGTCCGTCAGGAGCGTCGCCTCTGGAAGGTTCGGCGTCCAAATCAGGTAAGCCTCCACGCCGTCAGAAGGCACAGCGGAGACGAGCTTTTCCAAGCTGTGCCGCTCTAGTAGGCGTCCCGCGGGCACGATCACGGGAACGGCGAGGGGAACCGTCGCAACCCCAGCGCTACCCTCGGCGAGCACACGGTTGATGTAGTCCTCGGTGGGTGTTAGAGAAACTAATGCCGGCGCCAAAATGCGCACCGGCCGGAGATCCTGCGGCTGGTCGAAACTGAAGAGCTCGACTTGGGTCTGCTCCTGGGTGAGGCGGTGCCACTGGTAGGCGACGACGTTGCGGGCGATGGCGCGCCACGAGTCGTCGGTCGCGACCATGTCGACCAGCGGGCCAGAGCCGATCGGTACGCCGGTCCCGTCAGCGTACGCGGCAGCGAGGCGCCTGAAGTTCCTCTTCGTTTCTCCCTTCTCGTTCTGCAAAGAGATCGGGAACTGGAAGCGGGTCAACATAGGGTCGATGCTGAACGGCACTCCCGTCTTTCGAAGGGTGGTCGCTGTGCTATCGGGGCTGTTTTCGAGCTGGTTTGCGTTCACCAGCACCTCGTCCATCAAGCCGGCCCTCACGAAGGTGAGATCATCGGTCCGGCGGACCCTCACGACCTGCTGGAGGGGCACACCAGCGGCGGTCATCGCGAGCGCCGCATCGCCCTACGCCTCTCCACCTGGCCCCTGATGAGCGATTTCTCGGCGTAGTCGGGGAACTCCTCGTAGACACGTTCAACGAGCTCAGGGGTGTCCCACTCGGTCCGGATGGCCCGCACGTACTGGTAGAGCTGCTCGTAAGCGGCGCCTGACTGCCGGAGGTGCTCGGCCGCCCTGTGGCCCTGCTCGTTCAAACCGAAGACCTCGGCCTCGGCGCGGTCCCGGGGCCCGGACCGTTCGACGACCGTGGATGCCATCTCTGCAAAGCTCGGCGCGCCTACGGTGGCCGGGTAGCCGCCTCGTAGGAAACCCGCGAGCTTGAGGGCATCGGCGGCATCGTTCACCTCCTCACTGAACGGGCCGAAGTTGTACGCATAGAAGCGTGTGCTCTGGGATGCAAGTTTCTGCTCCAGGACGAAGAGGAGCTTCTGGAGCCTCGTCACCCCTCGTACGGCATCCTCGCCGCCGCGGCTCGGGGCGTGGAGGAGCAAGACCATCAGGTCTTTGATCGCAGGCAGCTGCAAGCCGGCCGGCTCGATGCCGAGGCGTGCCTCCTCGAGGGCCACGGAAGCCTCGACCCATTCGCGGGCCAAACGGTGGTAAGGACGGCGAAGCTCGTTGGCGCGGGCTTTGAGCTCGTCAAGGACGTCCTGGTCGAACTTGAGGTTGAGCTGCTCCGTCAGGGGCTCATCGAGGTTCGCTGAACCCCGAGTCCACATTGGTTTGCGTAGCTCGGTTGTTATCCAGGAGCGGACCATCGCGTGGTAGGGGAGCGAGCGGGCTGCTGCGACCTGCTTGACACGCCTGAGCAAGCTCGCTGGGAGGCGGAGCGTGACTTGCGCGGACTTTCGGCGAGGCACCACAGCGGGTGCCTCGGGCAAAGATTCCCACTCGGTCGACCAGTCGTGGTCGAGGAGCGATTCCCAACTTTCTCGGCTCATCATGCCTGCTTGTGGTAGGTGCGGCGCTCGTTTTCCGTCATGTCCCGAGCGCTGTAGACGCGCACGACACCCCCGGGCTTCTGCTCGTAGACCAGGAGGAGCATCCTCCCTCCGTCGGTGACACCAAGCATCAGCAGAGCGTCGCCCGTCCGGCGCTTGGTGTGCGGGTTCGCGAAGCACCGCTCCGCCTCGAGGGCAGAGACGTTGTGGTTGGCCAGGAGCTTGTCTTCATTGTTTTCGTCCCACTCGAACTCCGGCAGCCCTCGACCGCGTCCATACGATCCCACCCCCTGTCGTACCCAGTCAACGTCTGCCTGCAGGCGCCCGGCTGGGTTGCATGCTCACGATGTTCAGTGTAGCGTATAGCTCAGGGATATACAAAGCGAGGGACATATGCAGCTGTTCATCAGCCACAGCAGCCGGGACCTCGAATGGGTCGAGCTCGTCCGAAAGAGGGTCGAGGGTGAACTTCTTCGCCCGGGAGCAGCAGGTGAGGCTTCACCAAGCCCAGTTGGCTGCGCAACAGTCCCGGCTCCAGGCCCAGCAACAGACCATTGCGCAGCTACAAGTGCAGAACGACCTGGCGATGCTGCTGCTCGTGTTTGTCGGAGCCTTGGCGTTGGCGGTCATCATCGCCAAATCGTCGTGACCTGCGAGCGGGGCTGAGGGCGCGGATAGCGCCAAGCGAGTTAAGACCTTCTTCCCCTACAGGAGGCTCTTTCAGCTTGACCGGGAGTCGCCGGTCAAGTCAGCTTGTGCTTCGCGATGGCGTTTGCTAGCCGAGATGCAGCGGGAGGGATAATGCCCAGCTGCTCGCCTTCTTTGAACTTGGCCCAGTAATACTCTGAGAAATCCAGCGGTACGGCGCTTGTTGGCTCCAACAGCTGGTCCCAGCGGTTCTTGCGGCTCGAAATATCGTTTGCGTCAATTGCCCTTCGGGGTGTGTCCCGGTGCGGCTTGCCGCTCTTGGCCGACTTCGGGTCGATGGCCACGTCAAGGCCGACCCAAACCGCGCTCCCGTCGGCCCGGACCAACCCGGCGGCGGCGTCACCGAGAAGGGATAGGGCCGCGCTGGCCATCGACAGCGCCTTGCTCAAGGCCACAGCGGCCGCCGGCGCTCTGAGGTGGGGGAAGAGCGCGTCGCAGGCGGCTTCACGACCGACCCGCTGGCTCGGGATCACCAGGACCCACTGGACCAGGCGCTTAGCGCTCGGCCGTGGCCAGGGACCCGCCCGAAGCTCACCTCGGCTCACAGGGAACGGTCCCAGGATCGTCGCCCGCACAGAAGGGAGGCCCTGGCCCTGAGTGCTCTCGCCTGGCGCATGCACGCGCGCATTATCCCACCCCCAAGGGTGGCCCAGGCCGGAGCCTCCGTCCCCGTGGGGGAGGCTGGATTTGCCGTGCCGGCGCCCTGTGGAGGCCGGCGAGCTGGACCTGTCGGCGCCCGGGACAAGCCAGCGCTCATGGGCGGAGCCTTTGACGTCGGCGTTGGTGCCTTCGATCGTGTTGAGCTAGTCGGGCTGCTCAGTTCACGTTCTCGCTTTTGGTGGCAGGTGCGGTCCCGCGGATGACGTCGCCCAGGTTGTCCACCGCGACGCAGAGCGTCGTCGTGGGGCAGGAGATCCCCTCGAGCCCGTGGGAGTCGACACGGCGGACCGTCCACGTCGACCCACCTCCCTCTGGGTCGGTCGTGGTGACGACGTCGCCCGCGTTGTCCACTGCTACGCAGAGCGTCGTCGAATGGCAGGCGATCGCATCGAGGTCGTGCGAGCCGTCTATGTGCTGGACCGTGGATGACGGTGCGGCGCCCGGGTCCTTAGTGCTCACGACCTCACCCGCTTTGCCCACCTCGACGCAAAGCGCTGTCGAGGGACAGGAAATGGCGTTGAGCTGCGCCGCGTTGTCCACATCGGTGGTTCTCCAGGAAGAGGGACCTCCCGTGGAGTGCGTTGTGACCCCCAGGTCACCAGAGCCAGCCACGCCGACGCACAGGTCCGCCGAAGGGCAGGCGATGGCATCGGGGACCCACTTCGGGGTACTGAAGAACGTCCACCTCGCCGCAGCCGCTGTCGGGTGTACCGAGGTGGCCCAGGCGTTGCCGCCCCAGTCTGACCCGACCGCGTCGATGTAGGAGGTGGTGTCAAAGTTAGCAGGGCAAGGGACGGTCGCCGAGCAAAACACGCCGTATGCGAGGCACAGGGCCGTCGACGGGCACTTGACACCAATTAGTCCCAGGCATAAGAAATCAGGCGAACCTTCGTCGTCATAGCAGTTGGCTTCGCCGTCGCCATCGTCCAAGGACGTTGTCTTCCACGACGAGGCCCCCCCGGCTGGGTCGGTCGAGGTAACGACGTTGCCGTCGTTGTCGGTGGAAGCGCACAGGGTCGTCGACGGACAGGAGATGTCACTGAGGCCGTTCAGGTCTGCCTGCGTCACCTTCCAAGACGCGGCTGCCCCGGTCGGGTCGGTCGAGGTGACGACGCGGCCGTCGGCGTCGTCCACCGCCACACATAGGTTCGTTGAGGGGCATGAGATGCTCTGGAGGCTGCCCGCCACGGCGGAGTAGGCGAAAGCGACCTTCCACCCCGACGCGCCCCCGGTCGGGTCCGTCGAGGTGACGACGTCGCCGCTATGGTCCGCTGTCACACAAAGGCCCGTCGAGGGGCAGGAGATGGCGGAGAAGGTGTTGTCGTCTACATGGGTGGTCGTCCACGCCGACGCGCCGCCGGTCGGGTCGGTCGAGGTGACGACGTCGCCGTCCTGGTCCACCGCTACACAGAGGCCCGTCGAGGGGCAGGAGATGGCGGAGAAGGCGTTGGTGCCGTCGATGTGGGTGGTTGTCCACGCCGACGCGCCGTCGGTCGGGAAGGTGGTGCTGTCGATATAGGTGGCCGTCCACGCCGACGCGCCACCGGTCGGGTCGGTCGAGGTGACGACGTCGCCGTCGTGGTCCACCGCTACACAGAGGCCCGTCGAGGGACAGGAGATGGCGTCGACCGACGGCGTGGGTGCGATCGGCCCGGTGTCGACGTGTACCGGTGTCGACCATGTCGTAATACCTAAAGCGTCCGCTCGCTGGCCAAGAGTCGTTGGTTTTTGCCCAACGTAGCTCACCAAAATTATGAGCAGCGCTGGCAACGTGGCGAGCCTTTGGAGCTGCGTGGCAGGCTTTCCTGGCCTCGCGTCGGGCATCGAGGTCATGCCGGCATGGCGCCCTGGCTTTCCTTGGTGGCGCCAATGCCGTCCACACCCGGCCTTTTTAGGCCCCGCAAGGTTACGGGTCATGTCAATAGCTGGGTCAATCCGCTGGTGTCTCACTGGACCTCCCCTCTCGGGTGTCACGGGCCCTGTCATGACATGACTATGGACTAACGCAGTTCCCGAAACCTTCCCGCGCCCACGACAAGCCTGGCCTGGGTATCGAGCAGCTCATTTCTCAGCTCCGGCGTACCGGTGTCAATGGCCAATAGCTTTTGCCCGGAGACGGCCAACAGAACTGCCCAGCCGCGGCCAGTAGATCTGCCCAGGGACGGCCAGTAGATCTGCCCGGCTATTCGGCCAAGGGCTTCACCCCTTTGCCTCTAGTGGCTTGGGTGAGCCTGATCGAGTCGCCGCCGGTGACAGGGTGCAAGAGCCCAAGGCCGAACCACCGGTTATGTTGAGCCATCCACTGGCAAGGACTTCATACCAACCGGACGCGTTAATGGTCATTTGGGCGACAGTCGTTGCTGGCCCGAGAACTTGTTGATGCCATGGGCGCCGGACAAGTAGCCGGACTGGACCACTGTTGTCCCGCTCGGCCCGGCCGGACCAGTTGTACCGGCAGAGCCCTGAGTGCCCGGCGCGCCCTGGGGCCCTCGGACACCGGGCAGCCCCTGAGGCCCTTGGGCACCGGACGGTCCCTTGGGCCCCCGACCACCCCGCGGCCCCTGGTGGCCCTTGCACGCTCCATATGATCGCATTCTCATGGGACGTACAGACGGCTGCGACGCGCAACTCGCCAGTCGACTTGTTGTAACAACCGTGGATGCTGCCGCTGTTCGTCGCAGCCAGTGCGAGTCCACCTCCTAGGCCGCAGGCAACAGCGCCAAATAGGGCAGACGACAGGGCGGTGGCCCCGACCTTGCGGGCGCGCCAGAAAGAAGCAGGGCGACCGCCCCGACAACGTTTGGCATTAGTGCTCGTATCTTCGGGCATTTGGTGTCCTTTGTGAGGTGAGGGTGCTCCGCCTCTTCCCGGTCCGGGTTTGGCCTCGCCATCGATCATGCAAGGCCCGTGTTCCCGAAGCCTTCCCGGAGACATCCCCGGGCCTTAGCAGGGCGAAACGCTCGTCGCGTAGTTGCCAGGGTGGCGGCGCGCAGATCGGCGGCGTCCGTTTTGGCGATAGCAGGCGTCGTCTGCAAACGGCCAGAAGGTCCCGAGGCCTCGGTCGCGAGCTACCGCCCGCTCCTGCCAGGCGCACCGGCGTTGCGCGTCTCGCGGCTTGCGGCCGGCAACCACTTCACCAGTCGCCCGGCTATCCCTCCAACAGGGACGCGACGAGGACCGGAGCGTCGGGAACGTTTCGGGCAGTCGTGCTACTACAGTAAGTACGACTGCGCAAAGTCGCACCACAGAACCACGGTGTGCGGTCTGCCTACTGGGCCGGCAGGATCACTCTCCCTAGCCATTGCCTCCCACGGTTTTCCACTCTCTTAGTCGGAGCTCGCTAAGTTGGGCTACCGTCATAACCGCTGTCGTTCCTGCTGGGCCGTTGCTGCAGCTATCGAGCGTGACAAGCCTGTTACCCCGCCGGGAGCTCGGTGACCGACTTGCCGTAGAGGTTCGCCACCCAGATGTGGCTGCCGTCGAAGGCGATGCCACGGGGGTTTTTGAAACCGTAGGAACCGCCCGAGAGCGTCTGGACCCAGGCGCCGTCGGAGGCGTCGAGCTCGGTGACCGAGCTGTCGGCCCAGTTGGCCACCCAGATGTGGGTGCCGTCGAAGGCGATGGCGTCGGGCCAATCGAAGCCGTAGGAGCCGCCCGAGAACGTCTGGACCCAGGTGCCGTCGGAGGCGTCGAGCTCGGTGACCGAATTGCCGCCCGAGTTGGTCACCCAGATGTGGGTGCCGTCGAAGGCGATGCCGCCAGGGTAGTCGAAACCGTAGGAGCCGCCCGAGAGGGTCTGTACCCAGGCGCCGTCGGAGGCCTCGAGCTCGGTGACCGAGTCACCGTGGTCGTTGCTCACCCAGACGTGGGTGCCGTCGAAGGCGATGCCCCAGGGGTAGTCGAAACCGTAGGAGCCGCCCGAGAGGGTCTGTACCCAGGCGCCGTCGGAGGCCTCGAGCTCGGTGACCGAGT
>DATJST010000223.1:0-5347 GCA_035503975.1 Acidimicrobiales bacterium | reverse complement strand
CCAACAAGATGAGCGACGTGATCGAACAGCTCCAGTACGCCCTCGGCGAAGGGCCGTGCCTGGACGCCTACCGCCAAGACTGGCCGGTGCTGGAACCTGACCTGGCCCAGCCGACCACGCCCCGGTGGGTGGCGTTCGCCGCCCCGGCTATCGAGGCGGGCGTGCGGGCGGTGTTCGGCTTCCCCCTCCAAGTAGGAGCCGTGCGGCTGGGGGCGCTCAACCTGTGCCGGGACCACCCGGGCCCGCTAAGCAATGACCAGCACGCCTACGCCCTGGTCATGGCCGACATCGCTGCCCAGGCCGTCCTTGTTTTGCAGACGGACGCGCCACCGGGCGAACTTGCTTCGCAGCTGGGGAGTGCTGATTTCCACTACGTCGTCCACCAAGCCGCCGGCATGGTCGCCGCCCAGCTGGATGTAAGCGTCGCCGAAGCGCTTGTCCGGCTGAGGGCCCACGCCTTCGGCCACGACCGTTCCCTCACTGAGGTGGCCAAGGACGTGGTAGAGAGAAAGCTGCGCTTCGGCACCGCCAGCGGCGAATAGGGCCCCGCCCCTTGAGAGAGGCCCGACGAAGACGGCGCCGACCAGCCGATCTGCGACCCTCGTCCCGCTATGCCCGTGTTACCATATCTGCTGCGCGCCGCGTTCACGCGACCGACGGTGTGCCGGCGTGATAGGAGGGCTCGTGCCCACTGAAGTGCAGCTGGCGAGGACGCTCGTCGAGCTTGCCGATACGCTCGTGGCCGACTTCGACGTCGTGGAACTGTTGACGCGCCTGACTGACAGCTGCGTGGAGATGCTGGAGGTCGGGGCGGCCGGTCTAATGTTGGCCGGGCCCAACGGCGAACTGCGGGTCATGGCTTCTTCCAGCGAGGCTATGCGCGTCTTGGAACTGTTCGAGCTGCAGGCAGAGGAAGGCCCGTGCCTCGACTGCTACCGGAGCGGCAAACCGGTCATGGGCCGCGACCTCGCCGTCGTGACCAGTCGCTGGCCGCGTTTTTCGGCTGAGGCCCTCGCCGCCGGCTTCCGCTCGGTGCAGGCGTTGCCCATGCGGTTGCGAGGCACCGTCATCGGCGCCCTCAACTTGTTCCAAGTCGAGGTAGGCGAAATGAGGACATCCGACATCGAGAGCGCACAGGCCCTGGCTGACGTGGCCACCATCGCCATCCTCCAGCACCGCGCCTCGCTCGAAGCCCAGGTCCTCAACCAACAGCTCCAGCGCGCCCTCAACAGCCGCATCATCATCGAACAGGCTAAGGGCATGGTCGCCGAGAGAACTGGCCTCAATATGCAACTGGCGTTCTCCGCCTTGCGCACGTACGCCCGGGACCACAACCAGCGTCTAGCGGTTGTCGCGGAAGCTGTTATCGACGGCTCGCTGGCCGCGTCGGCGCTCGGCCCGGTGCCCCGAGCGGGCCGCGACCGGGGCAAAATGCCAAGTTGACCAAGCAGCAATGCTCTGACATTTATTTCTTTGGCCCGCGTCGCCGGCACCGGTCCGACGGTCACTGACCACATGCGCCATCCAACGTCGGCTTCGAGCAACAAGTAGGGAGGCAGCTCGTTCTGTAAGCAGGCCAACGCTTTGCGTGCCGCTCTGGTAGCATGATGTCTGCTGGGAAGTAGGTACTTTAAGACTTCCTGCGGTCCGGACCGTGCGCCGCCTGAGCTTCGCGCAACTCTCGTTGAAAGTGACGGTGCAAAATGAGCCAGCAGCGAATTAACGGGCACCGCCACGCCAAGGCTCCTGATTACACGAGCCTCGTCGCCGCCTCGGGCGACGTGAGCACAGTCGTGGACCTCGGCGGCCGGTACCTGTACTGCTCCGCCGCCTTGGAAGACGTCTTCGGGTGGGCGCCAGACCAGCTCATAGGAAGCTGCGAGGACGACCTTGTGCACCCCGACGACGCGCCGGCCCTGGTCGGCAGGCGGGAGGCGAGCTCTCCGTTGGTGCGCGCCAGCACCAGCTACCGCTTCCGCTGCCGAGACGGCTCTTACCGCTGGGTGGAGGCGACATCACGGCGGGTCACGGTCGGGGACGCCGACGTCATGGTGAACACCGTGCGCGACATAACCGAGCGCCAAAGGCATGCCGCCGCCATGGAGCTTCGGGCCACGACCGACCCGCTCACCGGGGTGGCGAACCGGACCGTGCTCATGGACCGCTTGCACCAGGGGCTGCGCCGGCTCGGCCGCACCCCGGGCAGGGTACTCGCGGTGCTCTACCTGGACCTCGACCGCTTCAAGGTCGTCAACGACTCGCTCGGCCACCAGATCGGTGACGACGTACTGCTGAAGGTAGCCGAACGTCTCACCCACTACGTCCGGCCCGCTGACACCCTGGCTCGGCTCGGCGGAGACGTGTTCGTGCTCGTCGCTGAGGGGGTCACCAACGAGGCCGCTGCCTGCACCCTGGCCAACCGCGTGGTCCAGGACTGCCGTAGGCCGTTCATAATCGCGGGTGAAGAGCTCAGCTGCACCATGAGCATAGGTGTGGCATGCACCGCCGACCGCCAGCGCAACGCCGAAGAGCTGCTCTCCGAGGCCGACATGGCCCTGTACCGGGCTAAAGACCAGGGCCGGGACCGGGTGGCCGTGTTCGACGAGGAGCTGCGCACCACTGCCGCCGACCGTCTGGTCACCGAACGCATGTTGCGGCGGGCCCTTGACGAGAACCGCATCGTGGTCGAGTACCAGCCGATGGTGGAGATGAAGGGCGGCTACCCCCTCGGCGCCGAAGCCCTGGTCCGCATCCGTGACCCCAACGACGGCTTGCGGCTGCCGGCATCGTTCCTCGGGGTGGCCGAGGAGACCGGCTTGTTGGCCCAGATGGACGAGCTGGTGCTCGCCGACGCCCTCAAACAGGCTGGGGCTTGGCGTTCCCGCCTGGGGGACGACTTCGCCGGGGTGGCCGTCAACGTGACGGCCAGGCACCTGGCTGACAGCGATTTCCGCCAGCAGGTCATCGACCAGCTCGCGGCGCACGGCGTACCCCCTCAAGACCTCCAGGTCGAAGTGACTGAACAGGTGCTCATGGAAGCGTCCAATTCGGCCATGACCGGGCTGCGTGCCCTGCGGGACCTCGGTGTCAAAGTGGGCCTGGACGATTTCGGCGTCGGTTATGCGTCGCTCGCCTTCTTACGCCAGTTCCCGCTCGACTTTGTCAAGTTGGACAAGTCGTTCGTCGACGGGCTCGTTGCCGACCCGAGAGCGCGGGCCATTGTGGGCGCAATCATCGTGCTCGCGCACGCACTCGACCTCACCGTAGTCGCCGAGGGCGTCGAGCTCCCGAGCCAACGCCAGGTCCTTATAGACCTCGGCTGCGACCGGGCGCAAGGTTTCCTCTATGCCCCTTCTGGAGCGCCTGGCACTATCGACAAACTCGCCCTCGCCACGGCGGCCTCGAGGCGCGTTTCCTGGACGGGCGCTCTGTAATTAGCGGTACGGTCCGGTTCACACTGAGTTAATGCCGGCTTTACAGCCGAGAAACAGGGCGCCAGTAACTTACCCAAAAAGGGCTCACATGCCAGCACTGGGTTCGTCCAACGTCGGCAGCTTCCGGTCGGGAGGTGGAGCCGCAGCGGCCATATCGTTGCGCTCCACGATCACCGTCGCCCAGGAGCGTCGCCAAAAGCTCCAAGGCACCGTCTGACGGCGATGGCCCCCCACGACCCCGGGGCCCGGGCGCCGCGCCTCGACGTTCCGTTTGTCGGCATACCGAGCTTTCTCCGCTCGAAGGTCATAGGACCTGACGAGGACTTTGTTGCCGCGGTGGCTGTGCTCGGCGCGCCGACTGACGAAGGGTCGCCGTTCATGCCGGGGTCTCGGTTCGGCCCTCGCGCTCTCCGAGAGCATTCTCTTCGGTTTGTATCATCCGAACCGGGCTATTTCGACCCCAACCGGGGGCGGGCCTACCTGCAACGAGAGATGGGGCAAGGCCTGATTGTCGACCTGGGCGACGCAGACATAATTGCCACCAACATAGAGTCGTCGTTCGACAGCATCACCGCGCTCACGGCCCGTGCCTTGCGAAGCGGGGCCCTGCCCGTAGTGTTGGGTGGCGACCACGCCATCTCGTACCCCGTTGTCCGCGCCTACGAAAACGACCTGTACGTTGTGCATTTCGACGCTCATCTCGATTACATGCCCTTCGTGCACGGGACCGCCTTCACCAATCAGCACGCCTTCCGCCACATAGCGAAGTTGCCACACGTGCGGGGCTTAGCCCAAGTCGGTATCCGCAGCACCCGCAACACCCAGCGTATGTGGAGGGACACCCTCGGCGACGGGAACCACGTTGTGACCATGTCCGAGTTCCGCCGGCGTGGCGCCGAGGACGTGGCGCGGTTCGTCCCCGAAGGCGCAAACTGCTATGTGAGCCTCGATATGGACGTCCTTGACATGGCGCTGGTCCCGGGTTGTGTGTCGGCCGAGCCCGAAGGTATGTCCTACGCTGAGCTTCTCGGCACGCTCATCGCTCTCACGGAGCGAGCCCGCACCGTCGGTTTCGACCTGGTCGAGGTCAACCCTATGCTTGATGTTGGCACCGGGGTAACCGCGTACCTGGGTGCCCACACCATAATCGAGTTCTTGGGGCACATCTGCGCGAGCAAATGGTGGGGCACGGCTGCCGACGACGTTTCCAATACGCCTGGCGCGTAAATCACTGTGCGGAATTGGCAGCCGGTTTACACACCGTTAACTGAAGTGATACCAATGGGAAACAGCCCCACCGTACTGTCTTGACAGGCCTTCGGGGCGTAGGTGCCGGGACGGCTTGGATGCTGCCAAGACTAGTTTTTGCGTAACAAAAGACCATCCCGTCCGGACCAATTGAACAACTCAAATGTTGCCGCTCGCCGGGGCTTTCGGGAGACAGCCAACGTGTGTTCTTCGTTCGAGAAAGGGTTATTCATTTTATGCCAGCTGAACGTTTCCTCGACAGACGAGCTTTCTTGACGAAAGGTGCAGCCACGATGCTGGGCGCCGCGGCTCTGCCAGCGCTGACCGGCCCGGGCCGCGGCATCACACGGGTGGTGGAGCGCCTCCTCCCTGACGACCTCCGCGCTGGTGCCGCTGCCATGGCCGCCAAGCCGAAGTACGGGGGCACCCTGATCGTCGGTAGCGATGGTGGCGACCAGGACACGCTGGACCCACAGCACAACAGCACCGACATGGACCAGCAGCGGATCCAGAACCTCTACAACGCGCCGATCGTCATCAACAGTGCCCCGCCCTACTCCTACGAATGGGACCTAGCCGAGACGATCGAGCTGAACGCCGACGCGACGGTAGCGACGGTGGTGCTGAAGAAGGGCATCGAGTTCCACAACGGCAAGACCCTCACC
>DATJST010000222.1:0-6328 GCA_035503975.1 Acidimicrobiales bacterium | reverse complement strand
TGCTAGACCAGTTCATCGAATGGGACGGAGGGCCAGGCGGACCATCTAATTGAGCCCGTTCCTTCGTGGTGCTCGTCGGCACGGTGAGTAGCGGCGGGAGCGGTTGCCGCTGCCGGAGCGGCGCTGGTGCGAGGTTGTGCTGGTCCGTCCGCGACGCCTAAGCGTCGCGGGTAGCACCGATCGTCCAGGACACGCCAAAGTCCCAATGGGAGGGGTCCTGGCTGTCGCCGGGTTGTCGTCAGGGCCGCGCCTGGGTGCGCAGCGCGTACAGCACGGCCTCGGCGAGCCGGCGGGCCACGCCAGCGAGCGCACCAGCGACGCCACGAAGCTCAGCCCGTCCACAGCACCAAGCCTCGCAGGCCCACCGGACCGCGAAGCGGACCGCGCACCTCTCCCCATTGGGGAGGCACTGCGGCCCGTCGCCGTGCCCATCCTGACCGTCCCAGCGCCTGACCCCCGGCCATCACCCCCCACGGGGAGCCGCCCTCGGCACCTCCCCCAGTGGTCCACCAACCGGTCCCACCCACGGCTTAAGGTAATCGAACACGATTTCAAGAGGGTCCCTTGCCACGGCAAGCGTGGTTGCCAAACGGAGGCTATAAGCCACCCTCATTCCTCGAATGCCGACTGTGTAAGGTCCATATTCGCGCTCGGGAAGCTGTGGCCGCTCTGGGCCTCAGGGGCGGGAGCGGCCTGGGCCGGTTCGGCAACGTCGGGGCGGGTGGCCGGGATAGGCGTCGCTGGCCGCTGTAACACCTGTGCGGATGCCAGGTCGAGGGCCTCGGGACGAGGGTTGCCTGCCAGCTGCTGGCGGCTGACGTTGCCCCCGTGGCATGGAGCGTACGGACTGTGGCTGCCCGCTGTGAGCCAACGTCCAGGTAACGTCGGCTCAACGCCGAGCTGGCAATGACCAGTAGCCTCATCGTCGCGAAGTGACAGCCGGCACCGACAGCGACGAAGCGGTGCTCGCCGCCAGGGTGGGGCTGGCGGAGGCTCTAGGAGCGTCGCCGTTTAGGCGCTCCGGATCGGGCTGACAGGGCTCAGAGCCGACCGGTGACCCGCCGTCTTGCTCGTTGCCCTAGCCGAAGCCTGGGGCCAACGGAGGCGCTCACCCGAGGGGGGAGGGCGAGCGCTTGCCTCCAGCAGTGTCCTGGGCTTGGGGGCGGGAGAAGAAGATCCCAAGATCCCAGCGGTCACGACCGACGGGGGAGAGCTTGGGATCTTGGGATCTTGGTGCGGACGCCGGCGGGGCCATTGTCGTCGATGAACAGGGGGGCTCCGCCCTGTTTGCCGATGGCCTGGACGACCTTGGGCCAAGTGCCGGCGAGGACGTAGCTCGGACACGGGCCGGCCTCGGGGTAAGGCCACATACGGCGGCCCGGGAGGGAGGCGCTGGTGCGTGCTGGGCCTGAGGTGAGCCAAGGCGAGGGGCTGCGCCCCGAGGAGGCAGGCTCAGTGGCCCCGAAGGCGCGGTTTCCTGGCCCCCTCTTCGCCCCGGGCGGCCTCGTGGCGGGCCAGGAAGGCGCCGAGCAGGGCGCGCACGTGGGCTTGTTCGCCCTCGTCCAAGAACACGGTGGCCTCGAAGGCCAGGCGGAGGGCCTCGTCAGCGGGGAGGCGCTCCTCGTCGCCGAACACCAGCGCGTCGGCGCTCACCGACAGGGCAACAGCCAGGCGGCGCAGCGCCCCGAGCGTGGGCTCGGTGGTGCCCGCCTCGTAGCGGCGCAGCTGGGTGACGTGGACCCCGGCCCGCTCGGCCAAGGAGACCTGGGTGAGCCCGGCCTCCCGTCGCAGCTCGGCCAGGCGCTCGCCGAACTCCACGGCCAAGACCGTAGCAGGCCCTTGCAACTCTCGATGATATCTGATACCATAGATACTATAATGCCTAACAGACCAGGAGAAGGGGTGC
Source organism: Acidimicrobiales bacterium (assembly GCA_035503975.1). Classification (GTDB taxonomy): domain Bacteria; phylum Actinomycetota; class Acidimicrobiia; order Acidimicrobiales; family Palsa-688; genus DATJMJ01. The sequence goes on along the minus strand of DATJST010000222.1, from coordinate 4,422 downwards.
CGGGCAGCGGCCATTTCGTAGCCGGGGACCTGGCCCCTGGGGCCAGTGACCAGGAGGTGCTGGCCGCAGTGGTCGCCCACTACTGCACTGCGCTGGCGGGCAACGACCAAGCTGGGGAAGCCTTGTGCGCTTGGGGGGTCGACGAGGCGACGGCGCTGGCCTTGCGGGTGGGCTACTCGGACCGCTCGCTCGGCCGGGCGCTGCCCTCCAAGCAGTACAAACACGGAGCTGAGCTGAGAGCTCAGCTCGCCCGTCTGGGCGTGTACCGCTCCAGCGGCCATGAGCACTTCGTGGGCTGCCTGGTCGTGCCCATCGTGGACGCCGAAGGCAGCATCGTCGGCCTGTGCGGCCGGCGCCTGGACCGGGGGGCGGGGGACTTATGGGCCGATGGCTTGCCCGGCGGGTGGTTCAACGGCGCTGTGCCGTGGCCAACCGAAGTGCTCCTCGCCGGCGACGTCTTCGAGGCGCTGGCAATCATCGGGGCCGGCGGCACCAACCTCATCGCCCCGGGCCACGACGGTGGGCTCAGGCGCGAGGACGCCCGGCAGTTGGCGCGCTTGGGAGTGCGCCAGTGCACCCTGGTCGGCCCGGGCACCGACGGCGCGGCCGAGCGGCTCTTGCGTGAGGGCATCGAGGTCTGCCAGGCGGGCACGCACCTGCCTATCACTGACCTGCTGGGCCAGGCCACCGACCGCTGCGCCGCCCTCCAGGCGCTGCTGGCTGAGGCAGCTGTACCCATGAACCGACAAAGGCCGGGCCCGGGCCAGCCAGCCATCGACGGGGCACCCCCGGCCGTCCCAGCTGTGGTCTCAGGAGACGCAACTGAGCTGCACGTGAGCTTTGAGGACCGGCGCTGGCGTGCCCGCGCTGGCAGCCGTGCCCCCGCCCCCGGTTCGCTGCGGGTGGCGCTGTCGGTGAGCGACGAGCGATCCGGGCGCTTCCACCTCGACACGCTCGACCTCTACGTCGCCCGGGCCCGGGCCGCCTACCTGGCCGGGGCGGCAGCCGAGCTGCACACCAGTGCCGAGGTGCTCCGAAAGGAGCTGGCCGAAGTGGTATTCGCTGTCGAACGGGCCAACGAAGGTCGGGGCGACGTCCGCCGGGCACCCGAGATGACCGAGGCCGAGCGGGCGGGCGCCATGGGGCTGCTTTGCTCGGCCGACCTGGTCGCCCGGGTGGGCGCTGACCTGGCCTCCCTCGGCGTGGTGGGCGAAGAAACGAACCTGCTCGTGGCCTACCTTTCGACTATCTCGCGCAAAGCTGAGCGGCCTTTCGGCGTCGTCGTCCAGTCCAGCTCTGCCGCCGGCAAGTCCACTCTGGCCGACGCCGTGGCCGCTTTTGTCCCCGAGGATGACCTCGTCAGCCTTTCCGCCCTCACCGGCCAGGCCCTGTACTACCTGGGGGCTGGCGACCTGGCCCGTAAGGTGCTTTTCGTCTCCGAGGAGCAGGGTGCCTCACGTGCGAGCTATGCCCTCAAGCTGCTCATCAGTGAGGGGAGACTGGCCATCGCCTCGGCCGGCAAGGACCCCGGCACGGGAAGGCTGCGCACGGCAAGCTACGGCGTGGAGGGCCCCGTGGCCCTGCTGATGACGACGACGGCGGCCGAGGTCGACCCCGAGCTGGCCAACCGCCTGGTCGTGCTGGGAGTCGACGAAGACCGCGCCCAGACACGGGCCGTCCAGGCCGCCCAGCGCCGGGCGGCCACCCTGGAGGGCCTGGTCGCCCGCCTGCAGCGCGACGAGGTCGTAAGGCTGCACCGCAACGCCCAGCGCCTCTTGGAGCCCCTTCCCGTCGTCGTCCCCGGGGCCGAGGAGCTGAGCTTCCCCGATTCTTCCACCCGTCACCGCCGTGACCACCAAAAGCTGCTGTCACTGGTGGCGTCCATAACCTTGCTACACCAGCACCAGCGCCGCCAAGGCAGCGTAGAGGTGGCCGGCGCACCCGTGCGCTACGTGGAGGCGAGCCCCGACGACGTAGCCCTCGCTGCCCGGTTGTGCGCAGAGGTACTGGTACGGGGCACAGACGAGCTGTCGCCCCAGGCCCGCCGCCTCCTGGCCGTCATGGGGCAAAGGAGGTCCGAGGACGCCGGTGCTACCCACGTGAGCTTCACCCGCCGGGAGCTGCGGGAGCTCACGGGCCGGTCCGAGCACCAGGTACGCGTCGGCCTCGGGCGCCTGGTGGCCCTGGAGTACGTTGCCCAGCGTCGTGATGGGCCGGGCAAGCGCCACACTTATGCCGTGGTGGACGAGCAGCCCGCGGGACCTCGCCAGGGCTCGCGAGGGGTGCGCGAGGGGCCTTCACAAGGTCAATTGGCCGCTCTACCTGGGCTGATGGGTAACCCCGCGAAGATCTCGACAGGTAGTAATGGAGGGGCCAGGCACGTACACGTAGACCACGTACACGAAGCGGGCATAGGGGCACCCCGGTGAGCGCCGCTGCTCTCCCGGGGGGCTACGGACTCGCCGATGCAGTTGAGGACCACTTGGCCTGGCTCTTGGCCCACGGCTACTCGCCGGCCACCGTGCGCAGCCGCCGCTTCGAGCTGGCCGCCCTGTGCAGTTTCTTGGGCGGGCTTGGCATTTTCGACGTGGCCGACGTCAGTTTCTCGGCCCTGGAGTCCTACCAGCGCCACCAGTTCCACCACCGCAAAGCCGATGGCACGCCGCTGAGCTTTCGCACCCAGTCCCACCGCCTGGTGGCGGTCAAGTTGTTGTTCTCATGGCTTGCTCGCCAGGGCCGGCTCGCTTTCGACCCGGCAGCGGGCATCGAACTGCCCAAGGTGGAGCGGCGCCTGCCCGAATCGACTCTAACGGCCGAGGAGGTCGAGGCGGTGCTGGCCGGCCCCGACGTCAGCACACCGCTCGGGTTGAGGGACCGGGCCGTACTGGAGGTCTTCTATTCGAGCGCCCTGCGCCGCTCCGAGCTGATCGGCCTGCGGATCTCTGACATGGACGGAGCGCGGGGCACGGTCTTTGTCCGTCATGGCAAGGGGGGCAAGGACCGCTACGTGCCCATCGGCGAACGGGCGCTCGCTTGGGCCCGCCGTTACGTCGAAGAAGTCAGGCCCAGCTTGGCCAAGTACCCAGACGCCGGCGTGCTATTCCTCTCGGCCAGCGGGGAACCGCTGTGCGCCGAATGGCTAAGCCGCACCGTCCGGGCGTACGTGAAAGCCGGCGCCCCGGCCAAGAAGGGCAGCTGCCATCTTTTCAGGCATACAGCGGCCACCCTCATGCTCGACGGCGGGGCCGATGTCCGCTACGTGGCTGAGTACCTGGGCCACGACAAGCTCGAGTCCACGAAGATTTACACCCGGGTCTCGGTCGAAAAGCTCCGGGCCGTGCACCGGGCCACCCACCCGGCGGGCAAGTAGCCGTCACAACGGCCTCCGCATGGTCTTGTAGCACGGCTACGGTGAGCGCTCGTGCAACGGCTCATCAGCCAATCAACCAGAGGAGGCCCACATCCCAGTCGTCTTCCGACCTGATGACCCCATCCGCTCCAAGGACGACATCGTGCTCCGAGCTGGAGGCGGGTCGGTCGACAACCTCGTACAGCGAGCCCTGGAGAACGCCCTAGAGTACACCGAGCTTGTCGACCAAGGGCTCTGCCCGAGCCCCTATACCATCTCGGTGCACGTCCCAAGAGAGCGTCGAGCGAGCAAAGACGACATCTTGGCCAGCCCGCAGTACGCCCGCTACGGGCCCTACCTCGAAGCGCGGGCCTCTTTGCTGCTCTCGTTAGGTTTCGTAACCGTAGTGGCCACAACGATCGTGCACGCAGAGGACCCACCGACTCCCATCGACCTTTGCCACTACGATGTCGTTGTGGAGGCAGTCACGCCAGAGCAGCTAAGGGAACGAGTCCAGCGGGTCCGCGACCGGTTCGCCCGCCATCACAACCCAGCGCACGGGACCGGAGGAGCAAGGTACCGTGAAGACATTTAGCACCGACCTCAGCCGCTTCACCACCAAGGGGTACGGCACGCTTTACGGCGCTGCCGCCACGCAGCTCCGCCCAGGTGAGCGTATTGCGGTCACCGACGACGAGGCCGACACGCTTGTGGCTGAAGTCGTTCGGGTGAGCGACGGGAGCGCTGAGGTCAGGGTCTTCTGGGACAAGGTGCTCCACCGGGTCTAACAAGTTGCCCCACGCCGACCTAGAAAGTCGACTTTGATGGCCATGACCTCGGGCAGGAGAACGAAGACGCCGGCCGGGCAGTCGCCAAGGTCTTCTGGGTCTAGGCGAACGGTGACATCGGACTCGAAGTGCTCCCACGCAGCTCGGCGTGACACCCAGACCGGCCACCTGAACCGCACCGCGGTTAGCCCTCATGCGCTCGTTTCCTCCGTCACTTGCAACGATGACCGGAGGACTTGACGCGTCGCGCTGTCGGCGGCCCCTGTCGTACTGCCGAAACGGCGC
>DATJST010000221.1:0-3954 GCA_035503975.1 Acidimicrobiales bacterium | reverse complement strand
CCCGGGGAGATCTTTTACACGACCGCCCCTCACGAGGACGATCGAGTGCTCTTGGAGATTGTGGCCGACACCAGGGATGTAAGCGGTGATCTCAAAGCCCGAAGAGAGCCTCACGCGTGCGACCTTGCGGAGCGCCGAGTTGGGCTTTTTGGGTGTGTTGGTGTAGACGCGGGTCCAAACGCCACGCCGCTGGGGCGCGCCCCGCAGTGCTGGCGTCTTGGTCTTTTTCGACGTTTGCTGGCGGCCCTTGCGCACCAGCTGGGCAATCGTGGGCATGAACTCTTCTCTGGAAAGGAAAGCTCTTGTGGGACAGGCGCGAACTTCCGGGCTGCCCCGGAGGACAAGATCACATGCTAGCACGCCGAGCCGAAGGAGCGGCAGCGGCCCGAGCAGCCAAGACGACCAGTGCCGCAAGCTTCTGAAGCCCCGCCGGCGCGCGCCAAGGGCCCGCTGGGCCCCGCCGAGGCGCCAGGCTGAGCCCCGAGCGACGAGTTGCCGCCGGCCCACTCACCGCGTGGTAGGCCGGCGGTCTCGCTAGCCGCCCTAGCCGGCGCTTTCCCCGTCGTGGCCCTCCTCATAACCTGTGGAGTAGCCGTAATCACCCGAGTAGTCGCCCGGCTCGAAGGTTGTGGCGCCGCTGCCCTCAGTCCCGGTACTGCTGCCGATGCTCGCCAACCAAGCAGCGAGATCCTCGGTGCCCGGCTCTTCATCGGAGGTCCAAAACGTCATGCGCTGTACCTCTGGAGCGTCGACCACCACGTCCCGGTACATGGACATCCCGGTGCCGGCGGGGATCAGCTTGCCGATGATGATGTTTTCTTTGAGCCCGAAGAGCTGGTCGGAGCGGCTCTCGATCGCAGCCTCCGTGAGGACCCTCGTCGTCTCCTGGAAGGATGCGGCCGAGAGCCAGCTGTCGGTGGCAAGCGAGGCCTTTGTGATTCCCATGAGCTCGGGACGGCCCTCCGAGGGGCGCTTGCCCTCTTGGACCAGCTCACGGTTGATCTCTGCGAAGAACCGGGAGTCAACCCGCTCGCCGGGCAGGAACGGCGACTCGCCCTGCTCGGCCACGAGCACCCGGCGCAGCATCTGGCGCACGATCAGCTCGATGTGCTTGTCGTGGATCGACACGCCCTGGTCACGGTAGACGTGCTGGACCTCCTCCACGAGGTACTGCTGTGTCTCCCGGATGCCCTTGATCTCGAGCAGGGCTTTCGGGTCACGGGGACCTTCGACGATGGCGTCGCCGGCAGATACCTCGCCGCCCTCGCGGATGCCATCAGCCAGCTTGGACCGAAGGGAGACCGTATAGACGTCCTCGCTACCGTCGTCGCCGACCACTGCCACCCGGCGGCTGTTGTCTTCCTCCGTGATGCGGGCCACACCGGACGTACGGGCTAGCACCGCGGCGCCCTTCGGCGTGCGGGCCTCGAACAGCTCGACGACCCTCGGCAGACCGTGAGTGATGTCCTCACCCGCTATACCACCCGTGTGGAATGTCCGCATCGTGAGCTGCGTACCAGGCTCGCCGATCGACTGGGCCGCTATGACACCCACGGCTTCGCCAAGCTCGATGAGGCGGTCCGACGCAAGCGAGCGCCCGTAGCACATGGCACAAATGCCGTGATGGGACTCGCAGGTGAGCACCGAGCGGACCATGACCTCCTGCACGCTCGGGTCGTCACGCAAGGTTTCCATCAAGGCCACGTCGACCGCAGTGCCCGCCTCAAGGACGGCGCCATCGGAGAGTGTGACCTCCCGGGCCAGCACGCGCCCGTCGAGGCGCGTCTCGAGGTAATAACGAGCCTTCTCGTCGTCAGGACGCACGTCGCGTACCCATATGCCCCTAGTGCTGCCGCAATCGTCCTCCCGCACGATCATCTCCTGGGCAACGTCGACGAGCCGGCGGGTGAGGTAACCGGAGTCGGCCGTGCGCAGGGCGGTGTCGGCCAGGCCCTTGCGGGCGCCGTGGGTCGAGATGAAGTACTCGAGCACCGAGAGGCCTTCACGGAAGCTCGACACGATGGGGCGCGGGATCATCTCACCTCGAGGGTTGGAGACGAGGCCCTTCATCCCGGCGATCTGGCGGACCTGCTGAGGGTTGCCCCTCGCCCCGGAGTCGACCATCATGTCGAGCGGGTTGAAGGGGATCTTCCGGAGGCTTTCCTCCATGGCCTTCCCGACCTCGGAGTTGGCCGTAGTCCAGATCTCTATCTCCTTTTGGCGCCGCTCGTCGTCGGTGATGATGCCGCGCTTGAACTGGCTCTCGGCCTTTTGAGCGTCGTTTTCGTGGCGCTCGATGATCTGGCCTTTGGCGGCAGGGACCTTCACGTCCTCCATTGAGATCGTGAGGCCCGACTGCGTCGCGTAGCGGTAGCAGAGCTCCTTTATCTTGTCGAGGCTGTCGGCCACCGTCACCCGGGGGTAGTTGGCGGCAAGCACTTCGACGATCAGCCCGAGGCTGTGAGCGGTCTTACCCACTAGGTCGTTGACGAAAGGAAAGCCTTCGGGCAACGCCGTGTTGAAGATGAGGCGCCCGGGAGTCGTCGCGACCTCTTCGTAACCCACACCGTCGCTGAACGCGCCGTCTCCATCAGCCCTTTCCCCGTCCGTGCGCTCCACCGCGCCGTTCTGGGGCTCGACCGGGCGCCGCCAGACGATCTTGGCGTGAAGGTCGATCGCCCCCGAGTCGAGGGCGTGCCGGACCTCGTGAAGGTGGCGGAAGACGCTGCCCTCTCCCTTGACGCCGTCCTTTATCAGGGTCAAGTAGTAGGCGCCGAACACCATGTCCTGGGTGGGCGTGACGATCGGGCGGCCCGTTGCCGGCTTCAAGATGTTGTGAGCAGAAAGCATCAAGACCCGCGCCTCTGCCTGAGCTTCGGCTGACAGCGGGAGGTGGATGGCCATCTGGTCGCCATCGAAGTCAGCGTTGAACGCGGTGCACACCAACGGGTGAATCTGGATCGCTTTGCCCTCTACGAGCACGGGCTCGAAGGCCTGGATGCCGAGGCGGTGCAAGGTCGGCGCCCGGTTGAGAAGGACCGGGTGCTCCTTGATCACCTCTTCGAGGACGTCCCACACCTGGGGGCGCCGGCGTTCGACCATGCGCTTGGCGGACTTGATGTTTTGCGCCAGTTCCAGGTCGACCAACCGCTTCATCGCGAACGGCTTGAACAGCTCGAGCGCCATCTGCTTAGGCAGGCCGCACTGGTGGAGCTTGAGTGTCGGGCCCACGACGATGACCGAACGGCCCGAGTAGTCGACGCGCTTGCCAAGCAGGTTTTGGCGGAACCGGCCTTGCTTGCCCTTCAGCATGTCTGACAGGCTTTTGAGCGGCCGGTTGCCGGGGCCCGTGACGGGCCTCCCACGGCGGCCGTTGTCGAACAGCGCGTCTACAGCCTCCTGAAGCATGCGCTTTTCGTTGTTGACGATGATCTCCGGCGCGCCGAGGTCAAGGAGCCGCTTCAGCCGGTTGTTGCGGTTGATAACCCGGCGGTAGAGGTCGTTGAGGTCGCTAGTGGCGAACCGGCCACCGTCGAGCTGGACCATCGGGCGCAGTTCGGGCGGGATCACCGGCACCACGTCGAGGATCATTGCTCTTGGGTCGTTTACCCGACGACCGTTTTCGTCGCGGCGGTTGAAGGCCGACACTATCTTCAGGCGTTTGATCGCCTTCTGCTTGCGTTGGACCGAAAGGTGCCGGCGGCCGTCGTCAGGCTCGATCACGTCACGCAACTTGGTCTCTTCTTCGTCGAGGTCGATCTCCTCTATCAGCTGGGCGATCGCCTCGGCACCCATGCCGCCCCGGAAGTAATCGCCGAAGCGGTCACGTAGCTCTCGCCAAAGCAGTTCGTCCTCGATGATCTTGCGCCCATGGAGGTCCCTGAACTCGTCGAAGGAACGCTTGGCCAGCTCGGCTTCGCTCTCGGCACGGTCCCGGATGGCTGCTACCTCACG
>DATJST010000220.1:0-24632 GCA_035503975.1 Acidimicrobiales bacterium | reverse complement strand
GCCCCGCCGCCCGTGCTCGGCCACGCCCGCACTGGTGGGCGTAACTGCCGTGTTCGGTGAGAACACGTAGCGTTTACCCCGCGCCCACGAGGCCAGAGCGGCCACGGCGCACCCGCCAGCGGCGAAATCGAACGCAGTGCGGAGCCCGTCGCCGAAGGGCTTGGCGATCAGGTGCGGGAAGAACGACCGTCCGAGCAGGGTGGCCTTGCGGCCAGCCGGCAGGGCAGCCAGCACCTTGGCCGGCAGCAGGTGAGCTAGCGGGCTGTACCCGAGGAAAGCCGCGAACAACGTTGACACCGGCGGGAGGTTGGCGATGCGGGCAGCTTCGGCGGGCGCGACGCCCTCTGCGACCAGGCCGTGGCCCAGGCTGGTCGGCAGGCTGGCGGAGAGCCCGATGATAACCAAAGTGAAGAAAATGCCGATCGAGAGCACCTGTGCCGAGTTCTGGAACGTGGAGTTCATCCCTGAACCAGCGCCTCGGTGCTGGGGCGGGAGGCTGTTCATGATGCCGGCCCGGTTGGGTGCCGCAAAAGCACCCATGGCGATGCCGTTGAGCAGCAAGAGACCGGCGAACTCCCAGTAAGAGAAGTCGACCGGCAGCCGTTCGAGCAACACGAAGGTCAGTACCGCGAGAGCCATGCCGCCGCTGGCGAACGGCCGCGAGCCGAAGCGGTCGGAAAGATACCCCGAGAGCGGCCCGGCTAGCAGGAACCCGGCAGTGAGCGGGAGCATGTATATCCCTGCCCACAACGGTGTCTGCGAGAAGCTGTAGCCATGTTCGGGCAGCCAAATGCCCTGGAGCCAAATGATCATCATGAACATGAGGCCCCCGCGAGCCACCGCGGCGAGAAAACTCGACAGCACGCCGGCGGTGAAGGCACGGATGCGGAAGAGACGGAGCCTGAACATGGGCTCGAGGCTGTGGCGCTCGATCAGGGCGAACGCACCCAGAAGCAGCCCGCCCGCGCTCAGCTCGCTCAGCACCGCCGGGCTGGTCCAGCCCATCTTGTGCCCGCCGTAGGGCTGGATGCCGTAGGTGATCCCGATCATCAGCGCCACGAGGCCGACGGCGAAGGTGATGTTGCCCGGCCAATCGATTGGCGCAGGGCGGCGTGACGACAGCTCCTGCAGCTTGAAGTAGGCCCAGAGCGTGCCGGCTAGCCCGAAGGGCACCGACACGAGGAAGATCAACCGCCAGTCGATCGGCCCGAGCACCCCGCCCAGGACCAAGCCGAGAAACGAGCCGCTGATGCCGGCGACGTTATTTATGCCCAGAGCCAGGCCACGTTGGTGCTCCGGAAAGGCATCAGTCAGGATGGCGCTCGAGTTGGCGACCAGGAACGCTGCGCCCACCCCCTGGAACACTCGCCCTATGACCAGGTAGAGCGCTCCCCCGGCTCCGTGCAACCAGTCCACGGTGAGCACGAGCGAGCTGAGGGTGTACACGGCGAAGCCGACGTTGTACATCCTCACCCGGCCGAACATGTCGCCAAGGCGGCCGAGCGACACGACCAGGACGCTGCTCACGACGAGGAACGACAGGATCATCCAGAGCAAGTAAAAGCTGTTCGACGGCTTCAATGGGTCGAGGTGGATGCCCTGAAAGATGTCGGGCAAGGCGATGAGCATTATGGACGAGTCGATGGTGGCCATCACGACGCCGAACGTCGTGTTGGCGAGTACGACCCACTTGTAGTTCGCGCTGCCGGTCGGGCCCGGCCGTCCCCGCTCCATCGCGCCTCACCCTAGGTAGTTCGTCGGACGAAGCGCGGCGGGACCGGTGGGTGCGTCCGTTCCCCCTGCATGCCCCCAGGGCCTCAGGCGCCGCGCGGCCAGGCGGCACGGAGTTTGGCCGCGGACGTGCTGAGCGGCTCGGGGAGGACCCGGGCGTCGGCGACGGCGGTCATGAAGTTGGTGTCCCCCGACCATCGCCCGAGCACGTGCATGTGGAAGTGACCGGGCACGCCGGCGCCCGCGGCGCGGCCAAGGTTGGCGCCCACGTTGATGCCTTCTGGTCGGTAGGCCGCCTTGAGCGCGCGTACCGCGCACGCCATCGCCTCCCAAAGGTCTCCAGCCTCGTCCGCGCCCAGGTCCTCCATCTCGGAGGTGTGCCTGACCGGCATCGCCATCAGGTGGCCGCTCGTGTACGGGTACGCGTTGAGGATGACCACCACGCGCCCTGCCGGGTGGCGCCACACGACATGCACGTCATCATCCGGCAGCCCGCTGGCGAGGATTGCGCAGAACACACAGTCCTGGACCGCGCCAGTCTGCGCCTCGGCCCGCTCTTTCATTTCCGCGTTCGCCTCGGTCGCCCCGCTGACGAACTCCGAGCGCCAGCCCGCCCAAAGGTGGTCCAGGCCGCCCACGAGCTCAGACAGCCGGTGCGGGGCTGCCGGCAGCGACGTCGGCGCGGATCCGGCGGATGAACTCCTCGCTCGGGACGCCGCGTTGGGGCTGCTCTGAGCCACGAGCATTTACGCCGACAGTGCCGGCATTGACATCGTCGTCGCCGACCACGAGCACATAGGGGATCTTCTCCAATTTGGCCCGCCTGACCCGAGCCCCCAACGGTTCGTCCGCGGGGTGCGCCTCCGCCCGCAACCCGGCTCCCACCAGGGCCTCCACCACGCTGCCAGCGTACGGCTCGTGGTCGCCGCGCACAGGCAGGACCTGGACCTGCACGGGCGCCAACCAGGTCGGGAAGGCGCCCGCGTAGTGCTCGACGAGGATGGCAAAGAAGCGTTCGACGGACCCGAATAGTGCCCGGTGGACCATGTACGGCCTCTGGCGTGTGTTGTCGGCGCCCACGTACTCGAGGTCGAAGCGGTGCGGGAACTGGAAGTCCACCTGGACCGTGGAGACCTGCCAGCGGCGCCCGATGGCGTCGCGCACGTGGACGTCGATCTTCGGGGCGTAAAACGCACCCTCCCCCTCAGCCACGACGTAGGCAATACCGGTCGCCTCGAGCGACGCTCGCAAGGCCTCAGTGGCCCGGTCCCACTCTTCCACCTCACCGATGAACTTCTCCGGGCGCGTGGAAAGCTCCGCCTCGAACTCGGTCAGCCCGAAATGCCGCAGCAGCTTCAACACGAAAGCGAGGAGCCCGACCAGCTCATCCTCCAATTGTTCGCGGGCGCAAAAGATGTGGCTGTCATCCTGGGTGAAGCCCCGCGCGCGCAGCAGGCCGTTGAGCACGCCGGAACGCTCGTACCGGTAGACCGTGCCCAGTTCGAAAAGGCGCAACGGCAATTCCCGGTAAGAACGTTGACGGCTCTTGTAAACCAGAATGTGCATCGGGCAGTTCATCGGCTTGGGGTAGTACCGCGCGCCTTCGAGCTCCATGGGCGGGTACATGCCTTCCGCGTACCACTGCAGGTGCCCGGACGTCTCGAACAGAGTCGCCTTCGAGATATGGGGTGTATATACGAACTCATAGCCGCCGCGTTCGTGCTCCTGGCGCGAGTACTCCTCCATGATGCGGCGCACAAGGCCACCCTTGGGATGGAACACAGCGAGCCCGCTCCCGATTTCAGGCGGGAAATGGAACAGGTCGAGCTCTGCCCCAAGACGGCGATGGTCCCTCCTTTCGGCCTCGGCCAGACGCGTCATGTGCTCGTCCAGGGCGCTCTGGGACTCCCAGGCGGTGCCGTAAACCCGCTGCAGCTGGGGCCGTCGTTCGTCGCCCCGCCAGTAGGCAGCCGCCAGCTTGGTCAGTTTGAAGTACCCCAGACGTTTGGTCGACGGAACGTGCGGTCCCCGGCACAGGTCGATGAACTCGGCCGGGCGCTGACCTTCGGCGGCCACCTGGACTGACACCTGGAGAGAGGAACCAGGGATGACCGCAGAAGCGCCCACAGATGCCGTGACCGGCGCCCCGGGAAGGTTGGCAGCAGTCGCTACCGGCGGCCTGACGTTGCGGTAGGTACTTACGCCGGCGGTCTCCGCCCCCTCACTGGCCGCTTCACGCACAGCCTCGCCGGCGCCGACGCCCCGGCCGGTCTCGCCGCTGCTACTGGCTGGGGCTCCCACACCCTCGATGATCTCGACCTTGTACGGCTGGTCCGAAAAGATTGCCAAGCCCTCGGCCAGCGTGTGCTCCTCGCGCACAAAGGTTTGGTCTTCGGCCATGATCTCGCGCATTTCCTGCTCGATACGTACCAGGTCCTCGTCGCTGAAATGGGCCCCGCCGGGCAGCTCGAAGTCGTAGTAGAAGCCGTCTTGTATAGCCGGGCCGATGGCGTAGCGCGCCCCTGGCCAAAGCCGGGTGACCGCCTGGGCCAAGACGTGGGCGGTCGAGTGGCGCAGCACCGCGCGGCCCCTGGGTGTGGCCGCAGTGACGACGCTCACGGTCGCCCCATCCGGCAGTGGCGCGCCCAGGTCCCGTTCGAGACCGTCCACCACGACGGCGACCGCGTCCTGCGCAAGGCGCCGCCCGACCGCAGCCGCCAAGTCGGCCCCCGTCGAGCCCGCTGGCAACCGGCGCGAAGACCCGTCAGGCAACACGACCAAGACCGAGGCCGCCGCACCCCCCTGTTCACCGGCCGCGCCGCGCTGGTCCGCAGTTGACATCCCGCCAATGATACGGACCGAGCGTGCGGCCCGCGGCGCCCGCGGGGCCGCCAGGTAATCAGCTAGAGGCTTACACCGAGCAAAGCCGCTGCAGCCGACAGCGGCCCGGGGCCGACAAGGCCGGCGTTGGCGGCATTGTCCAGGGCCGCCAGCGCGCGGGGCGTGTCGAGGTCGTCGTCCAGCGCCGCTCGGACCTCGGCCATGACGTGCAGGGCACCGGGCGCGAGCAGAGTGGTTTCGCCTGTGGCTGATGTGCCAGCGCCATCGGCGGGGACGAGGTGCCCACGCCAACGCCCCAGGCGGGCGGAGGCCTGCTCCAGCAGGCTTTCATGCCAGTCCCAGTCGGCGCGGTAGTGGTTGGCGAGGATGGCCAGCCGGATCGCGTCCGGCTCCCACTGCTTCAGCAGATCCCGGACGAACACAAGGTTGCCGAGCGACTTGGACATCTTCGTGCCCTCGTAGCACACCATCGCGGTATGTACCCAGTGACGCACGAAGGGTTCGCCCGTCGCCGCTTCTGACTGCGCCGACTCGCATTCGTGGTGAGGAAAGATCAGGTCGGAGCCGCCTCCGTGGAGGTCGATGGTTATCCCGAGCTCGCGGACGACCAGCGCGGAGCATTCGATGTGCCAGCCCGGGCGGCCACGGCCCCACAGAGAGTCCCATGCCGGCTCGCCGGGCTCGGACGGCTGCCACAGCACGAAATCAAGCGGATCCGACTTGCGCGGGTCTTCCGGGTTGCCGCCCCGCTCGCCAGCCAGTTGGATCATGTGTTCGCGCGTGTAGTGGCTGATCGAGCCGAACCTCGGCCACGACGACACGTCGAAGTAAACCGCCCCTCCCGCTTGGTAGGCGTGGCCGTTGGCCAGGACCATCCCGATGAACCCGAGGATGTCCGGTATGGCCGAGGTGGCCCGCGGCTCGCTGGCGGCAGGCAAGAGGCCGAGCGCGTCCATGTCGGCCGAAAAGCGTGCCATTTCCTCGGCGGCCAGGTCGAGGTAGTGCACACCGAGCTCGCGCGCCTTGCGCAGGATGTCGTCGTCCACATCGGTGACGTTGCGCACGAGCAGCGGTTTGTAGCCGAGGTCGCGCAGCCGGCGCTGGAGCACGTCGTAGGCCAGGTAGGTGGCTGCATGACCGAGGTGGGCGGAGTCGTAGGGCGTGATCCCGCAGGTGTAAATGGTCACGGTCCCCCCCGGTTCGGCCGCCGGCCGGAACGGGACGACCTCCTCGCGCGCCGTGTCGTAGAGCCGCAACATGCCGGCCCTCACCCGATGCCGGTAACCCGCAGTGCCGAATGCGTCTTGTACCGCCGGTTGACTTCCACGAGCGCCGCCGTCAACGCCTCGACGGCCATGGCCGAGCCCAACCCGCCGACGTCGATCCCCCTCAGCCCTGGGACCAGCTCGACCAGGGCGATCACTTCGTCCCTCGCGGCGCGCTGGTCGGCGAATACCATGACGTCCGCTTCCAGCACGTGCTCGAGGTCTCCCAGTGGTCCAGCCGGCAGGTGGTGGAAGGCCCCGGCCACCCGGCTACCGGGCAGGGCGAGGGCGACCGATGCGGCCACCGAGCCCGACGGCGGTAGCAGCGGCACAAAGCGGTCCCCCCACCGAGTCATGGCGTTGACCATGCTCACAACGGTCTTCCCGGACAGGACCGCGGCCAGCTCGCGTGCGGTGGTCGTCGCTCCTTCCCACGGGGTGGCCAGCACGACCAGGTCCGTCGCCGCTGCGTCGGCATTGCTGCCAGGGGACAACGCCAGCTGGCGCCCCCGCCAGCGCTCCTCGAGCTCGTCGACCACTCCCGCTGCCTTTTCGGCGCTGCGCGAACCGACGACAACCTCGACACCCACCGAGGCCAGCCTCACCGCTACAGCCGTGCCGGCCGGCCCGGTGCCTCCGATAATCCCGACGCGCATGCTCATGAGCCTTGCATGCGCGAGTGGGCCCGGGCGAACTCGGGCATTACCCTGGCCTCACATGACCGAGCCGGGCGCGGGCCGCTCCGGGCCGGGAGCTGGTGGCCTCCAGCCCCCCGGGACTTTGTCCGCCCTCGCCTTTCTCACGACCGGCTGCACCCCGTGCCAACCTGTGTGGGACGCGCTCGCGGCGGGGGTCGCCGACCGGTGCCCGAGCTTCGCCGTCGTCGTGGTCACGCCCAGCCGTTCGATGCAAGACGAGCAAGAGGCCCGCCGCCGCACCCCGCGGGGAGTACTGCTGCACATGAGTTCGAGCACTTGGTTCGCCTATGGGGTAGGCCAAGCCGGCACTCTGCTGCTCGTGCGAGCCGCAGAGGGCGACGCGGCCGCTTGGGTGGAGCCAGGCACCGAACTGGCCCGGGCGCTCCCTAAGACTGCCACCGAGGTCCGAGAACTCTTCGAACAATGGCAGGACCGCGCCGTCGGCCACCCCTGAGCTGCTACAACCGGCCGGTCTCGGCTTCGTCTCGCTCCACGATGCCACGGGTGAACTCGGCCTGGCCCAAGTGCTCCAGGTCGTCGGCGAGCACGCTCATGAGCCGCACGCCGACGCTGACCGGCGGGTCCCAGCGCCGGTCAACGATCTTGTCGTAGCCACCCGGGTCGAGGGCCCCCAAGTACTTTGCGGTGGCCTGGTAAACGGCCTCGTGATAGTCGGCCAGCTGGTCAGCCCGAGCGCGCACTGCGCCGACGTCGTCGGCCTTATGGCCGTAGCCGGTATCTGCCACATCCAGCGGGAGGGCGAAGCGCTGCGCCCAGCCCGCGGCAGTCCAGGCCTGCTCGCTCTCGGCCAGCTCGGCGACGTGGTCGTCTTGCACCCTGGTCAGGTGCCAGACCAGCCAACCAATCGAATTGGCTTGACTGTCAGCCTGAAAGCAAAGGTCTTCGTCGCTCAAGCCCTGGACCACCTGGCGGACGCCGTCCCGCACGCGGGTGAAACCGTCGAGGAAAACGTCGTTGATCTGCAACCTCAACTCCCTCTGCCTGTGACGCTTTGACTACTCATAGCGTCCCTTACGCCGTCCTTTTTAGCGCGCGAAGAGGGCTTCTGCACGGTTCGCGGGGTAGCTGTACGTTCCGATGCCCCAGTAGAGCTCGTCGCGCCAGCAGGCCATCAGGCGTTGGCAAGGGCTGCCCACCAGGCGTACTAGGTCGTCGCCCAGACGATCTGCCAAGATCGACGACGTGCCCAACGAATGGCGCATCCAACCCAACGGCCCTCTGGTGGGAGACGTGCAGGTACGCGGCTCGAAGAACGCCGTCACCAAGCACATGGTCGCCGCCATCCTCGGCTCTGGCCCGAGCACGATCTCCAACGTCCCCGAGGTCGGGGACGTTCAGATCACAGCTGACATACTGCGCGCCATCGGCGCGGGTGTCGAGCAAGGCGATGGCGCGCTCGAAATCACGCCTCCTGACCAGGCCAAGCCGGAAGTCCCGCTCTCGTTCAGTGGCCTCAACCGGATCCCGGTGCTGCTCCTTGGCCCTTTGCTGCACCTCACTGGAGAAGCTTTTGTCCCCATGGTAGGAGGCGACCGCATTGGTGGCCGGCCGGTCGACTTCCACGTCCGCGCGCTGGAGGCCTTCGGCGCCGAGGTGGAGGTGACCCCCGAAGGCATACGGGCCTGTTGCCAACGCCTCCGTGGCGCCATTATCGAGCTGCCCTACCCGAGCGTGGGGGCAACCGAGTCGGCGCTGTT
Organism: Acidimicrobiales bacterium; assembly: GCA_035503975.1. GTDB lineage: Bacteria > Actinomycetota > Acidimicrobiia > Acidimicrobiales > Palsa-688 > DATJMJ01. The sequence goes on along the minus strand of DATJST010000220.1, from coordinate 16,379 downwards.
GTCAGGCGCGGTCGCCGAGGGCAAGACCGTGGTCCGCAACGCCGCCACCGAGCCTGAGGTGCTCGAGCTGGCGCTGTTCCTGCAGCGCATGGGAGCACGCATCGAGCTGTCACCCGACCGGCGGGTCGTCATCGAGGGCGTACCGTCGCTGCGCGGTGCCCAGACTCGCCTCCAAGGAGACCGCAATGAGGCCTTCTCCTACCTGGTCGCGGGTCTTATCACCCGGGGCGCCGTCCGAGTGATCGGCTGCGCGCAGGACCGCCTGGTCACCGCGATCACCACGCTGCTGCGCATGGGGGCCGAGCTCAGCATCGACGAGCACGGAATATCAGCTTTCGCTCCGGACGGTTTGCACGCCGCCGCCGTGTCAACAGACGTCCACCCCGGGTTTATGACCGACTGGCAAACGCCGCTGATGGTCCTTTTCACGCAGGCCGAAGGGATGTCGGTGCTGCATGAGACGGTCTATGAAGACCGCTTCGTCTATGTGCCGGCACTGAAGGCGATGGGCGGCGAGATCGGCCTGTTTGCCACCTGCCTCGGGGGCCCGGCGTGCCGGTTCCACGACACCAGTTATCTCCACTCGGCCGTAGTACGCGGGCCTTCGAAATTGCAGGGCAGCGAGGTGGACGTGCCTGATGTCAGGGCCGGCTTCTCGAGCGTTATCGCGGCCGCCGCGGCCTCAGGCCCCACCGTGATACACGGCGTCCGCCACCTCGAGCGTGGCTATCACCGGCCCGCGGAACAACTGCGCTCGCTCGGTTTGCTGCTCGAGCCGCGCTGACTGCCCTGCGCGCGCCGCTCGTGAGCCTCGGTGCGCATTGCGCATTACGCATTAAATGACGAAGGACCGGCGGGGGGACACCGGTCCTTCAGTCCTAGCTCAAGGGGCGGGAAGGGGGTACCTACCCCGAGCCTCAGTCCTCTGTTGGCAGGGAGAGCCGCAGGGACATTTTTAGTGTACCGCCTTGTCCGCCATCACACCCATAGTTATGAGGGAAGTCAGCCATCGTCGTCAGAGATGGAGCCCCACAAGGGCCGGCTCGGGCTGCAGCACGACGCCGAATCGCCGCTGTACGCCGTCGCGCACGGCCCGGGCGAGCAGTAGCACGTCATCGGCCGTGGCGCCGGTTCGGGCGGTGATGGCCAGTGCGTGCTTGCTCGAGATGGCGGCGCTACCCAAACCGTAGCCACGATGGAACCCAGCATGTTCCACGAGCCATGCCGCGGGGACCTTGGCCAGTGGGGCGGCGACGAAGGCGGGTACCCCCGGGGCGCGCTGGCGCAGGCGGGCCAGTTGCCCCGGGCCCATGACGGGGTTGGTGAAAAACGAGCCCGCGCTGCGGGTATCGGGGTCGTCGGGGTCAAGGAGCATGCCCTTGCCGCGGCGCAGGACGAGGACGGCCTCGGAGACCTCTGCCAGCGGCACCTCGGCGCCGAGCGCACATCCCAGCGCAGCGGCAAGTTCCGCGTAGCTCAACGGTTGCGACACCCGAGAACGCGCCAAGCGGAACGACACGTCTGTGACCACATAGCGCTGATTGCGCTTGAAGACACTGCTGCGGTAGCGGAACCGGCAGGCCGCCGCCGGAAGTCGCCGCGCCCGGCGGTCCAGGCAGTCCCACACACCGACCGACTCGATCGTCTGGGCTACTTCCTCGCCGTAAGCGCCCACGTTCTGGACAGGCGTCCCGCCCGCCAGCCCCGGGATGCCAGCGAGGCACTCGACGCCGGACCATCCCTCCGATACGCATTCTTGGACGAAATTGGCCCAATCCTCGCCGGCGCCGAGCGTTACGCGCCAAACAGCACCACCGAGGCGCTCGACCACTCGGCCCTTGATCGCAACGTGCACGACGGTCCCGGCAAAGCCCGCGTCGCAGACCAGCAAATTGCTCCCGCCGCCCATCACAAGGACCGGTTCGCCGTCGTGCGCCGCGACGCGCAATACCTCGCGCAAATGGGCCACTTCGGTAACGTCGACCAGCTTGGCGGCGGGCCCTCCGACACCGAACGTGGTACGTCCCGACAAGGGCACACCCCGTTGCGCAGGCAGAGGAGGAGGCGCGGTGCAAGCCGAGGGCACGAAGGGAGCGCTGGGAGCGCAGGGAGCGCTGCGAGCGCTGGGAGCATTCATGGCAGGTGGCCACCCCCGGAGGCGCTGACGGGCTGAGCGAGCATGGCGACGGCCACGGGCAGCCTAGCGCCACCTCCACCCAGGTTTGCGCACGATCTGGCAGCAACGACAGCGTGCCTGCGGACGGCCCGAGCTGCAAAGGGCGCAACCATTGTCTGTCGTGGCACTGGCGCCGCAATCACGGGCCAGCGCCGCAGTAGCATGCCGCGGTCCGAGATGGTCCACGGGCGCCCCGATGGTTCTCCTAACCGGGCTACAGGAGGTGCGGGTGCAGCATCTGGAACAGGAGGTGAAACTCGAAGTCGGCCCGGGCTGGTCGCTCCCCGACCTGGCGGGCCTCCTACCCGGAGCACATGCCGTGCACCTCGCGCCGCTCGCTCTCGATGCGACTTACTACGACACGCCCGACCGCCGGCTCGACGCCCAGCATGTCACCTTGCGCTACCGGGAGGAACGTGAGCTGCCCGACGAGGCGGGGACAAGGCCCGCTCGAGCGGCACGCGCCAAAAGCCTGGCCCGCGATGCGGTCGCCGCTAGCGCGGCCCGGAGCGGGACGAGCGGCGCCCTGGCTCGGACCTGGACCGTCAAACTCCCCACCGAGGTGAGCGGGAGCACACTTGCCCGGAACGAAGTCAATTGGGAACTAGGCGTGGACCGGAGGCCCGCCGGCCGCCGGCCGGCCCGGGCGTCGGCGCCCGTTTCGCCCCCGCCCGAGACCGCGCAGCTCGTGTCCGGCATAACCTTGGGGAACCCCTTGGTACCGATAGCCCGGCTGGAAACTTTGCGCCGCCGAGCGCAGTTGCGCACCTCGGACGGCCGCACCCTGGCCGAGATCGCTCACGACACCGTGACGGGGACGACATTGGCTGGCCAGGCGGGCCGGCGTCCCCGGCCGTCGGCGCCCGTCACCTTCACCGAGGTCGAGGTCGAGTTGGCTGAAGGCTCTGCTTTGGAGGTGCTCGATGCGATCGCCGGGCGGCTCATCGGGGCCGGGGCACGCCGCAGCGAACGCAGGAGCAAGCTGGCGACCGTCCTCAGCGCGGTGGCGACCGAGCCGGCCGGCGCCGGTGGCTCTGCCCCGGCGCCCGACGGAAAGCCACCCACGCGCGGTGCTGCCAGCTCATCGCCCCGCGCTGACGAGCAATTGCGCCCCCAGCCTGGCGCACCGGCCGGCGTGAGCCCTCCGCCGCTGGCGCCCGCGGTGCGCAACGGCCGGAGCCGACGAGCGGCGGTCAAGGCCCCCGGCCGCGCGCCGTCGATGGCCGATGTGCTGGCCCAGCAAGCGGCTGCGTGCCTCGCCACCGTTTTGGAGCACGACCCCCCTATCCGCCTCGGTGACCCGGACGTCGAGCACGTGCACCGCAGCCGTGTGGCTGTGCGCCGGCTCCGTTCCGTTATGCGGGCGTTCGGGCCGCTCATCGACGCAGGAGCGGACGACGTCGCGAGCGACCCGGCGGAAGCGTGGTTAGCCCGTGTGGGGGCCGAGCTGCGCTGGTTGGGCGAGGCCCTTGGCGCAGTGCGCGACGCGGACGTGCGCGAGCTGTCGCTCGAGACCATGACAGCGGAGCTCGCCGGGGCGGACCAGTCCGGAGCGGCCACGGTGCTCGCGGCGGCCCGCGACGACCAGCGGGAGGCCCGCCAGCGACTGCTCGACGTCATGGCGTCCCAGCGCTATATGGCCTGCCTCAGGCTCCTCGAAGCCTTCGGCCAGCCTCCGCGAGGGCCGAGCACCCAGGTAGGAAGTCGCGCCACGAGCACCAGCGCGGCGCTCGGTCACGTGCCGGAAGCCGGGGCCGGCCGCATCTCGACGAGGCCAACGGGCTTGACCGTTGTCCATGACGGCGCCGCGGGGGCGGACGCCAGCCGGGCACCAGCCGTAGCCGCCCGAGGTGCGCACGGCCGGGCGGGCACCGCCGGAGGCGATGGCGCCGGGACGACGGCCGAAGTCCCCGCGGTGCTCTGGGAACGCCTCGGGGGCACGGCATACGTCGTGCTGCCAGAACTGGCTGGGCGCCAGTGGCGCTCTCTGAGCAAGTCGGTACGCCGCCTCGGCGAGCAACCGAGCGACGACGCCTTACACCGCGTGCGCATCAAAGCCAAGCGCCTGCGCTACATCGCCGAGGTGGCTGCGCCGCTGTTGGCGCGGGCCGGCGACCGCCGCGCCGCCGAGCGAACCGCCAAGGCAGCCGTGGAGCTTCAGGACATACTGGGCGACCTACACGATGCGGCAGTCAACGAACAGTGGCTCCGCGCCGCCGCGGCTCGGCCCCCGCAGGCCTCTGGCCCGGCCCGCTGGCGCACTGGCGTCGCGACTGCGCTCGCCGCTGGGCAGCTGATCGCACTCGGTGTCGCGGTACAGCGTGAGAAGCGCCGGACCTGGCGAAGCGCTTGGGCGCAGCTGTCGGCCAAACGAACGACCAGTTGGGCGGAGCAGCGCAAGGTAGGCAAGCGCAAGTAGTGGCACCGCCCCACCATCGCCTCGGGCGACGCAGTCCAACGGGCGTGGCCGCGTTGGCGCTGGCGATCGCCGCGTTGTGCGTCCTGCCCGCGTGCGGCAGTGCCGCCAAGCCGGGTGCCAGCGTGGCACTGACCAAACCCGAGCCAGTCGCGGTTTTCGACCTGCGGCCCGAGGAATGCCTCAACCCGCCCAGTGCCAACCCCAACTTGCTCGTCTCGACAATCAAGATAATGCCCTGCCGCGATCCCCACCGGGACGAGGTGTACTGCGTGCTGCCGTACAACCCACCACTGCCGACCGCCGTACCGAGGTGCCCTCCCGACCCGCCGCGCTATTGGGACGTACCGGGGATCCTCACCGAGGACTACCCGGGGCCCAAGGCGCTCTCGGACTTCGCCAATTCCATTTGCCTCGACGAGTTCCAGCCCTACGTCGGGGCGCCCTACACCGACAGCTCGCTGTACTACACCGACTTGTACCCCTCTCCTCAGAGTTGGGACGACTCCAACCGGAGAGACCGTTCCATCGTCTGCCTGCTCTACGATGCAGGCGCGCCGCTCACGTTCTCGGCTAAAGGCAGGAGGCTGTAGGCCGGTGCCCCCGCCGCTCGTGGCAACGGCCTCCCTTCTGTGCTCGTTCGGTTTGGCGCCGGCAACGCTCAACGTCCTGCCGCTGCGGCGGGTGCTGATCGAGGGCAAGCCGGCGACGACGATCGAGGACTTCGTACCGCTCCTCAACATCCCGCCTTTTGGCATGTGCTCGACCCTGTCCAACCCGACAGTCGCGGCGGCGACGGCCGCCGCTCTCGGGGTATTGACGCCCATGCCTTGCGTGCCCGTACCCGTAGGGCCTTGGAAGCCGCCGGCCCCGACGACACTGATTGGGGGCGTGCCAGCGGTCTGCGCAGGAGCCACCTGCAACTGCTCGTGGGGAGGCATCATCAGCGTCACCTTCCCGGGGACGGTCCACACCAATGTCGGTTGAGATCGGGGACCGGCTGCCGCACGGGCGCGGCAAAGCGAGATCTCGCAGGTGACAATTACCTAGCTCGGCGGCTGCGCAGCCCGGCCCGGGACGAACTTACGAAGTCCGAACGGCCTCCCTAGTCCGCTATGTCCCACTATGTCCGCTTTTTCGTGTATTTCGTGGTTCCCAGGACCACCCGCCGCGCTCGACGATGGGGGAAATACCCTCAGTGAGGTCGGACAGGCGGCAAACTTTGCTCTAAGGTCTGCACTGAGGGCACTGGCTGTCCTCGCCAGCCTGCTACGCGGTTAGCCGACGGACATCAAACGAACAGGTCAAGACATACAGGGGGAGGCGAATGCCCACTTACGCAGCACCCGGTGTATACGTCGAAGAGGTCCCATCGTCACAGAAAGTTCTCACCGCCGCGGCGACCGCCATCGCCGCTTTCGTGGGCTTCACGGGGAGCTACCCCGACGACGACCCTACGGACCCCCAGGGCGTAAAGCCACGGTTGGTCACCAGCTGGACTCAGTTCGAGCAAAACTACGGAGGTTTTGCCGAAGGGTGCATGCTGCCCATAGCCGTCCGTGGCTACTTCGACAACGGCGGGACGATTGCGTACGTCGTCCGCATACCCAATACGGCTCCTTCTGGTCAACCAGCGCAACTGGCCTTGCCCGCGGCAGATAACGCTCTCGGCACCCCGCTCGAGATCACGACGGTAGAGCCCGACGCCAATGTCTCGGTCGCAGTCAGCAAGGCCGAGGCCGACGGCCAGGACGGGCCTAACCCGTTCAACCTGATTGTCCTCGAGGGCGACACGCCGGTCGAGAGCTTCGAGAACCTCACCATCACGCCCGGCGACCGCAATGTCGAGACCGTCGTCAACGCCGCCTCGACGAAGGTCAAGGTCAAGGTCAACCTGGACAAAAAGGTCGATTTATCGTCAATGATCGATGTCATGAAGCCCGGTACCTTCGCTCTGGCCAAACAGCCCGGGACCCCGGTGGCAGTCAACGGGCGCGCCTTCGCCGGCTCCGAATCGACCCGCACTGGCATCGATGGCCTCGCCATCGCCGAGGACGTGACCATGGTCATCGTCCCCGACCTCATCACTGCGGCGACCAAGCCTGACAAAACCGTCGACCTGGCCATGTGGAAAGCAGTCCAGACCTCGTTGATCACCCACTGTGAGCTGCACGGCAACCGTATGGCCATTCTCGACGCGCCACCCGGCATGTCGCCCCAGCAGATCCGCGACTGGCGAGGCAACCAGGCGATGTACGACTCCGCCTTCGCAGCCCTGTACTACCCCTGGATCAGGGTCGAAAACCCCAACTCGGCCAACGGCTCGGACTCCGAGATCCTCATCCCGCCTTCGGGCCACATCGCCGGGGTCTGGGCGCGCGTCGACGAGAGCCGCGGCGTGTGGAAGGCTCCCGCCAACGAGACCATCGCGGGGTGCCTCGACGTCGAGTACCCCGTCACCAAGGCCGAACAGTCACTGCTCAACCCAACAGGCATCAACTGCATAAGGCCCTTCGGGACGCGTGGTATCCGCATCTGGGGCGGCCGCACGCTCAGCTCAGACACCGACTGGCGCTACCTCAACGTGCGCCGGCTGTTCAACATGGTCGAGACGACGATCCTGGACGGCACCCAGTGGGCGGTGTTCGAGCCCAACGACATGAAGCTCTGGGAGGGCGTCAAACGGACGTTGACGGGGTTCCTCACCGGGTTATGGCGAGAAGGGGCGCTCTTCGGCACGTCGCCCGACCAAGCCTTCTTCGTGAAATGCGACGCGGAGACCAACCCGCCGCAGTCGATCGACGAGGGCAAGCTCGTCGTGGAGGTCGGGATCGCACCGGTTAAACCGGCCGAGTTCGTGATCTTCCGCATAAGCCAGCAAAAGCAGTCAGCCAGTTGAGCCCCGAGCACACCGATACCGAGGGAGAGAACTAGATGCCGGCCGACACCATCGTCAAACAAGACCCACTAATAGCGAACCATTTTTTCTTGGAGATCGACGGCGAGGTTATCGCCCAGCTGACCGAAGTCAGCGGCTTGGACCTCGAGCTAGAAGTCACGGATCTGGCGCAACAGCTCCAGAGCGGCCAGTACTCCCAGCGCAAGGCGTTTTCCAAACCCAAATGGACCGGCGAGATCACTGTGAAGCGTCTCGCTCCCCTCGACTCCACCAAGGACTCGCTCTGGAAGTGGTTCGAGGCGATCCGGACCAAGGGTATGTCGGCAACTTCGCTCGACGGGCAGCGCAAAAACGGCTCGATCGTGATCTACGACTCGGCGCTCACCGAATTGGCCCGATGGAACTTTTACAACGCCTGGCCGTCGAAGATCTCTAACGACACGTTCACGGTCGGGGGCAACGACCCCATAAGCGAGAGCTGGACGCTCCAGCACGAAAAGCTAGAACGGACAAAGTGACCCTGGAATGAGCGCGCTGAGGACCGAGTACGAGTTCGTCCTGCCCCGGGGTTACCTGGACCAGCACGGCACCCTCCACAAGAGTGGTCTCATGCGCCTGGCTACGGCGCGTGACGAGCTCGAGCCTCTCCGCGACCCGACCATAAACTCGGCCGACGACCCCCGGCTCACCATCTTGGTCCTGGCCAGGGTGGTGCGCCGGATCGGCACCCTCGAACTGGTCACGGCCCACGAAATAGAGAACCTTTTCGCCGCTGACCTTGCTTACCTGCAGGATTTCTACGGGGTGATTAATTTCGGCACCCCCGCAGACATCGAGGCTCTGCTCGAGGCCCAAGATGAAATGCAGCGTGCCGAACAAGCCGCGGCGAGGCGAGCGTCTTCTCGGGCTGAGCGGGCCGCCGGCGAGGGCCAGGGCGCTGAACTTGGGCCTGGCAGCGGCAGCAATGCCTCCGCCGCTCCCCGGCCGAGCCCTGGTAACGGCGATGCCGAGGCGCGGCCAGCGGTGCCGACTGGGCGACGGGCCGCCATCGAGGAGGTCCCCAGTACCCAGAGATGATGCAGTACCCGACTGAGGCGCTCTGGCAGGAGATCGTGTACCTCGCATACCACCTGCACTGGCGGCTCGACGACATCTTGGACCTCGAGCACGCCGACAGGGCACGCCTGGTCCGCGGCGTGGCTGCCCTCAATGCTCGGGCGTGGGAGGCGGTGCGGACATTATGAGCCAAGTGGCGAGCGATTTTGCCGGGATAGTGCCGGTGTCGCCGATGTTCATGTTCGAGGTCGACGGAGTTGAGATCGGCGTCTTCCAGGAGGTTTCAGGCCTCGAGCTCCATGTAACGGTGAAGGAGTACGAAGAGGGCGGCCAAAATGGCTTCGTGCACAAGTTCCCCGGCCGGGCGAGCTGGCCCAATATCGTGATGAAGGCGGGCATTACCAATAGCGACGCCCTTTTTCAGTGGGTGTCCAAATCGTCGGGTGACGGGTTCGCCGCAGCCGGGAACAAAATAACCCGCTGCACCGGGGCGATCACCGCACTCGGCACCAACGGCGCGCGCCTACGGAGCTGGGACATCGCTGACGCTTTCCCGGTGCGCTGGAGCGGCCCTCATTTCAGCGCCGGTTCCAACGAAGCGCTCCAGGAAGAACTCGAAGTGGCGCACCACGGCTTCGTTTCGAACACCTACAGCGGGGCCCCATGAGCCTGGGCACCGAGCCCGACGGCGCTCCGTCGGGCAGGGCGCGCCGGCCGGGCGCCCCGAGCGGGCCAGTCGGGCCGCAAGGCGCGGACGACGCCGGTAGCCCCGCTCAAGGGGCGGCGGCGGTGCCTCATCGCCTCGGCAGCGAGGCTGCCCTGCGCTACGCGTTCGGCCGGTGGGGCCGCCCCAGGCCTCGACCTGGTGCCAAGCGCGTAGGGTCGCTCGCGGCGCAAACGACACGCTTCGTGCGCGTCGTCGGGCGCAGCCTGGCCAGCCGTATCCTGGCCGGCCAGCGTCTGGCCGTGGTAGCTGTGGCCCCAGGCCGGCTCCCGGTCCGCCCTCCCGACGAGTACCTCCCCATCGCGGGCGAGCGCGCTCACGCTTTGGTGTCGGCGACCGCCCAAGAGCGCCGCGACCACATGTTCCAACTGGTCCAGGACCGTATGAGCGGTCGGGCGGGCGGCCTAGCCCAGCGAAGCAGGTCCGGTGGAGAGGGCACTGGCGCGCGCTTGCCGCCGCTCGGCTTGCCCCGGGCCACCGCCCGCGCCGGTCAGTCCCGGGTCGGGCGCGAAACCGGGCCCGCCGGCGCTGCCCAGCGCATGACCAGCGAACCCGCCTACGTCGTCGTGCCCCAAGAGGTGGCATCGAGCGGCCACCTGCTCGGGGCGCGCGACCGGTTGAGCGTCAGCACGAGGCGACCCACAGGGCGGCCCCCACCGCAAGCGGCCAGCAGGACCGCCAGGCCCAGTAGGACAATGGCGAGGCTGCCCTCATCTCCAGAGCCAGGCAGGCAAAGTGGCGGGCTCGGCCGTGGCGGGACCGGCGGGCGGTCCCGGTCACCGATCGGCACCACAGAGTTCCTTCGGGCGTGGGCAGGCAGCGGGACGGGCGCGCATCCACGAGCTGCGGCGGCCGGCGGCGGCTCACAGGGCTCGGCGTTCAGGGCCTCAGAGGAGAACTTGCTGCTACTGGCGCGCACCCTGGCGGGCGGCGCCGCTGTACTCCGGCCGGCGACCGGCGCGCCGACGACGGTGCCCGCCAGCCCGGCACGCTTCGGGGTCACGCAGCAGCGTCCCTTGGCAGGGCTGCTGGCATGTTGGCCGGAACTTGAAGCGCCGCGCGAGCTCGCCCGGCGGACGTTCCCCGCAGCGCGCGGGGGGGCGATGGCGGAACGGCCGTCCTGGCCACGAACAGTCGAGGCCGTCAGCCGGCGGTTGCGGGCGCGACGAGCGGACGCGGTGCCATCCAGACGAGCAGAGCTCCCACCCGGTAAAGCTCTGCCGCCGCCGTTGGCAACGGCAAAGCCGGCAGTCGGGGCTCGGATCGGCCTCCCGCCTGTCGCTGCTCCGATCGGCACCGGGGTTGGCGCACCGGCGCCACCTACCCCGCGAGCTAGCTTGCGGCGTGCGGCTCGGGCGTGGGCTGCCTCAGGGCCGCCGTTAGCGAGACGGCGAAGGGCGCCAGTTGGGCCAGCCGCGGGCCCGCTCCTCGCGAGACGGCCCAGCGCCGGCGAGGCCGCACCCAAGGCAGCGGCCGCCGTGCCTTCCGACAGTGGCGGCTTATCGCCTCCTGGCCGACGTTCCCCGTTGCCCGCGGCCGCCCTCTTCTCCGGCAACGGGCTGTCCCGGACACCTCCCCCGCCCATTGGGGCCACCACCTGGTCACCGCCGAGCAGCTCACCGCGAGCTCGCTGGTCGACCGCCTCGCGGCAACCAGCCGCGGCCAGGTCCGGGCTCCTAAGCGGCCTGTTTGTTGCGCGGGCGCGCGCCGCTTCAGGCCAGCCGCTCCCACCCGGGCCAGCACCTATCCCGCCAGCGCCTCGCACCACGATGGCGCCGCTTATAGCCGCCTTCGCGCGGCCGACCCGCTCCCGCCGGCGGGCCGCGGCCGGGCCGTTGGTGCTGCCTGGCGGGGGCGCGCGCCGGCCCGCACCCGCTCGCCGGGCGAGGCCGGGCTCGGCGACCGCCGCCCCCCAACCGAGCCAGTTGCTGTTACCGAGCGCCGCCGGCGCAGGGCGAGACCGTGATACCGCACCGCGGGCCAGTCGGTTGGGCTCATGGGCAACCGTGCTCGCTGCTCCATGGGTGGCGCGGTGGCTACCGAAGAGTCCCCAACCCGCGCCCACCCCACGTTCCGCCACCACCTCGCCGGGCCCCGCGCTCGTGCCCACCCAGGCGGGCACTGCCCCGGGGAGGGCTGGCGGGTGGCTCCAGGGCTCAACCGGCCACGGCCCGCGGCCCGCCCTAGGGCACTTGGCGACACCAGCCCAGGTCCGCGCACGAGTTCTGGTACCGGCGCGAGCCCAGGTCCCGGCGCGAGCCCAGGTCCGGGCCCCGGCCTACCCGGCTGCCCTGCCGGGCCGCACGCCACCGCCGGCCGGCGCGCCGCTCCTCACCCGTGCTCCAACGCTGGCCCACACACCGGTGCTGGCGCACATGCGAGCCCTCGCCCGGACCGTCCTCCCGGCCCTGGTGCGGGTGGGGAGCGCGGTGCCACGTAGCCGGCCAGGAACAACCCGGCCCGCAGCCGGCTCTGAAGGCGCGGAGGCCGCGCAGCCTTCCCCCTTCTTGCCAGCCGCGCGGCAGCGGGCGGACGGGGCCCCTACCCGACAAAGGCCTAAGCGCCCGAGGAGTGGGCCCGCGGACCAGCTTGCTCAGGAGGGCCGGCCAATGGCCCCGGGGTTTATCCCTGCCCCCTCACCGCGGGCTGTGGCACGCACTTGGGCGCTGAACCGCCCAGACCCAGGACCTCCCAAGATGCCCTTGGCGGCGTGGGTGCCATGGGCGCCGCGAGCCAGCCCCTCCCCCGCCGCCCAACAGCCGGCCCGAGGCCGTTCGGGCGCCCGACGGACCGCCATGGACGCTTCGCCCCCGCCCGTAACGAGCGCCCTGAGTGCAGCGGCGCACAAGGTCCTGGCCGCGGGTTCCGCCTTGCGCCGGGTGCCCCAGGCAGTGGCGCGGGCAAGCACGACCAGTCGTGGCGGCCGTACGCCCTCCGCTGGTGGGGCCGGCCCAGCTTGGCTGCCGGGGCTCCAGCCGTCCTGGGCGGTGCGCCACCCGGTGCCCGGCGAGCTCGCCGGTTCGGTGACGGTCGGCCGGGGTGGCCCCGGCTGGGCCCGCCGTAACGCCCTCCCTCACAGGCCGGCTCGTACCGGCGTCGCCGCTACTGGTGGGACCGCCAGCCCGGCACCCTCCGCGCCGAGCATGCAGTCCGGTGCCGCCCAACCAGGTCTCGCCCGGCCGACGTTCATTAGGGCAGCCCTGGCACAAGCGCACGACCGCGACCCGCGCAGGCCAATGACTGCGCCCAGTAGCCGCCCGCCTCAACGAGCTCCGGGCACGGGCCGCGCTTCGCCGGCTCGCGCGGTACCGCCGCCCCGGGAGCACCCTGGAGGCTCGGCCACTCCGCCCGGGCCTGCCGCTCCCATGCCGCTACCGGGACCGGGGCCCACGGTGAAAAGGATGCTCACGCTCCGGTCCGCTACGGCGAAGGATGGCGCGACATGGCCACGCCAACGAATCCCGGTCGGCCTCGCGCCCGCTCCGTGGGGACGGGCCGAGCCTGCGGCCGCTGGCGCCACGGCCGAGCGGGCCGGGACGGGCACCCGGAGCGGAGCGGGGCTCCTCGTGAGGGCGGCAGTCCGGGCTCGGCTTGCCACCTGGCGTGACGCGGCTGCATCGCGAGACGGTGCGGCGATGTACCGCCGAACCGAGGCCCCCTGGACCACCCCGGCCCAGACGGGTGCCGGTGAGCCGGCGAGACGCTCGGCGGGCAGAACGGCCGGCGCGGCCTCTGGGGGCCCTCCGGGCCAACGCCAAACTTGGAAGGGCGAGGGAACAATCGTTCGCCACGCTCTTGCGCTCGGCCCTTGGCAGCCAGAAAGCCGCCAGGCGCTGCGGCCGGTGATCGCCGCCCCCGGACCAGGGGTGGCCCACTTGAAAGCCCGCAGGAGAGAACTCGTCGAGGTTGGGCGCAGGAGTACGGCGCAGCCACACGGGAAGCCGGACACCCCGAGCGCTGCCGGCCGTCCACGCCCGGCACGGGCGCCGGCAGCACCGCCGCCGCGTGGCCTGGCATCACCGCCGGAGCGAGCGCTCGGGCACGAACGAGCTGACGCGGTCCCCCAGTCTCGGTCCCCGGCGCCGTTGCGCTCTGCCCGGCCTGCCGGCGCGGTGCTGCACCGCGGCGCTGCTCGGCGCGAACAGACCGCCCTCCCGCCGCTCAGGGGAGCACGGGGCGGCGCCGACCGGACAGGTTTCGGCTCACCTGGTGAGCCTGCGGGTGCCGGGACGGCTGCGCTCCCCGTCTCCGCTCCGGCGGTCGCGCTCGTGTTGGGGCGTCTCGCCGTCACCCGACAGGCAGGGCTCGCCTCGGGCCCGGGCGTGACAGCCAGCAGTAAGAAGCCCGCTTCGCCACCGGCAAGCGGGCAGCAGCAGAACATCGCCAACCGCCGCACTGGCGTGTTGCTCGGCACGGAAGGAAAAGGCCCCATGTCAATCCCAAATGGACCCTTGGTGATGCGCTGGAAGTCGCCGACGCGGCCCACTTCAGCGCGGCCCGGCTCGCCCTTGGTGGGCGGCAACCGGGAGGCGCCCTCCGGCACGGGGGCGGTCCCGGGCGCGGCCACAACACCCCCGCGGTCACCGCAGGTGAACGAGGATCTCGACGAATTGATGGAGAGGGTCGCGGCGCGCCGGTTCAACGACCTCGAGCGCCGGGGCCACCTTTTGGCCATGGAGGTGTTCTGATGGCGCAGCAGAACAGCAAAAAGGCACTGCTCGAAACGGAGAAGGGTGACACCATCCCGTGCTTGTTCAACCCCGCCGAGCTAAGTTTCAGTCGTACCAACAGCTGGGGAGCTCCTGAAAATGTCGGCAAGGGAGTCCCGACGCTCGCCTACCAGGGAGCCCAATCGGGGACGATGTCGATAAAGCTGTTTTTCGACACTACGGGCACAGGTGACGCCGTCACCACTTACACCGACCAGCTCATGGGGCTCATGGAGATCGACACGACACTGCCGGGCAGCAACGAGAACACCAACAACGCGCGCCCACCGTGGGTCCAGTTCCATTGGGGGAGCATGTACTCGTTCAAGGCAGTCATCACCTCGGCGAGTGTCAGTTTCAGCTACTTCTCCAGCGACGGTGTGCCTTTGCGAGCGGACGTCGACCTGAGCCTCATGCAGTACCAGGACGGTAAAGCCTTCGGGCCGCAGAACCCTACCTCAGGGACACCACATCCCCACAGGGCCCACCGGGTCCAGCCCGGCGAGACGCTCGACCGGATCGCTGCCGTCCATTACGGCAACCCCACCAGGTGGCGGTTGATCGCCGACCTGAACGGGATCGAGGATCCCATGGCGCTCCGGCCCGGACAAGTACTGGCGATCCCCGAACTAGTTTAACGACAGCCCGAGGAGCTGTACGGCGTGCCAATTACCCTTTCGCCCGCGATCAAGTTCGACGGCAGCCTGCTGGCGACCGCCTGGCAAGACGCTCTGCTCGAGTGCAAGGTCGAGCACGAGATGTGCACTACGAGCCAGGTGACCTTGCGGTTCCTGGATGTGGGCTACGCGCTCACAACTTCGGGCACGGTCAAGCTCGGCACCACGGTGGTGGTGTCGGTGCCGGCCGGCAACAATTTGATTAGTGCTGAGGTGACGAGCGTTGCGGTGGAGCAATCCGAAGGCGACCAGCCCGAAATGGTCGTCGTCGCCTTGGACAAGAGCCACCGCCTGGCGCGGGGGTCGCGTGTCAAGACCTATTTGAACATCGCTTATTCAGACATCGTCTCCCAGATGGCGAGCAGCGCGGGGTTGTCTGCGAGCACCGACCCCACCAGCGTCACCTTCGACTACGTGTTGCAGGTGGACTCGGACCTCGCCTTCTTGACCGAGATGGCCAGCCGGGCGGGCTTCAACTGGTGGGTCGAAGACGGCACGCTCAATTTCAAAAAGCCTTCCACGGGTACGGAAGTCGAACTGGCTCTTTCCACGGACCTCACGACATTCTCGGTCCGCGCCAGTGGCCACCCGCCGGGGTCGGTGTCGGTCTACGGGTGGGACCGGACCAACCAGCAACAGCTCACGGGCTCGAGCACGTCAGCCACCTTGAAGGCGAGCTCGACGCTGGCGGACTCGGTTTCGGACGGCGACAGCGCCTTCGGCAGCGCCACCCTCGTCACCGCCTCCATATCCGGGTCGACCCAAGACGAAGTTAGCCAGTTGAGCCAAGCTCTCTTCGACTGGGCCACTGCCAATTCCGTCCGCGCGGCCGGGCTCACCACAGGCAACGACAGCGTCGCGCTCGGCAGCAGCGTGAAGGTTTCCGACGCCGGCCCACTGACCGGCACCTACCCGATCACCCGAGTTGAGCACACCTATCGCCCGCGCCGCGGGCTCATGACCAGGTTCTGGTCCGGAGGCCGGGGCACCTACGGCCCCTCGGCGGCCAACGGCTACGGCCGCCACAGCCCGTTGTTGGGCGCGGCGACCCACCACCCGGGCCTGGTGGTAGGAACGGTGACCAATATCAACGACCCCAACCAGAGCGGGCGCGTCAAGGTACTGTTCCCGGGGCTCGACCAGAGCCAAGAGAGCGCCTGGGGACGCATCCTCGCACCTGGTGGAGGGGTCTCGCGAGGCAGCGTGAGCATCCCCGAGGTTGGCGACGAAGTGCTCGTTGCGTTCGAGGGTGGCGATCCCCGCCAGCCGGTTGTCCTTGGCGGCCTTTTCGGCTCGAAGTCAACCATCCCCAAATGGACCGTCGAGGATGGCAAGGTCTCGGCCCGCCGCACGACGTCGCGCCTCGGCCACTTGTACGAGTTCGGGGACGGCACCCAGCCGGCAGACCAGTACTTCCAAGTGCAACTTGCCGGAGCGCAGCACACGTTCAAGATCTCCAAGGAAAGCACCGTGCTGCAGATCCCGAGCGGCCAGGCGCTCACCATACAGGCGGGCGATTCCAAGGTCGCTTTTTCGAGCTCGGGTGACATCACGGTCCAGGCGCCGAACATCACTATCCAGGCCCAGCAAAATCTCAAGCTATCCGGGCTGCAGGTGAACGTATCGGCCGATACGCAGCTCCAGATGCAGGGCCAGAGCCAGGCCAGCCTCAAGGGTGCGGTGCTGCAGCTCGAGGGCGAGGGGCAGGCTTCGTTGAAGGGC
>DATJST010000219.1:0-11111 GCA_035503975.1 Acidimicrobiales bacterium | reverse complement strand
GGCTAACGACAAGGCCGTCGCCCTGTGATAGGAGGCTACGTGTCGGCCACAACCTCAGGTGACGGTCATTTTCCGGTTGGTCGCGCCCGA
Source organism: Acidimicrobiales bacterium (assembly GCA_035503975.1). GTDB lineage: Bacteria > Actinomycetota > Acidimicrobiia > Acidimicrobiales > Palsa-688 > DATJMJ01. The sequence goes on along the minus strand of DATJST010000219.1, from coordinate 11,021 downwards.
TTGTCTGCGCGAGCGTGGCACACCATGTCATGGCTGGCGCGTACACTGCTCGGCACGCTGCTAGCCGCGGTGGTCTCCACGGCGAGCGTAAGCGCTGCTGGGGCATCGCCGGCAGCGGCAGGCCACATGTTTTCTCATCGCGGCCACGAGCCCGGAGGCGGCGGGAGCGGGAGCGGTCCTGGAGGCGGCGCGCCGGGCTGGGGCCACCATCGCCAACGCAGCGTAGAAGTGAGCGGTACGGCCGGCGCCGTGAGCCAGAGCGGGTTCAGCTTGCAGCTCCCGGCCTCCCGGAGGGCAAGCCTCACGGCGACCAGCACGACGATTGCTGTGACGGTCACGGACAGCACTAAGTACTTCGAACCCGGGCAGAGCGGCGCAGGCATCCAGGGCGTCCTCGACGGGGACAGCGTGGAAGTAACCGGCATGGCCACTGGCCCTGGCGCCATCACCGCTCGATCGGTGATGGTGCCGCTCGCCCGTGACACGGGTGCCGTGGGCCCGGTCGTCACGAGCACCGGATTCAGCTTGACGCTGGCGCAGTGGCCGAGCGAGCTGACCGGTACCAGCACGAGCGTGACGGTCACGCTCACCGCACAGACCGACTACGTCGAGCCCGGTCAGAGCTCCCCAGGCTTACAGGGGGTGCTCCCAGGTGACTCTGTGGTGGTGGCGGGCGTGCAGGGCGGCACCCAAGCGGTGACCGCGACGGTAGTGCGCGTCCCTCTTGCCCAATACTCCGGCGCCGTGTCGGACCTGAGCTCGGGCGGCTTCACGCTTACCGCAGGCAACGGGACGAGCGTCGCGGTGACCCTGACCAGCGGCACACAGCTAAAGCAGCGCGGCAACGCCTCTCCGACGCTGGCGAACGGCGACGCGGTGAGGGTCGTCGGCACCCAAGGCGGGAGTGATGCAGTGACCGCTCTGGCCGTCACTATTGTCCCGAGCGGGCACCCCTTCCCCGGGGCCCAAGGTGGCGGCGGTGCAGGCGGCGGGCCCGGTCACCGTGGCCATGGACATCATGGCCCCGCTGGACGCGGCTAGGACACCTGCGCGAGGCGGTCAAGCCGCACGAACAGCGCCTGAAGGGCCAATTGCTCTCCCGGGTTGAAGGCGAGGTCGGCCGACAGCTCGTCGATCAGGGCGACCGCGCCACGCGCCTGGGCCGGCGACACCTGGCCCTGGACGGCGCGCTCGCGGTACGCCCGGGCTAGCACGGCCAGTCCCGAACGGAGCTCATCCGTGCGCTGGCGGCGCAGTTCGCGGCGATGGCGCTCTTCCAGTTCCTTCGCTCCGGCCCGGGCCAGCACCTGGGCCGAACGTGCTGCAGCCTGAACAGGCCGGCCAGGACCAGCGGGCGCTCTTGGTGGGCCCTGGCTCGGCCGTGCGACGGCGACCGGGCTGGCGGCCGCGGCGCGCTCGGCCGCCTCGGAGACCTCGCCGCTTTGACGCGCTTCGAGGGGCTCTGCACTCCGTTTGAGCAGCTCGACCAGTTCGGCGACGAGCACGGCGACGGTGGCGCCGCTCCCGTCGAGCCGCGCCGGCACGGCGTCCCAGACTTGGCGACGACTTTCGGCCGCGGGGTCGTTGGCGAGCAAGCGCGCCCGGTCCAGGCGTCCCCCCGCCATACTCGCTGCCGCCTCGGCTTTTGCCGGCGCCACTCCCTCAGCTTCGAGGGCTCTGGACAGTTCGTCCTCAGTGAGCGGGCGGAAGTCGGCACGCACGCAGCGGCTCGCGATGGTCACCAGCTCGGGCGGCACATACTCGGCCAAGCCGACGAACAGCACCGGGCCGGCCGGCTCCTCGATGGTCTTCAGCAGCGCCGGTAAAGCGTCACCGGCCAAGTGGAGGTCTGGGACGACGACTACGACGCGGCCACCCTCCACCGAGCTACGAGCAGCCAGGCGCGTCACCTCGCGCGCCTGCTCGATAGACAGGCTCGCCCCTTCACGCTCGATCACCACCACGTCGGGGTGCTTGCCCTCGGCGACCCGCTGGCACGTTCCGCAGCCGTCGTCCCCTTCGCCAGGGCACAGCACGAGGCTGGCGAAGGCGCGAGCGGCGGCCAGCTTCCCCGAACCAGGAGGGCCAACGAACAAGTAGGCATGGACCGGTTTTCGCGCCGCCGTCCACAGGAACTCTGCCACTTGGCGCTGGCCGACCAACGCAGCCAAGGCGCCACCCGTCATGCTCTTTTCCCCGTTAGCTGTCCCGTCGGCCCACATACCCTTCAGTTCCCCGGCGGTACCAGCCGGCGCTCCATGGCCCAGCGAGTCAGCTGGTAGCGGTTGGTGAGCTGGAGCTTGCGGAGCACCGCCGACACGTGGGTCTCGACGGTCTTCACCGAGATGAACAGTTCACGAGCGATCTCCTTGTACGCATAACCCCGAGCTATGAGCCGGAGCACATCGCGCTCACGCGACGTCAGTTGGTCCAGCTCGGGGTCGAAGTGGACCGCCACCGGCTGGGGGCTGGCCGCGAAAGCGTCGAGCACAAAACCGGCCAGGCGCGGTGAGAACACCGCGTCGCCGGCGGCCACCGAGCGGAGGGCGTCGACGAGCTCGGCGGTCGAGATCGTCTTGGTCACGTACCCCCGTGCCCCGGAGCGGATCGCACCGATCACGTCCTCGGCGGCGTCGGAGACCGAGAGAGCAAGGAAACGGACGCCCGGTTGGGCGGCGAGCACCTGGCGCACGACCTCGGGGCCGCCGCCGTCAGGCATGTGCACATCCAGCAGGACCACATCCGGCTGGCAGGTCAAGATGCGCTCGACGGCCCCCGCCACGTCACCGGCTTCCCCGACGATCTCGACCTCACCGGTCGCAGTGATCTCGTGGCGGACCCCGGCGCGGAACAGCTGGTGGTCGTCCACCAGGAAAACCCGCAACACCTTGGGGCCGAGGCCCACTACGCCGCCCGCCTCGGCATACTGAGCTCGACCTCAGTGCCCTGCCCGGGCGCACTGCGGACGGCGGCGGTACCGCCGTTGCGGTGCATGCGGGCGTACACCGAATCACTCAAGCCCTTGCGGTCCGGGCCTACCTGCGCCGGGTCAAAACCACAACCCCGGTCGCGCACGAACACTGAAATAGCCTCCTGTTCGACTTCAGCGTAGATCGACACGACGTCCGCCCCTGACCACTTGGCTGCGTTGACCACAGCTTCGCGGGTGGCCGCGAGCAACGCGCTGAGGGTTTCGTCCAAAACGGCGTCGCCGACGGTAACTACGTCGGTGCGCAGTCCGTGGTCGGCCTCCACTTCCTGCTGCAAGGCCGCGAGTGACGAGGACAGCGTCTCGGGACCGCGGTTGGCGGACGGTTTGTCGAACAGCCAGGAACGCAGCTGGCGTTCCTGAGCACGCGCCAGGCGTTGCACCTGCTGCGGGTCCCCCGCCGAGCGCTGGATCAAAGCGAGTGTTTGGAGCACCGAATCGTGCAGGTGGGCTGCCATCTCGGCGCGCTCTTCGGCTCGGGCGCGCTGGCGTCGCTCGCCCGCCAGGTCACGGCCGACGCGCAGCCACCACGGCGCCAAGATGATCGACGAGCCGGCTACCACCCCAAGCGCGGCCAGGGCGATCTCGATGTCCGCGCCGTTCAGGTGCGTGGGCGCCAGCACGGTCGATGTCCCCAGCGCGATCAGGCCCGCACCGAGCGCTATTCGTGCACCTCCCACCAGCAACCGGCGCGCTGCCGGCGCTCCGGGCGTCCCCGCACCGGTGGCCAACGTGAACAGGCGTTCCATGCTCGCTCTGTCCTCTGGGCCGGCGTGGCGCCAAACCGCGATCAGGGCCGAGAGGCTTACCAGCCCGGGAGCCACCGCTCCGAGCACAGGCACCGAGCCGAGGACCGAGGCCCCAGCCATCAAGGCCACGAGGGCACTGGCGGTCGCTCCGACGAGCTTGAGGGTCCGGTGGTCAGAGAGTGCCGCTTGCACCAAGGGACGGTCCTCACCCTCGAGCGGGATGCACAACCATCCGGCCAGGTACAGGGCGATCCCTGCCCCACCGAACAGGGTGAGGGCCAGTAAGGCGAATTGAGCGGCCAGCGGGCTGACCCCCGTCCGTGAAGCCACAGCGTGGGCGACACCCGCAATTGCCCTGTCCTGGCACGGCCGGCGGAGCTCGGTTGCCCCTGCGGGCCGCACGACGCCCCGCAATTGGCGCGCGCCAGCGCGAGCGCTCATGCCCGGCTCCGGCGGGCCTAGCCCAGCGGTTGCGCTTTGCTGTATGTCCCCATAGTCCCACGCCGAGAGCCCGTGAAGTAACCCGAGGACCACCCGGGAGCGGCCCTGCGCTCACGGGCACCACGTTCAGGGCTGGTCCGGGGGGAACCCTGATAGCCGCCGGACCAAGAGTGGGCGATGATGGCAACATGTACCAGCCGGACCAGGGCACGGGCCCCTTCTCCCCGCGACCCCCGGTGGCACCTTATTCAGCGCCGCCTCGCAAGTTGCGCCGGAGCCGTTCTAACCGCCGGGTGGCGGGTGTGATGGGAGGGCTGGGCGAGTACCTGGGCGTGGACGCGACGGTGCTCCGGGTTGGCATGGTCGTGGCCTCCTTGCTCATCGGTGGCTTCGGCGGACCGGTCCTCTATGGGCTGGCGTGGCTGTTCGTCCCCGAAGACGGCAGTGAGAGCGGTGTTTGGCGCAACATGCATATCGGCCACCATTGGAACTCCTGGGACCGCAACGCCCGGTCCTGGGCGCTCGTCCTTGCGGCGATCGCACTGGCCCTGATCTGGTGGTTCGGGTTCTGGCCGGCCTTCCGCTGGGAGGCGCTGCCGGTGTGGGCTGTCCTCACCGGGCTGGGGGTCGCCGTGCTTCTGTTCTCCGACAGGCTGCCGTTTGTCTCCCGCTCCGGCCAACGGCCACCGCGAAGCATGGCCGGGCCGTGGGGGCCTCCTCCGGGTGGGCCCGGCGACTACCCTTCGTCCGGTCCCGGTGGCCAGTGGGGCCCACAGGGGCCCCCTTTTGGCGGGTCGGCTGGCGGCGCTCCCGCTGGTGCCTATGCAGCGCCGAACGGTGCCCCAGTGCCGGGTGCCCCAGTGCCGGGTGCCCCAGTGCCGGGTGCCGCCATGCGCAGCGCTACTGGCGCAGCGTCCGCCTACATGCCGGCCCCAGCTACCAGGGCCCCGCGCGAGGACGAATCGGACTGGGTCGAAGCTCAATCAGCCGCCTCGGCTTGGGCCGACGCACAGCTGCGGGCGGCCGGCGTGCCCACCCAGTCGTCCGCGATCACCCCGCCCCCCGCCGAGCCGCAGCGCCGGCGCCAGCGCTCGGGACAGGGCTGGACGCTCGAGGTCGTCACGGTCATCGTCGTGCTCGTGGTCCTGGTGGGGGGCGCAGCCGCAGTGGCGTCCAACGTCGTGCGGGACCTCCGCCAGAACACCCTGTCCCACTCCATGACAAGTCAACTGACCCGCGTTGCCCCGCGCGGCGGCGTCGCGTTGAGCAGCCTCGCAGGCGATGTTGACCTGGCCCCGAGCGGCGACGCCTCGGTCCATTACAGCGCCAGCCTGAGCTACTCCGGCGCCCGCCCGTACCTGACGATGGCCCAGAGCAGGGGGAAGCTCGACCTCGGCCTGTCCTGCCCCGGGCGCTGCGCAGGCACCCTCACCGTGGCGGTGCCGACCGGCACTCCGGTAGCAGTATCGGCCGGCTCAGGCGACATCCAGGCCACCGGCCTCTCCGGGCCGGTGCAGCTGGAGGCCAGCTCAGGAGACTTGAACGTGAGCAAGCTGAGCGGTGCCATCAGCCTCTCGACCGAGTCGGGCGATATCGACGCGGAGGCGCTCTCCTCAGCCCGGGCGCAGGTGCAGGACCAGCAGGGCGATATCTCACTGTGGTTCAGCACCCCGCCCAGCTATGTGGGCGTCTCCGCCCAAGAGGGCGACATCAGCGTGCAGGTGCCGGCTGGGGCGGCCTACGCCGTGCACGCCAAGGCGCAGATCGGCGTGGTCAGCCTCGGGGTGCGGACCTCCCACACTTCCAGGCACGTCCTGGCCTTGAACGACCAGGAGGGCGACATCGACGTGGTCGCGACTCTGTAGTAACGGGCAGCCAATATTGCGGCGGGCCACTCGAGCGGGTGGGCACGACCCGGCGGCTACCGTCGATTGCGTGGCGCCGGTGGTGGTCCTAAACGGAGGCTCGAGTTCGGGCAAGAGCTCCATTGCACGTTGCCTTCAACGGCTCCTCGGTCCCACTTGGCTGACCTTGGGAGTCGATGACCTCATCCGGGCGCTCCCGGCCGGCGACGAGCCGGCAGGCTCCTCGGGCCCGGTCGAGTTCGCGCCTGACGGGCAAGTGAACGTTGGCGAGGACTTCCGGCTGGCTGAAGCCTCCTGGTACGCAGGCCTCGCCGCGATAGGGCGCTGCCGGACCGGCTTGATCATCGACGAAGTCTTTCTCGGTGGCGGCGCGTCTCAGGAGCGGTTGGCGACAGCCCTGTCGGGGCTCAGGGTGGTCTGGGTGGGCGTCCGCTGCGACCCAGACGTCGCCGCCGCTCGGGAGCCCAAGCGGGCGGACCGCGTGCCGGGCATGGCTCGGCTGCAGGCAACGCGCGTCCACGAGGGCGTCGTCTACGACTTCGTCGTGGACACGACCACCAAGAGCGCAGCCGATTGCGCGGCCGCTATCGCCACTCGCGTCGTTGGCGTGGACGGCTGAGCGGCCGGGGTACAAGACCTGCCTGCGCCGGTCTCTCGCCTCGCCGGCGGCCTTAGGAGAGCTGGGTCGCCTTGGCGGTCTTGCTTGCCCCACCCGCCGGGGACGCCTTCACGGCCTTGGCCGTTTTGGCAGCTTTGGCAGCCCTCGTCGCCTTCGCCGCCTTCGTCGCCTTGAGTACCTTTGCAACCTTGGGCGTGGCGGCCTTAGGCGTGGCGGCCTTAGGCGTGGCGGCCTTGGCCACTGCCCGGGGGGGACCGGCGGCCTTGCTGACGCCCCCCGCCGCCTTCTGGGTGCCGGTGGCCTTTCTGATAGCCGTGGCCTTGGCCGGACCTGCCGTGGCCTTGCGGGCACGGGCGGCGCTGCCAGCACGGGCGGCGCTGCCAGCACGGGCGGCCCTGGTGGCACCGGCCTTGGCGGCACCTGTGGCCCTGGTTGAGCGGCCCCGCCTGGCGCGGCCAGGGGCCCCCGAGGCGGCGTCGGCTTCAGCCTTCGCGCGCCGCTCAGCGAGCAGCTCGGCCGCTCGCTCCAGGGTGAGGTTCTCGATAGTGTCCCCCCGCCGAAGTGACGCATTGACGGTGCCGTCAGTCACGTACGGCCCGTAGCGACCTTCCTTGACCACGACCGCTGCGCCGCTCGTCGGGTCGGCCCCCAGCTCTGCCAGGGCCTCCTGGCGGCTACGGCGAGCGCGGGGCTTTGACAGTAGCTCGAGCGCCTCCTCCAGGGTCACGGTGAACAACTGCTCCTGGCTCTCGAGGGACCGGAACTGGTTGCCCATGCGCACATAGGGCCCGAACGGGCCGTTGTCGGCCACCACCGGCTCCTTGCCATCAGGCCCCCGACCGAGAGTGCGCGGCAGGCTGAGCAGCCGCAGGGCATCTTCGAGGCTCAACTGGTCCGGCTCCATACCTTTGAGCAGGGATGATGTCCGCGGCTTGGTGCCCAGCTCCTCCGCCCGCCCTAGCTGGACGTAAGGTCCCCACCGGCCGGCGCGAAGCAACACAGGCAAGCCGGTAGCAGGGTCGCTGCCAAGCTCGTGGTCGGCGCGCTCACCGGGGGCTTCGAGCAGCTCGCGAGCCCGGTCAACGGTCAGCTCGTCAGGGGCGAGGTCGTTGGGCAGCGACGCCCGTTTGTCACTGTCCGCTTCTTGCAAGTAGGGCCCGTACTTGCCGACACGCACGACAATGCCCGAGCTGGCGTCGCCGACCGGGATCGAGTTCACGGCACGAGCATCGATCTCGCCCAAACGTTCGGCGACCATTTGCTTGAGGCCGGCGCCTGCGTTGTGAGCCTCGCCGAAATAGAAGCGCGTCAACCAGGGAAGTGACTCCTGGTCGCCGCGGGCGATGTCGTCGAGGTCCTGCTCCATGTCGGCTGTAAACCCGTAGTCGACCAGGTCGGAGAAGTGTTGTTCCATGAGCCCGACAACGGCGAAGGCCGTCCAGGTGGGCACGAGGGCGGTACCTTTTTTCCAGGCGTACTCGCGCGTCTGGATGGTGTCCATGATCGTGGCGTAGGTCGACGGCCGGCCCACGCCCATCTCTTCCAAGGCCTTCACGAGCGAGGCTTCCGTGTAGCGCGGCGGCGGCTGAGTGGTGTGGCCTTCGGGACGCAGCTCCTCAGCGGCCAGGGCCTCGCCCTCGCTCAACCGGGGGAGGCGCACCTCACGGTCTTCCAGTTCGGCCTCGGGGTCGTCGGAACCCTCGACGTAAGCTCTCAGGAAGCCCGGGAAGTCGATGACGCGGCCGTTCGCGGCGAACTCGGCGTCCTCGCCCGCCGACGAGATGGCACCCAGGCGTACCTGGACGCTCATCCCTTGGGCGTCAGCCATTTGCGAGGCGACCGTGCGCTTCCAGATCAGCTCGTACAAATGGAGCCGGTCACCCGACAGGCCGGTGCGCTCTGGGTGGCGGAAGCGGTCGCCCGCCGGCCGGATAGCCTCGTGCGCTTCCTGGGCGTTCTTCACGCGCCGGTCGTAATGACGGGGCGCACCAGGCAGGTACCGCTCGCCGTAAAGCTCGCTCACGGCCCGGCGGGACGCAGCCAGCGCCTCTTCGGACAAGGCCGTGCTATCGGTACGCATGTACGTGATGTAGCCCTCTTCGTACAGGTCCTGGGCGACGCGCATCGTGCGGGCCGCCGAAAAGCGCAGTTTCCGGCCTGCTTCTTGCTGCAATGTCGAGGTCATGAAGGGCGGGTAGGGCGAGCGCCGCCACGGCTTCTCTTCGATGCTGCGCACGGCGAAGGCTGCCGCCGCGAGGCGCTCGGCCAGGCCCTGCGCTCCGCTCTGGTCGAGGACCACCACCTCCGGCCGGGTGAGCTGGCCGTCCTCTCCGAAGTCGCGCCCGGTAGCCAACCGGGTGCCGTCGAGGCTGACGAGGAGGGCGCCGAACCCCGCCCCGGGATCCTGGCTGCCCTCTTTTGGCAGGGGCCGGAAACGCCCGGCGATGTCCCAGAAAGAGGCGGCGCGGAAACGCATGCGAGCGCGCTCGCGCTCCACGAGCAGGCGGGTGGCTACGGACTGGACGCGGCCGGCCGAAAGCCCCCGCAAGACCTTTTTCCACAGCACGGGGCTGACTTCGTAGCCGTAGAGCCGGTCGAGGATGCGGCGGGCTTCCTGAGCATCGACGAGACGCCGGTCAAGGTCCCGAGAATTGTCCACCGCGCGACGGATCGCGTCGCGGGTGATCTCGTGGAACACCATGCGCTTGACCGGCACGCGGGGGTGCAGGACCTCCAATAAGTGCCAGGCGATCGACTCCCCCTCGCGGTCCTCGTCTGTGGCCAGGTAGAGCTCGCTGGCGTCCTTGAGCAGTGCCCGCAATTTGCTGACGCGGTCCTTCTTGCCAGGGACCACGACGTACAGGGGTTTGAAACCATTGTCGACGTCGACGCCAAGGCGCGCCCAGGGCTCGCCCTTGAAAGCGGCGGGGATCTCCTTGGCATCGCCGGGCAAGTCGCGGATGTGCCCGACCGAGGGCTCGACTGTGTACTCATTGCCCAAGAAGCCCGCAATGGTCTTGGCCTTGGCGGGCGACTCGACAATGACTAGGGGCTTGGCCATCTAAAGGTCTACAACCTCCCACATATCAACTCGGCACCTTGCGGGCGGGCTCGGCCGCCGCGCCACCGTCGAGGACGGGGCCCTGCGCGGCCGGACCGGTGGGCAAGGAAGCCGGCTCAGGCTGGGTAACGCCCTCGACGCGTCGCTTGGAGAAGACGACACCGGCGGCGATCACGGCAAAGGCGGCGGCGGAAATGCTGTAACGGGCAGCATTGTTGTGCTGGAGGCTGATCACGGCGGGCAGGATGAGCAGGCTCACCAGGTTCATGACCTTCATGAGCGGGTTGAGAGCGGGGCCCGCGGTGTCCTTGAAGGGGTCGCCGACGGTATCGCCGATGACAGCGGCCTTATGAGAGTCGGAGCCCTTGCCGCCGTAATGGCCGTCCTCGATGTACTTCTTGGAGTTGTCCCAAGCTCCGCCGGTGTTGGACAGGAAATTGGCCATCAGCTGCGCGGTCAGGATGGCAGCAGCAAGGAACGCACCCAGGGCAAGGTAGCCGATGGCGAAGCCGACGACCACAGGGGCGAGCACTGCGATGAGCGCGGGCGTCGCCAGCTCACGCAATGATGCCCGGGTGCAGATGTCGACCACCCTCCCGTACTCGGGGCGCTCGGTGCGGTCCATGATGCCTGGGTGCTCGCGGAACTGCTTGCGCACCTCTTCGACCACGGTGCCGGCCGAACGACCGACAGCACGGATCAGGAACGAGGACGCCAGAAAGGCGATGGAACCGCCGATCAGGAGGCCGATAAAGGTCTTGGGTTCGGCGATATTTATGAACGTCAGCTTGTCGTAGTTGGAATTGGTCGTCTTGAGGCCAAGTTGCTCGACGATGGTTTGCACGAAGGCGCCGAAGAGCGCCACCGCGGCGATCACGGCCGAGCCGATGGCCACACCCTTGGTGATCGCCTTGGTCGTGTTGCCTACGGCGTCCAGGCTGACCATGATCTTTTGCGGCTCGCCCTCGAACTCGCCGCTCATCTCGGCGATCCCGGCGGCGTTGTCGGAGACCGGCCCGAATGTGTCCTGGGAGACAACAATGCCGGTGGTGGACAGCAAGCCGATGCCGATGAGGGACACCAGGTAGAGGGAGAACTGAGTGTTGCCATTGGCGAGCCCGACCGCGACCGCGATGGCGACGATTATGGCCAGGATGGCTGCCACCGAGGACTCGAGGCCGACCCCCACGCCGGCCAGGATCGTCGTGGCCGGGCCGGTCCGGGTCGAGTCGGCGATCTCGTGCACCGGAGAAGTCTCGGTGGAGGTATAGAACTCCGTGATGCGGGATATCACCTG
>DATJST010000218.1:0-11111 GCA_035503975.1 Acidimicrobiales bacterium | reverse complement strand
CGCCGGTTGCTGACATCGTCGAGCTCGCCGCGACGGTCAACGGCAGCCCAGCGGCACTGGCCGCACACCCGACGGTGCCCTTCGCACCCAACCGGTCGGCCCCCGGGTCGCTCCCACCCGGCTCTCCCTCGGTGCTCGCAGGAGGGTGGCCGCCGCCCGCCGCCAGGCGCACCGGGCCGCCGGCCGCCCAAGATGACGAGCACCTGTTGGTAGTCAGCGACGCGGTACGCGAGTACCCGATCACGGCCGGGGCCGTCCTCCAGCGCAAGGTCGCTTCGCTCAAGGCCGTGAGCGGTGTCTCGTTCACGGTGGGGCGGGGCGAGACCTTCGGGCTCGTCGGCGAGTCGGGTTGCGGGAAGACGACGCTCGGAAAGATGATCGTGGGCCTGGAGAAGCCCGACGGCGGCCAGGTCAGGCTGCGGGGCACCGACATTTCCCGCTTGAGCCAGCATGAAATGCGCCGGTTCCGCCGTGACCTGCAGATGGTCTTCCAGGATCCCATCGCCTCGCTGGATCCCCGGATGCGCGTCGCCGCCGCGCTGCGCGAGCCTATGCGGCTGCAAGGCGTCGGCACGGCGCGCGAACAGATGCAGGTAGTCACCCACCTCCTGCAGGAGGTGGGCTTGCCAGCCAATGCTGTCGAGCGCTTTCCTCATGAATTTTCTGGCGGGCAGCGCCAGCGCATCGGCCTGGCTCGGGCGCTTACGCTCAACCCCCAGGTGATCGTGGCCGACGAGCCCGTTAGCGCCCTCGACGTCTCGATCCGCTCGCAGGTGCTCAACTTGATGAAGCGCCTCCAGGAAACACACGGGCTGACCTATGTCGTGATTTCTCACGACCTCGCCGTGGTCAAGTACATGTCGGACCGGATTGGCGTGATGTACCTCGGGAAAATGGTCGAGATGGGCTCAGGCGACGACATTTACCTGCGCCCGGCCCACCACTACACGGCCGGCCTGATCGCGGCCGTACCAGAGCCGGACCCCTCCCGGGAGACCGCGAAGCGCAAGGTCGCCATCGTCGGTGAGCTGCCCAGCCCGGTGAACCCGCCTTCGGGGTGCCGGTTCCGGACCCGCTGCCCGGCCGCCCAGCCGGTGTGCGCCGAGCTCGAACCGCCGCTGCGGGAGTTCCACCCCGGCCACGTCGCCGCCTGCCACTTCCCGCTGCAGCCGCCGACCGAACAGGGCTTTGCGAGCGAGGCCGCCACCGTGGGCGCCGGCGTAGGCGGGCATGTGGGCGCAGCAGACACAGATGAGCCCGGAGCGGGCCGCGCGCCCTACTAAGCCTTCCAAAGGCCATGGGGACCACCTGCCCCCGCACCAAACGGTCCTCGGCGAGCAGTACCCGTAGCGCGCGGGCGCTGCCACGGAATGTGGTGGCAATTTCCGTCGAGGCGGAAATGGCGCCAGCCGGGTTTCAGTGTGCCGCGGCCCGCGCCGAAGCAATTGGCAACGACACCTCCGAGCGCACAGTACTGGGCGCGTTTGGCCGCCATTTACCTGAGGGAGGCACCGATGAGCTGCCCGGCATGCGGGAATGCGAGTGGCTGTTCGTGCGCGGGCGAAGAAGGCACGCTGAGCGCCGAGGACAACGCGCTCTTGTTGGAATTCATTAGTGGCATCGGCTCGGGTGAGCGCCCGGCCGCGCGCCGGGGTGGACTAAAGCCGAGCAGTTCGGAATTGGCCTCCGTTGGAGCAACGACATCCCCGGACGTGGCCGCCCCCGGCACCCAGCGGGCACTGGCCCCACTGCCCATGGCGGCGCCCGCAGTGCCGGCCGAAGCTCCCAACCGGACGCCCGGCATGGGGGTAGTCGTCGCGCCGACAACGGCACCACAGCAACCTCAGCCGGAGCCGCTCGCCCTGACCGGGCCGTGGGGACCGCCCAAGGCGCAGAACCCGTGGGACGAGCTGGGCTCGGGCCGCTTCGTGCGCTACGCAGTACCGCCCCCGGCCGCGGCCACGACGTGGGCGGCGAGCGCGCCAGGGCCCAGCCCTTGGGCGCAGCGCGACCTGGCCCTCCCCCGCAAAAGCATGTCTGGCGGTGCCAAGGCTGCGGTAGTCGCCGGCTCAACCCTCGGTGTGCTTTTGGCCCTGGTGCTGTTGCTCGCGATCGCTATCCCCACCGCGCTGTCGACATCTCGGGGCGCGACCTTGTTCAAGGGTGGCGTGCCCAACAGCTGGTCGGCTGTTGCGATCAGCAGCGCCGTAAGCAAGGGCTCCGTGAGCAACGGCGTGGTCGTGGCCGCCTGGCGCACTCCCGGCCGGGTGATCGGTGGCGACGCGCCGGCGGTGGCGGTCGTGCTCTACACCCGGGCCAAGGCCCCCGAGCCCTCGCTGGAACAGTGGCTGGCATCGGTCCAGCAGCAACTGACCAGCCGCGGTTTGGCTGCCGACCGCACAAAGTTGGCGAACGGCGCACCAGCCGTCGTAGCCCCGAAGATGCCCGGCTACCTCGCAGGAGGCCTGGCATCGACAACCTATGCCGTCTTCGCCGCACATGATGGCGGCTTTTACATGGTCGCGTTCAACGCCGGCACTCAGCAGTTCGCCTCGGAAGTACCGGCGGTCGCCCGGGTGCTCAACAACTTCTTGGGCAGCGGCCGCTGAACCCGCTCTGGGCCGGCACCGGGCCAACCCGGCGAGACTGGCCTGGCCCTACTTTGCTACCTGGACGCGGTCCCGCCCCGACCGCTTCGCCTGTTGGAGCGCCACGGCCGCGGCGGCGAGCAGTGCCTCGGCCCCTTCGCCCGGTTTCAGCGCCGCGGCACCGGCCGATACGTGCAGCTCGAGCGGGGGGTTGACGGCCACCAGGTGCGCCGTCGCCACCAGGCGCCGGATGTCGTCCGCAAGCGCCACCGCCTCGTCGAGGGGCGTGCCAGGCAGCAGGGCGACGAAGTGAGCGCCGCCGTAGCGACCGACAAGGTCCCCGCGGCGCAAGCGGTTGGCGATGGTCCGGCCGACCGCGGCAATCACCTCGTCGCCGACAGTATGCCCGAAGCTGTCGTTTATGTCGGTGAAATGGTCCACGTCAAGGCACACGGCCGAGCATGCAGCCCCTCCTCGCAGCCCGGTCATGACCACGGCGGCGGCCCGCTCCACGAAGGCAGCCCGAGTGGCCAGCCCCGTCAATGGGTCGACGCTCGCGCCGTAGTAACTGCTCGCGTCGCCGGCCGGGCCCTCGGTCGCGGCGAGGCCCTTGGCGGCGGTGGTGCCCGGAGCTGCTGTGCCATCGGCCCTGCGCAACCGTCGCAACTCGAGGACCAGGGAGGTGACGTGCGCCACGCTGGCGACCAGGAGGACCTCGGAAGGCGACGGCGGCTCGCTACCACCCAGGCGGCCGACCAAGCCACTGGCGGCGCCGTGGCTCCAAGTCATGGCCGCCCAGACCAGACCACCGCCAAGAAAGGGCTCCTCGTCGTCACGGCCCGGGAAAGCGGCACGCTCATCGCCCGGACGCGCGACGCCGAGCGACGCCAGCCATGCCCGGATCTCCGGCGCACCCAGCGCATCGTGTTCTCCCGGCAACCAGAACGCACCTCCGGGCAGGCTGAAAGCCTGACTGCGCAGCGCCTCGTAGACGGTGGCGGCCAGCACGGCCGGCACGCCTGCCGCGAGGTCCCCAAGGGGGAAGGCGTAATCGCCACCCTCGGTGCACAGGCCCAGGGTTGCCGCCGCCGGGGCGAGCACCTTAGCGATCAATGGCCGAGCCTTGGCGACCAGCTCCTCGTCGCTTGCCAGCATGCTCAAACGCTGCGAGGCAGAGAGGTAGTCGTGCAGGGCGCCGACGGCGAGCGGGCCGGGGCCGGCGGCCACATCGACAGGGATTATGCGTGCGGGCGCATACGGCGACGACATCATATGGCACGTTATCGACCGTTAGTGGCCGCGATTTGACACCTCAGGGCGCTCAGGCTGTCCCATCTTGAAGACGAGGGCTTCAGCCTTGGAAGACGTGGTGGCTGAGCTTGCGGCCGCGGGCTGGCCTGGACACCATGCGGCGGGCCAAGGCGGCCGACCGGCGGCCGGTGTTGCCGGGCCCGATGTAAGAGTCCGTGAACGAGGACGGCCAGGACTGTACGAGGTTGGGGTCGGCATAGTCGACAGACGAGTTACCAGACGTTTGCTCCATTTCGACGTCATAAGCAGTGCCTACTGCACCGGTGGCGCTGATAGCGCTAAAGGGCACGGCAGGCGAGTACGGGTCAGGGACGCAGTAGCCACCGGGCCCACAGACATAGGTGTCATATGGTGCCTCTACGATCCACTCTGCTGACGACATTGCCGCGCTGTAGGCCTCCTCCTGGTTGAAAGTCTCGTCGGCGGTGTTGTCGACGATCCTTATGTCCCATTCGCCGGACGAAA
Organism: Acidimicrobiales bacterium; assembly: GCA_035503975.1. Lineage (GTDB taxonomy): Bacteria > Actinomycetota > Acidimicrobiia > Acidimicrobiales > Palsa-688 > DATJMJ01. Next base: position 6,747 of record DATJST010000218.1, on the reverse strand, counting down.
CCTGGCTCAACTGCACCGTCACGCTGTCGCCCGCGTGCACCGTCATCACTATCGGGGTCTCCGACGCAGGCAGGATCTCCCACCATGCCCACACGTAGTACGTGCCAGCCGTGCAGGTTTCGTTGTCGTAGGGCCCGACCATGCTCTCCCCGACACCCGCCTGGATCAGGTCATCATTAGAGAACCCGTCGACGCCCACCCACTCGGAGAGCTCCTCGCTACAGGTTGCGCCCGAGGTGAGCGCGGGCACGGTGAACGTGCCGGCGGCAGCCGTGTACGGCCCGGCCGTGGTGGCGTAACCGGACCAGTTCCAAGACGAAGTCTCCTCGATGTTGTCGGTCAGCGTCGTGGTGGTCGTCGGGGCAGTGGTGGAGGTTGTCGTAGTCGAAGATGTGGTCGACGTGGTCGAGGACGACGTGGTCGAGGACGACGACGTGGTCGAGGACGAAGTTGCCGGGACGCTCGAGGTGGTGGTCGGCGCAGTGGTCGACGAGGTCGTCTGCGAGGTGGTGGGTGGCGGTGGTGGCGGAGGTGGCAATGCCGTGGTCGTCGTGGTCGCCGTGGACAACGACGTAGTCGTCGTGGTCGGCGACGTTGTGGTCGTCGGGGCGGAGGTCGTCGTCGTGGTCGGTGGCAGCGTGGTGGTACTCGTGGGCCGCACGGTAGTCACCGGATAGCGGCCCTCAACGCCGAACGCAAACCGCGCCGTGACCGTCGAGAGCCCGGTGCGAGCTTGCAGTGCCATGGTGACCATGCGTACCGACCCGCTGCGGTTCGCGGCCACGGCCACGCGGGACCTGAACACGCCACGCTGGCAGCGCCTCCATACCGACGAGTACCCGATGGCGAAGGGCTGGCTGGACCCGAGCTCGAGCCGGCACCACTTCGCTTCCCGGAGCGCACCGGTCACGGCTACATCGCCCCCGGACTGGCCGAGGGTGTTCGGCGTGGCATGCACCCACACCACAGCCAAGTGCCCTGGCTGGGCGCCAGCTGTCGCCTGGACAGCGGGCACGAGGGACACAGCCGTGCAGATACCCGCCAACACCGCCAAACTGCGTCTCCTCATGAGCCTTGACCTCGTCCTCCGTGACTGCGTCAAACGCCGCGCGCCCTGCTGCCAGCGCATGGCACGGCGACGACCTGACCTCGTGATCGACAGGTTCTGGGCGCGGGCCCAACGCCGTTCCTGCTTTTCGGCTCGCGCTCAACCCAGCGCCGAGGCGCAGAGCGACCCGCGACGCGCCCGCTTGGCTAGCGCGCCCTGCTACGGCTTGGCCGAGAGCGAGAGGTCAGCTGGGCCCGCCTCCGGGACCACTGTCGCCGCCCAGCACAGGGGGGCTGCCCGGTCCCACCAGCTCGGTCTCGGGCTCGATGCCGAACAAGCCCACCGGGGCCCCGACATCTTCGGGCACCAAGGTCTCGGTGCCGGCGTTGAGAGTGATCCCCTTGAAGAAGGCGGGCGCGAACGGCCGGTAGACGAACATGAGCACGACGCCGATCAGGAGCGAACCGGCGGCGAGGACGAAAGAGCCACCCATTTGCCAATGCACCAGCGGTGCGCGCCATGACGAATAACTGTTGGCCGGGCTCCAGTCGTACACCAAGCTGTAGCCGCCGATCGACCACATGATGGCCCAGCCGAGTAGGGGCAAGATGCCCCGCATGAACAGGCTACGGGCGCTCTGGCTGAGAGAGCGCCGGTAGTACCAGGCACAAGAAAGGCCCGTCAGGCCATAGTAAAAGGCGATCATGACCCCGAGCGCAGTGACCGAGTCCGATATGACACTGTTGGCCGAAACGTAGTTCAAGATGACGTAGAGCACGATGGAGGCCGCCCCCATGGCCACCGTCGAGACCGTCGGCGTCAAGAAACGCTTGTGGATACGGGCGAACGCGGATGGTATGGAACGGTACACCGCCATTGACAGGGTCGTGCGGGCCGTGGGCAGGATTGTCGTTTGAGTCGAGGCCGCCGCCGAGGTGAGCACCATGAGGAGCAAGAGCTTCGTGAGTACGTTCCCGATGCCCGTGGTGCCGAAGACTGAACCGCCGAGCACCGAAAGTACGTCGCCTTGGTGTGCCGGGTTGCCAAGCCCGATGCCTTTGCTGCCCAGCCCGGCGTAGGACTGGGTGGCGGTCACCACGACCTCGTAGATCCCGAGTAGCACTAGGGTGGAAATGACCGCTGCCCGCCCGGGGAAGACGTGCTTGTTGGCCGTTTCTTCGTTCACCGAGACAGAGGTGTCCCAGCCCCAGTAAATGAACAACATCAAGGCCAAGCCCTGGACGAAGGACGATGCTGAGCCTCCGAACGGGTTGAGCCAGGACCATGCCGGCACAAGGTGCCCAACAGGTGCCGAGCCAGAGGCCACCTTGACCAGCGCCACGACCGAGAGCACGGTCAGCATGACCAACTCGGTGCCGAGCAAGGCCTTTTGGAAATTGGCGGAAATCTCGATGCCCACATAGCAGATGGCGGTCATGGCGACGATCCAGCCGATCCCCACGAGCAGCACCCAGCCACTGTTGGCTTGGTTACCGATGCCTTTGGCCCCAAATAGCTGGAAGACATACTGGCCGGCGATCTGGGCCAGGCTCGGCATGACGAGGATGTCGGCGGCGACGATCCCCCACCCACCCATCCAGCCAACTTTGGGCGTGAAAGCTCGGGTGGCCCATGTGAACGTGGTGCCGCAATCGGGGTCGGCCCGGTTGAGCTCTTTGTAAGCGACCGAGATCAGTAGCATCGGGACAAAGGCCAACAGGGTCACGACCGGCGAGCGCACTCCGATGAGCACGACAACGAAACCGAGCGTGGAAGCCAAGCTGTAGGCGGGCGCGGTCGACGCCACCCCGACCACAGTGCTGGCTACCAGGCCGAGAGCTCCACCCTTCAGCCCTTTTTCGGACCGCTCGGCCCGCGCCGCGTCAGTACTGATGATGCCCGATATGGCGCTCATACACTGCCTCCAGTCCGTCTCAGCCAGACGGCCGCGGTCCTAGAACTCGATATTGCTCATAACGTGCTTGACCCGTGTGTAGTCTTCAAAGCCGTACACTGACAGATCCTTGCCATAGCCCGAATGCTTGAACCCGCCATGAGGCATTTCGGCCACCAAGGGGATATGGGTGTTCACCCAGACGCAGCCAAAATCGAGGTCGCGCGCCATACGCATAGCTCGGGAATGGTCGCGGGTCCATACGCTCGAGGCTAAGCCGTACTCGACCCCGTTGGCCCAGGCGAGGGCCTCGGCTTCGTCCAAGAAACGCTGCACGGTAATAACCGGGCCGAACACCTCCTGCTGGACCATCTCATCGTCCTGGCGCAACCCGGCCACGACCGTCGGCGCAAAGCAGTAGCCGCGCTCCCCCACCGCCGAGCCCCCAGTCAGCACGCGGGCGTGCGCCGGCCTGCGCTCGAGGAACCCGCGGACCCTGGACATCTGGTTGGCATTGTTGAGCGGGCCGTAGTAAGGGCCGCCGTCGTCTGCGGCACCAACTGGTCCCGAGGCACCCAGGTACGGGCCCACCGATGTACGCTCGGCAGCGCTGACCAAGGCGTCCACAAAGTCGGCATGGACGCCCGGACCGGCCAGGACGCGGGTGGCCGCGGTGCAGTCCTGGCCGGCGTTGAAATAGCCGGCAGCGGCGATGGCCTCGGCCGCGGGGCCGACATCGGCGTCGTCGAAGACAATGACGGGGGCTTTCCCGCCCAGCTCGAGGTGGGCCCGCTTGAGGTCACGGCTGGCGGACTCGGCCACCTCCATGCCCGCGCGCACGCTCCCGGTGATCGACACCATGGCAGGGCCGGGGTGGGCCACCAGGGCGCGGCCGGTCCCCCGGTCGCCGCACACGACGTTGAGCACACCGGCCGGCACGTGCTCGGCCACGATCTCGGCCAGCATCAACGTGGTCACCGGTGTCGTGTCTGAAGGCTTGAGGACCATAGTGTTGCCCGCCGCCAGAGCGGGCGCCCACTTCCAGACGGCCATCATCATCGGGTAGTTCCAAGGGGTCACTGCGGCACAAACGCCGATCGGTTCGCGGCGCACGTAAGAGGTGTGACCGGCCATGTACTCGCCGGCCGACCGCCCCTCGAGGAGCCGTGCGGCGGCGGCAAAGAAACGCACCTGGTCGACCATGGGCGGGATCTCTTCGGAGCGCGTCAGCGCGAAGGGCTTGCCGGTGTTCTCGCATTCGGCCCGCACAAGCTCGTCAGCCCGCGCTTCGATGGCATCGGCCACCCGGAAGAGCGCGAGGCTGCGCTCCGCTGGCGTGGTGCGCTTCCAGCCCTCGAAGGCCGAGGCGGCGGAGCGCACCGCCGCGTCCACGTCCTGCTCGCTGGACACAGGCGCCTCGGCAAAGACTTCGCCCGTGCTCGGGTCCACCAAGGGTGCGCTCGCGCCGAGCGCGTCGGCCAGCGCCCCGTGGACGAAGTTCTGCAGGTGTCTCACCAGCGCCTCCTGGCTTCGGGCATCCCAGGATCATACGCCTCCGCCGCCGCCGCAACTAGGTCCGGGGGCTGCCAGGATGGGACCTTGGACGTGCGCCCCGGGAGTTCGCCTGACCAAGCGAGGTGGCGTTCGCTGTCGCTGTGGTGGGACGGCATCGACGGCCCAATCGTGCCCCGCTCGCCGCTGGCCGACGACGCGGACGTGGACGTCGCCATCGTTGGGGGCGGCTTCACTGGGTTGTGGACGGCCTACTACCTGCTCCGCGAGGCGCCCGGTACGAGGGTCGCGATCTTGGAGGCCGACCTGGCGGGATCGGGGGCCTCGGGCCGCAACGGCGGCTGGTGTTCGGCCCTTTTCCCGGCCTCGTGGGCACGGGTGGCGCACGACCACGGCCACAATGGCGCGCAAGCGCTCGCTCGGGCGATGCAGGCGAGCGTGGACGAAGTGGGACGGGTGGCGCAGGTCGAGGAAATCGACTGCCGGTACGCCAAGGGCGGGACGGTGGTGGTCGCCCGCAACCCGGCTCAGCGCGAGCGGGCCGAAGCCGACGTGGCCGAGGCACGCGCGATTGGCCTTGGGGCTGTCGACCTGCGCTGGTTGAGCGCGGCGGAGGCAGCCGAAAAGGTCAACGTGACGGGCAGCCTGGGAGGCACGTTCACCCCCCACTGCGCCGCGCTCGACCCTGCCCGCCTAGCCCGCGGCCTGGCCCGGTCGGTCGAGCTCCGGGGAGCGCGTATCTACGAGCAGACCAGGGCGGAAGCGATCGACGGCGGCTCGGCACGGGACCGTCCCCGGGTACGGGCGCGAGGCGGCTTAGTACGCGCCGACATCGTCGTGCGCGCGGTCGAGGGATGGTCGGCGACCCTCCCGGGCTGGCGGCGGGCCCTGCTGCCGGTGTACTCGCTCATGATCGCCACCGAACCCTTGCCCGCTCCGTTCTGGGATAAGGCGGGTCTCGCCCGGCGCGAAACGTTCTCGGATGGCCGCCACCTCATTATCTACGGACAGCGCACGGCCGACGACCGGCTCGCGTTCGGCGGCCGAGGCGCGCCCTACCATTTCGGCTCGCACCTGCGCCCTGGCTACGAGCGCGTACCCAGGGTGCACGTAGCATTGCGGCGTGCCCTCGTCGACCTGTTCCCGGCGGTGCGTGGGGCGGCAGTAACCCATGCCTGGGGCGGGCCTCTCGGCGTCCCGCGGGACTGGTTCGCCTCGGTCGGCCTCGACCGGCGCCGCGGGCTGGCGTGGGCGGGCGGCTACGTCGGCGACGGCGTCGCCGCCTCTAATCTGGCCGGGCGCACGCTGGCCGACCTGGCCCAGGGGCGCCGGAGCGAGCTCACCTCACTGGCCTGGGTGGGGCACCGCTCGCCCAACTGGGAACCGGAGCCGCTGCGCTGGCTCGGGGTACGCGCCGCATTGTGGGCGACCGCACAGGCCGACCGCGACGAACTACGCCGTGGGGCGCCATCTTGGTTGGCGACGCAGCTGGGCCGGCTGAGCGCTCACTGAACCAGGTGAAGGAACATACAACGGCGGGCACCATGCTGATACTGTTCATCTCCTGATGGGCCTGGCCTACTTGCAGCACCGAGCGTACGAGGCGTGAGCGAAACAACCCAGGCGCCCGCCCCCGAGTACGAGCTCGAGGAGTGCCCGCATTGCAGCGAACTTGTCCCTCCAGGGGCGTTTTGCGGCAATTGTGGCGCGCATTTCACCGATGCCGGCGGTCGTACTCGCATCCACCACTACGCCGCCGCGCCCCACGAGCACCTATTCCATACCAGCGTCATAACCACACTTTTCCCACACCTACCCCGCCACCACGCGCACGTCTTCCGGGAGGTCTTCTTGGCCGGTCTGGCAGTGACCGTCCTCCTCGGAGCGCTCCGCCTCTACACGCCCGCTTTCCTGGCCGCGGCGCTGCTACTGCCCGTGCTTTATCTCCTTTACCTCTACGAGGTCGAGGTCTACGAATCCGAACCGGTGGTCGTGCTGATAGGCACGTTCGGCATTGGAGCCGGGCTCGGCGTCCTTTGCGAACTGTGGTTCAAGCATGTCGTCAACGCGCCGACCTTGACGGGCACCAAACCCGGCCTGCTTTTCAGCGGGGTGCTCATACCGGTCGTAAGCCAAGCAGCAATGCTCGTCGGGCCGTTGCTCCTGTTGTGGCTGCGGTCGCGCTTTTTCGAGGTGCTCGACGGCCTCAGCTTCGGTGTGCTCTCGGCATTTGGGTTCACGGTCGCCGCGGCCATTACCGGCTATTGGTGCGTGCTCACACAGCCGCTGCTCG
>DATJST010000217.1:0-4843 GCA_035503975.1 Acidimicrobiales bacterium | reverse complement strand
CAGGGCCGGAGGCTGGAGGAGCACTCCTACACGGTCGACGTCCCGGCCGGCGTCGACGACGGCTCGACGCTGCGCCTGACCGGGAGGGGTGCGGCCGGCCCGAGAGGAGGCCCTGCCGGCGACCTCTACCTTCACTTGAGGGTTAGACCACACCCAACCCTCCATCGGGACGGCTTCGACCTGCGAACGATGGCCAGGGTAACGATGGCGCAGGCTGCTTTGGGGGTGCAGTTCAAGGTGGAAACCCTCGACGGCCCGGAAGAGCTCACCATCCCGCCGGGTTGCCCCACTGGACAGGAGATCCGCTTGCGTGCCCGCGGCGTGCCCCACCTACAGCGACGAGGACGGGGCGACCTGCTGGTTACTGTCGTGGTGGAGACGCCAACCGAGCTCACGCCGAGCCAGGAGGAGTTGCTGCGCCGCTTCGCCGCCGAGAGAGGCGAAGACGTGGCTCCGCCTGAGGCGGGCCTGTTCTCCCGCATCCGCAGCGCCTTTAAGTAGGGAAGCAGGGATCGCGAACATAGAGGGGCAACGGGTGCGCCGGGTGGTGGCGCATGCCTTCGTCGGCGATCTGGCCGAGCCCGTGCTGGCGGATAACGACGTCCACCATTTCTCCCGTGTGTTGCGACTACGACCGGGTGAGCCCGTCTCGGTTTCCGACGGCAGAGGCGGGTGGCGGCTATGCCAATGGCTGGGCGACGCCCTCGCGCCCCTGGCAGAACCCATCTGGAGCCCTCCGCCCGAACCGCAGCTCACGGTGGGCTTCGCCCTAACGAAGGGTGACCACCCGGAGTGGGCCGTTCAGAAACTGACGGAAGCGGGCGCAGACCGGGTCGTGATCATGGTCACCGACCGGTGCATCGCTCGCTGGGGACCGGGCCAGGAGAGCCGTCAACTCGACCGGTTGCGCGAGATAGCCCGGCAGTCCGCAATGCAGAGCCGCCGCTCCTGGTTGCCCTCGGTGGAGGGACCGGTGCCCTTCTCGGTTCTTGTCCGCGGGGAGGATGGCCAGACGGGCGGCGGCGTCGCCCTCGCCGTCCAGGGCGGCGCCCCGCTCACCCTCTCGACCCCGACTGTGCTGGTCGGGCCGGAGGGGGGTTGGAGCGAGAGCGAGTTAGCTTCTCTGCCGGAAGACCGGCACGTCGGCCTGGGGCGCAACGTGCTGCGGGCGGAGACCGCCGCCCTGGCCGCGGGCGTCATGCTGGCGGCGCTACGAGACGGGCTGGTGCTGCCGGCACGTCCTTCAGGCGTCTCCAGGCCCGCCGAGACGGAGCGGGCCGGCGAGCAGCATCCCGGCGAGGGGAATCCCGGCTGACCCCTGCACCGTATTAAAGGTGGCTTTGTTCACATCCCGTACTATGCTCGTCAGCAGCAGAAAGGTGAGGTTCGTGTGGCTCGGGCCCGACAGGGCGCGCAAAGGACGAACTCAGGGTTGGTCTTATGTCGAATGGGTAGAACTTGCCCAGTCGCTTATAGTGTGCGGCACAAAACAGTTCGACACGGAACAAACCTTCTAGCTGGGGCGTTACCACTATCACGATGAACGATTTCAGCCGTCGCACTGCCGCTCGTGGCGCCATTGGCGCTGGGCCCGACTTGCTCGGCCTCTACCTGGACGAGGCCGGGAGCTTTCCCTTGCTCACCAAGGCTGACGAGATGCGCCTTGGCCAGGTTATCCAGTCCGCTCAAGCTGCCCGCGAGGAGCTCGACGGCGGCGTTGACCTGACGCCCAAGCGCAAGAAGGAGCTTCGCAAGACCATCTTGGCCGGCGAAGACGCCACCACGCAGTTCATCAACTCCAACCTCCGGCTGGTTGTTTCCGTCGCCCGCAAGTACCAGTGGTCCGGGCTGCCGCTGTCCGACCTGATCCAGGAGGGCAACCTCGGCTTGATCCACGCCGTCGAGAAGTTCGACTGGCGTAAGGGCTTCAAGTTCTCGACGTACGCCACCTGGTGGATACGCCAGTCGATTGGCCGCGCCATCGAAAACACGGCCCACACAGTCCGTATCCCGGCCCACGTCGGGGACGAGATCCGGCGTGCCCGCCGGGTCCAGGGTGAGCTGGAGGCTAAGCATGGCCGGCCGCCCACATTGGCCGAGCTGGCTGAGGCCCTCGAGATCGAAGAGAGCGTCCTGGCCGAGCTGCTCCACTACGACAGCGACCCGGTGAGCCTCGACGCCGCCGTAGGAGAGGACGGGGACACGAGCCTCGGAGACCTGGTGGTCAACCACTCGGCACAGTCGCCTTTCGAGACGGTGGCGCAGGCGTTGTTGGCCGGCCAGATCGAGGACTTCCTCAGCCGTTTGTCCGAAGACGAACGGCGGGTCCTGTCGCTGCGCTATGGCCTGGACCGGGGCGAGCCGCGGACCCAGGGCGAGGTGGGCGAGCTTCTCGACCTGACCGCGGAGCGAGTCCGCCGCATCGAGCGCGATGCGCTGACCAAGCTGCGCCGGGCGCTGGCGGGCAGTGATGCCCGCGACCTCCTCGCCAGCTAAGCGCGACGAGCCCTCCCCGGGCCGCCGACCCAGAGAGACGTTCCGCCGAGGCGGTAGCTTGCTTCCGTGAGCAACGTGCGCGCCCGCATGGCCCCCTCGCCGACGGGTTACTTCCACGTCGGCAGCGCCCGGACGGCTTTGTTCAACTGGCTCTTCGTCCGCCGGCAAAATGGCACCTTCATTTTGCGCATCGAAGACACTGACGAACTGAGGAACAGAGCCGAACACGCCGAAGGTATCGAGCGGGCCATGCTCTGGCTCGGCCTCGACTGGGACGAGGGGCCGTACTTCCAATCCGAACGGGGCGACCTCTACGACGGCGCCATCGATCACCTGTTGGCCAAGGACCTCGTTTACGCATGCGACTGCAACCCGGGGCAGGTGGCCGGTCGCAACGTGGCCGCCGGCCGGCCGCCCGGGTACGACGGCTACTGCCGGGACCGCGGCCTGGAGCCGGCGGCGGGGCGTCTCCTGCGCTTCCGCACGCCCGACGTCGGCACCACCTCTTGGCACGACATCGTGCGGGGTGAAGTCGTCTACGAGAACTCCTCTATAGAGGATTTCAGCATCCGCAAGTCCAACGGGCAGCCATTGTTCATCCTGGCCAATGTGGTCGACGACGGCGATATGGACATGACCCATGTCATCCGGGGCGAGGACCACGTACCGAACACGCCCAAGTACATCCTGCTGTGGGACGCGCTCGAGCTCGGGAAGGTCCCCCTGTTCGCCCACCTGCCACTGCTGGTCAACGAGTCGCGGCAAAAACTGTCCAAGCGGCGGGACAAAGTGGCGCTGGAGGATTACCGGGACGAGGGTTACCTGCCCGAGGCGATGTTCAACTACCTGGCTCTGCTCGGCTGGTCGCCCAGAGACGACCGCGAGATCCTCGGTCGTGATGAGCTGGTCGATGAGTTCCGCCTGGAAAACGTCAGATCGTCACCGGCCTTTTTCGACCAGCAGAAACTGGCATCAGTCAACGCCATTTATTTGCGCGGGCTCTCTCCGGACGAGTACGTAACGCGCGCCAGCGAATGGCTGGACGAACGTTGGGCGCCGATAGCCCCGCTCGTCCAGGAACGGGCCCGGACCCTCTCCGAGGTCTATTCGATCGTCGATTTCCTCTATTTGCCGGAAGTCGAGATCGACCAAAGCGACTGGGACAAGCTTCGCCGCCAGCAGCCGGCGTTCGTCGCCTTACTCGAAGGTGCCGCGGCTCGTTACGAAGACTGTGAGTGGGACGCGTCGGCGATCAAGGAGGCCACCATCGAGGCCGGAGCGGCCGCTGGGGTCACCGCCCTTGGCAAGGCCCAGGCACCGGTACGCCTGGCGGTTACGGGGCGGAGCGTGGGGCCGCCATTGTTCGAATCCCTGGTGTTGTTGGGCCGGCGGCGCACCCGTTCCCGCCTCATGGCTGCCCTGGAGCGTGCCGCGTCCGAAGACCAGGGCAAGCCGAGCAGCTAACGCCGGCTGAGCCGGACCGCTCCCTTGCCCAGGCGTTCGGGACCGAGGCCGCGCGTCGGCTAACATGTGCGTCTGCCCATTCGGGGGTGGTGTAATCGGCAACACTACAGGTTCTGGCCCTGTCATTGGGGGTTCGAGTCCTCCCCCCCGAGCCACCCCCTCGAGACATTTCCGCAGGTCAGAGCCTTGCCCTCCAGGCTGAAATGCGTCGAGGTGCAGGCTGTGATCACGGATTGATCACAACCCGGTGAAGGACCCGGGATGACGGTGACCAACTTCGACCCGGGCCACACCCCTCTCCGGCGCCGTGGGCGGGGCCGAGACGAAGGCCGCCGTCGCCAGCGGCGCGGTGCTGAGCGCCCCGGGCAAGGTGTACGTGAGCTACTGGTCAAGCCATTGTTGACGGTGCGCCGAGCGGCGCCTACGGCTGAGGAACCACCCGGCGGGCCAGCAAACACATCAAGAAGCCCCCGCGGGGTGCGGCTAGCTCAGGCGGCGCTGAGCTGTTTGCCCCCCGCGGTGGTGATGGTGATCTCGAGCTCGCGCCCGTGACGTGTGACCCCCTGCCGCGACTCTCATTTGGTCAAGTACCAAGTCTCCGGCGTCAAGTTGGTGAACACGTTGTTGGTGACGCCACCCAGGTGCTTGGAGGTGAGGACGATGGCCCCGCCGTAGGGGTTACCCGTGGCGGTCGGGAACATGATCACCGGCACCTGCTTGGCGATGTAGTCCTGGTAAGCGTCGAGAGACTGCTGCGCGGCATACGTGCTCGGCGCGTCAAGGGTGGCGTCGATCAGCTTGTCGGCTTCCGTATTGCTGTAGCCCTCGTAGTTGGCCGCCGAGCCGGTATAAAAGAGCGACTCACCGGTGGGCAGGTAGTCCG
>DATJST010000216.1:0-13415 GCA_035503975.1 Acidimicrobiales bacterium | reverse complement strand
GAGCGGAGAGACCCTGCCGGCCTGGGAGCAACGTGGCGTCCTGGGGACCCCTCGCGAGGCGGCGGCTGCTCGGCCCTCCTAATCCTGCGGTTGTAAATGCGCAACATGTAGAGCTGCCAGCACGAGCGCAGCACCGTCGTCCTGCGCTAGGTGCACTCGCCGGTTCCTCTGCGGCGCGCCGCGCCGAACCGCGTGACCTGATCTCAGTAGAGGCTCCCATTAGACGCGGCCGTCTCGTAATTCCAAGTGGTGCCGCCGTACGGCTGCCAGTAAAACGACAGCGAATGGTGAGGGCCCTCGGCGGCGATCGTGGTTGAGTTGTTGCCCTCGGCCATCGTTGGGACCGAGAAGGTTGAGCCCGTGCCCGCCACCTGCTCTTGGTGCCAACCAGACGCATTGGGTGCCTGCCCAGGAGCCACCGCCTGCCAATAGAAGTCGAGGCTCTTGTGGGAGCCCAGCGCCGCGATCGAGATGGAGCTGTTGCCCAGGGCCACGGCCGGTGCCGAGAAAGTAGTCCCCGGCCCGGCCACGGTCTCGGTGACAGCGCGCAGGTCACTGACGGCCCAGACCTGCAGGTCATTGCCTCGCCCCTCGAAGGCGGCCACGATATTCAGGTCATGGCCTGGCCCCTCGAAGGCGTCGTAGCCGCACGCCGGTGCCGAGTACGTGGTCCCGGTGCCTTCCGCCTGTTGGGTAGCCCAGGGCCCGTTGAACTGTTTGTGGTCATAAAGCGTATAACGGCCGTAAAGGGTGTGATCGGGGCCTTCGACGAAGACGCCGACATGGCCCGCATAGGCGCCGATGCACGGGGCGGAGTAGGCCGAGCCGGGAGGGCCGATGGTCGTCTCGCTCCATACCGCTGACCCGTAGGACTGCCAGTAGAAGTCCAGGCTGTTCTCCGGGCCCTCGACGGCGACCACATTCGCATTGTCAGCTTCCAGGATCGCAGGTGCCGAGAAGGCGGCGTCGTCAGGTTGGACCAGCTCAGGGTTCCAGCCCGATGAGCCATAGTCCTGCGAGTAGAAGTCCAAGCTGTGGATGGGGCCCTCGGCAGCGATGTTGGTGGCACCGTTGCCGAGAGCCTCGGCCGGTGACGAGAGCGTGGACTGGCTTGGGGCCACCAGCTCGGGTTGCCACGCCTGGCTGCCATAGCTTTGCCAGAGGAAGATCAAGGAGTTGGAGGAACCCTCATAGGCGATAGCAGTGGAGTTGTCACCCTCGGCGATCGAGACGAGCGCCGAGGCGGAGGTGGCGCCGCACAACGTGGTGAGGACGGCGACGACCACCCCGGCGAGGACGGGCACCGCCCAAGCCGTAGCGCGTCGAGCGCCCAGAACCGGGCAGTGCTCGGCTTTCACATGGGCCGCCGGGGCGCTCGACGGGCGCTGCGTTGGGTACCGACGGTCGGCAAGGAGGGCCCGAGGAAGGCAGCGGTCCCCCTGGTAGATCCTGTGTCCGTCGCCATCCAATCGGAGCCGTCTCTCAGAGAGGATATCAATAGCGGCTGGAGAACGGATGATCGGCACTCGGCCGGCTCCTTGGGTAATACCCGACAGCCAAGCGCGGATTCGGCGATCACGCGCATCGACCCGACTCGCCTCGGCTCAGGCATTGAGAACGCATAATATCCGTTGCGGTTCGCACGTTGCTGAGTGTTATCGGGTGCGAGACTCGTGCCTCCTCGGCGCCGTCCCAGCCGTTCCGCTGTCGTCTGCGGTCGCACCCAGTGCTTGCTTGCCAGGAGCGTCTCTGGCGGACCGAACCGACGGCGGCGCGCCGTGTCCCCGAGCCCGTCCTATGCACCCTCGCTCACCCGTAAATGCGCTCCCCGTGCGCCTTGCTCTGGAAGCGTTGGCGGCGACCATTTGGGGTGCTTTAGCACCTCAGGGAAGCAAAAACATCATCAGTGGCTGCGGCGAATGTCGCTCCCAGGCGGTCGATGAGATCGTCACAGGTCGGCTCATCGATCACAAGCGGTGGGGCTACGAGCAACCAGTCGCCGTAGCGACCGGCGTTCTGGCGGCGCGAATAAAGGAGCAGGCCGTGCTCGAGCCCGTGCCGGCGGATAATGGCGGCAGGGTCGGCATGTTCTGGGAACCGCTCGTTGGTCTCTTTGTCGGGGACCAGTTCGAGCGCCAGCAACAGCCCGCGGCCACGGACGTCACCGACCAGGGGCGAAGAGCGCGAGATCCGCTCGAGGCCAGCGCGAAGGCGGTCGCCGAGCGTCCCAGCCGCTTCGATCAAGCCACGATCGACAACCTCATCAAGCACGGCGGAGCCGGCGGCGCACGCGATCGGGTTGGCGTCGTAGGAGTGGGACACGACAAAGCCGGTCGTCGCGGCCACCTCCTCCACGAGCGCGGCCGAGACAAGTACTGCGCCAAGTGGCGCGTAGCCAGCCGCAAGGCCCTTGGCGAGCACTACTGCGTCCGGTGAGGCGTCGGGATCGTGGTGGGCGGCGAGGAAACGGCCAGTACGGAAAGCGCTCACGATCTCGTCGAACACGAGGTGGACGCCATAACGCTTGCAAATCTCCCGTGCTTGGCGGGCGAAGGAGGGGTGGGGCACGTTCGCCCCAGAAGATTGCCCGCCCACCGGCTCCATCACGAAAGCCAGCACGCTATCCGGACCCACGGCCAAGATGGTCGCCTCCAGTGCCTTACAGCTAGCTGCCGCGGCTGCCTCCGCGCTTGGCGCTCGGAACGTGAGCGGCGCCGGGATCTTCTCAGACGCCACCGCGAGCGGTCCCCACAGTGCCGGAGCGGCGATGTCGCCGTTCAGGGCGAGCGTCTGGAGCGTTGCCCCGTGGTAACCAGGCATCAGAGATATCACTCGGTGCCGCTCGGGGTGCCCGGTGGCAACGGCATGCACGCGCAGGATCTTGAGCGCCGTCTCGACCGCTTCGGACCCGCCTGAAGTGAGATGGGCCCGTTCAAGCCCCGGTCCAGCCAACGAAGCCAACCGCTCGGTCAGGGCAGCGTTGGCGCTATGGCGTGTAGTTCGCGAGTACGTATAACTGAGTTGGCGGCCCTGCGCGAACATCGCCTCGAGCACTCGCCGGTTCCCTTGCCCTAGGTTGGCCAGGAACGGGCCCGAACAAACGTCGAGCAACCGCCGGCCCGCCTCATCCACTAGGTAAACGCCATCGCCGGCGACGATTGTCGGCAGGTCGCCGGTACTGGAGCGTGGGAAAAACACGTCCTGCGTGCCCCCCAGGGCTGGAAAACGGTTGGCTGCCATTCGTAGAACCCCCGAGTTGGGTACCTCGTTCCGCGTCCATGATCTGCTGCATTGCCTCTGCCTGGCCGGTAACCCCGAGCTCGGCCACGCTCTTGTGGGCGGAGACGACGACTTCCATGCCAGGGCCTCCGCGTTTGCACGAGACGACCGCCCGTGCGCGGGTCCTTGGCGCCGCCTGGCCCGAAGACAGCCTCGTAGCTTTCCCGTGTTACAGCCCAGTCCCGCCCTGCCCGAGCCACCCCAAACAAGTAGTGTCTCACACCGAGACGCATAGTACTCCAGTGCCATCCCGGGGTGGTCGTCGGTTCGACCGAGCACAATGGCGCGGTGGTACTCGACCGGCTCTGCCCCCAACATGCGCATCCAGCCAACGCCCACCTCGCCCCGATAACACGGCCCCCGCTATTTGTGGCAAGCCCTCGGCTTGCAATCGTGCTCGTTCTATATGTCTTTTATCAAGACCAGAAAGCGTTGTACAGAGCCAGTTTTCGGTTCGGGCAGTGACGGTCAATTACGGTAACGAACGGGCACGAGCAATTTTAGGAGAACTGAGTGAGCGCCGTGGTAGCGGGTGCCATGAGAACGTTTATGGGTGCGCGGCGTAGCTTGTGACAGAGGCGTGAGTCCCGCTGAGCGGCCAAGGGTTGATTGCCCGGACGGCGGAGCCGCGAAAGGTGAGCCGGGAAAATCGCGACGTCGGCTACCTACAGGTAGGAGCCACTACCGAGGAGAAGCCGATGTCAGGCTCTGCTGCACTCCCCCGGCTGTTAACGATGGACCAACTTGCCGAGCAGCTCGGTGTAACTCGCCGACCTGTGCGGCGCCTGGTCGCCGAGAGGCGAGTGCCATTCTTGCGGGTCGGCAGGTTCATCAGGTTCGATGCCGCTGAGATCGCCGACTGGCTGAACTCCCGCCGCGTCGCCCGGTCGCGTCGTTAGTAACCGGACGTCCACGCCGTATTCGAAAGGATGCGCGTCACTTCGCGACGAGTCGTTCCCCTACGCTGTCGCCTTCACGGTTGGCTCGAGCCTTCAGTCCGCCAAGCGATGACCGGAGCAACGGATGACCGTTCCCTGACGGCCTCGTCCATCTTGTCGGCCATCTCCCTCTGGCGCTCCTTGGTCACGTGCTGGTAGGTGAGAGCGACGTTCATCGTGCTGTGGCCGGCGAAGGCCATCAGCTCCTTGGTGGTCCTTGGTGGTGGCGCCGAGCTGAGCGTGCGGCAAGGTCGGGCAGGACGCACTTGTCGAGCAGCGCTCACCCGCCATGACCAGGTACTTCTTTGTCGTGCGGGGAACACTTGAACTCCCGACCGCCAGACCCCAGATTCGTTCAGACACCATACGCACCATCGCCGTTGCAGAACAGTGCTGCTCACGGGACATCTTGACCACCCGCTGATGTCCGTTCGCTACCGCCGGTTGCCGTTGCTAGTTACAGTAAAGTCACAGTGCCGAAGGCCCAGGACCGGGTCGGTATTTGAAGCGGTGCGCCCACGACCCCTGCCAGGCGGCCCGGCACAAGGGGCGGTCGTCGAGGTCAAGCGCGGATGTCCAGAATGATCGCGATCGTCTCGCGGATCTGGGCGAGCGTGGCTGGCCCCACGTTGGCGCGAGCCGAGACGATGCGCCCAGTCGATACCGCCCGAAGGTGTTGGCACTGGGCGGCAGACCTTAAGGTGAGACTGTCGTGCGTGTCAGGTTCGATCGTGATCTCCGAGTGGAACCCGCGGACGGTCGAGGTCAGCGGAACCACGTAGACCGCGGAGGGCCCGAACCATTCAGGTAAGGCTCCCTTATAGGCTCTGTCGCGACACCCGGTTGTGGGTTCTGGTTCACGGGAGGTAACTGATGTTGCACAGGGGGATCTCCAAGGTTTTGCGGGTCAGTGCCGCTCTGGCGATCGTCTCTGCACCCATGGCGTGGGCAACCTCGTCGGCGTCGGCCTCCGGGGTCTTCTCCAACACCGCGTCGATCGGGCTCCAGAACCCCAGTAGCTCCTCGGCCCAAGCGGCGACCGTCTACCCCTCGACGATTTCGGTTTCGGGCCAGAGCGGGACCATCAGCTCGGTCGCCGTGACCCTCTCCGGGATCAACTACTCCTTCTCCCAGGACATCGGTGCCCTCCTGGTCGGCCCAACCGGGAGGGCGCTCAGCCTCTTCACGGCGGTCGGCTCCAACACCCAGAGCACCGCAACCAGTGGCCTCAATGTGACCCTGGACGACAGCGCTTCCCAGACCTTTCCCTACAACACGGCCTTGCCGACGAGCGGGTCGGTGACAATGAAACCCGACGACATCAGTACCGACTTCGCTGGGTTCAGCTACGACCAGTACCCTTTCCCTGCTCCGACCAGCTTCGGGGAAGCGGCACCTACTGGCATGGCCACGCTCGGGTCGACCTTTGACGGGACCAACCCGAACGGCACGTGGAGCCTGCACGTGACGACCAATACAGAAGGCGACGGTACGGGGTCGATCTCTGGCGGTTGGTTGCTCGACATCACGACGGCCGCCACACTTTCCGCCACCACCACTTCGCTTACATCAAGTCAGAACCCGTCCTTCACGTCGGCCCCGGACAGCTCGGTCACCCTCACCGCGACCGTCACCAGCTCGGGCGGCCCTGTGACGAGCGGGACCGTCGACTTCACCGACGGCGGCACCACGATCAGTGGGTGCGGAGCGGTGACGCTCAACGGCAGCGGCCAGGCGGCCTGCACCACCAGCTTCTCTGGCGAAGGCGACCATGCCCTGCAGGCGGTGTACAGCGGGACGGCCTCGTTCGCCGTGAGCGACGCCTCGACGACCCAGGAGGTCGACAACCACACGACGGTAGTGGCGCCGAACGAGTTCGCCAATATTGGCGCCGTCGCTCTCAACAACCCGACCAGCTCGAGCCCGCAGCCGGCCACCCCCTACCCCTCGCACATCTACACCTCGGACCTCGGCCCGGTGACGGGCCTCACAGTAACCCTGGACGGGGTCAGCTACCCCTTTTCGCAGGACCTTGACGCTCTCCTGGTCGGGCCGACCGGCAACTCGATAGTGCTCTTGTCGAACGTGGGACCGAGCTCAGGCGTCACCCACGCCTCCGACGTGACTGTCACTTTCGATGACGCCGCGACCTCGGCGATCCCCCAGTTCACTCCGCTGGGCAGCCCTGGGTCCTCGGTCACGACCAAACCAGTCGACTACGTCGGCACCGACACCGACAGTTTCCCCGCCCCGGCGCCGGCCGGCCCCTACGGGACGCCTGCGCCCAAGGGGAGCGCGACCTTCGGGGGGACCTTCGACGGGACCAACCCCAATGGCACTTGGAGCCTCTACGTCGTGACCGACGGCGAGGGCGACGGTACCGGCTCAGTAGCGGGTGGTTGGAGCATCGACTTTGCCGTCGCGAACCAGACCGTGTCCTTCAGCTCGACCGCTCCGACGACCGCCGGTGCCGGCAACACCTATGCTGCCAGCGCCTCAGCTACATCGACGCTGCCGGTCAGCTACTCGATAGACGCCAGCTCCACACCGGGCGCCTGCTCGGTCAGCTCGATCGGCCTCGTCAGTTTCCTCGCCGCCGGGAAGTGCGTGGTGGACGGCAACCAGAAAGGCGACGGGAACTATAACCCTGCGCCGCAGGCCCAACAAACCATCGACATCGTCTCCTCGCCTGGGGCGCCGACGGCGCTCGCCCCCACCGTCGGCAACGGCGAGGTGGGCCTCAGCTGGGCTGCCCCCGCCAGCAACGGCGGCTCCACGGTCACCTCCTACAACATCTACATGGGAACCACCTCGGGCGGCGAGACGCTGCTCACCAACACCGGCACCAGCGGGACTTCCTACACCGCCATGGGGCTCACCGATGGGACGAAGTACTACTTCGAGGTGACGGCGGTCAACGGGGCGGGCGAAGGGCCGGCGTCCAACGAAGCCTCCGCCACCCCGGTCGCGCCGCCAAATCCCAGCCCGGGCCCGGCCCCCACGACTACCACCACGACAACGCCGACGTACCCCCCGCTTCGCCCTGCCTTCCCTGACGCCAGCGTCACGTACCCCAACGGGGCGATCGTCGACTTCGCCGGCACGGACTACGTGTTCGCCGGTGGGCGCGCCTTCGGCATCGCGTCCAAGCTGTTAGCGGCCGTGCAAAGAGTCGACCACGCCAGGGTCCTCAGCGCCCCTGCCGGGGCCGCACCGCCTACTACCAAGACGCCACGCGCCGGCACGGTAGTGTTTACCGGCCCGGTCACCGGCAACCCCACGGTCTACGTCGTCGGCACCGACGGCAACCTGCACGGGTTCTCCACACCGACCCAGTTCAGCGACGACGGCTACGACACCGCCCTTGTGGTCACCGTGCCCAGCCTGGGCGGCCTCATTATCGGCTCGAGTGCGGGGGCCGAAGGCACCGCCGCCACCGCCTTGGCCACAAGCTCCGACGGCGCCATCGTCGACTCATCAGGTACGTTCTACGTGTTCGCTGGTGGGAAGGCCTTCGGCGTTTCCAAGCAGGCCGAGTTGGTAGCGGTCAGGAAAGCCGACAAGGCCGTGGTGCTCCATGGCTCGGTGGGCACGGCCAAAACCGGTGCCGCCGTAGGCGACGGGGCCCTGCTCAGTTCGCTGAGTTCCCCGTCTGGGGTCTACATCAGCTACGGGGGCAGCTTGTACCCGTTCAAGACCATGGCGCAGCTCGCCAATGACGGCTACAGCGGCACTGGGTCTGTCACGGCACCCGGCACTGGTGGCCTTCACGTCGTGTTCCCCTACTCGGGTTCATAGCTCGGTCAAGGCCATCTTGGTGCGTCCCGCCTAGTCCCAAAGATGCGAGTGCCTGCACGATCTCCTGCACCTGCGAGAGGCTGACCGAAGGTCGCTCCCTCGTCGGCTGCAGCCCGGCGCCCTTGATCGTGCAAGGGTTGGCGACGATGAGGCGGTCCTGAGCCGCCTCGCCGAGCATCGTCCGCAACACCCGGTAGGCTTTCGCTGCCTGCCCGTGGCCGTGGTTGGCCACGAGGTCGGGATGCCATTGCCGGGCACGAGCGGTCTTCAGGTCAGCCAGGGCGCACGCGGCAAGGTCGGGCAGGACGTACTTGTCGAGCAGCGCTCACCCGCCATGACCAGGTACTCTTTTGTCGGGCGGGGGAGACTTGAACTCCCGACCCCCAGCCCCCAGGTTGGTCCAGCGGCTTCCCCGTGACCACCACTCTTGCGCGAAAGTCCTAATCATGGGGGTATTCCAACGCCCGCTGGTGTCCGCTCGCGACTTCCCATTGCCGATGCTAGTTACAGTGGAGTTACAGTTACTCAGAGTCTGGTGGTCAGCGGCGACCCTGGAGCCTCTCTGACGCATCGGAGTCGCCGGTAAAAACGGGTCTGCGCCTGTTGGCCACGACGCGTACATCGCAAGCCATGAGAGGGCTGACTGCGTTCGGTGCGCTAGTGGTTGGTTTGGCAGTTCTCAGCACGGCTAGTCCGGCCTTTGCCGTCTCGAATAGGTCGCCAAGCGGGCACTACTACCGACCGGGCGAGTTCTGCCCGAAGGCAGACCTTGGCAAGACAATCCACGACCCCTACGGCACCCTGAAGTGCGTGATGGAGCATGGCTCGCCCCACTGGAAGAAGGTCGGTCCCTAAGCGCCGAGAACGTCAGCTCGACCCCTGACCAGGCCTCCCCGGTCGCTATGGCGGGGCATCCCGGATCGGCGAGTAGAGCAGCCGAGCGGGAGCGAGGCTCCAAGGAAGGCGTGGTGGGGCTAGAAGTTGTCTGCGAACGGTGAGGCCTATGTTCGGGCGCTCGGGTTCAGCGCTACCGCCGGACCCCTCCCGGGGTCCGACGGTGCCGGTGGTGTCGCAATTTGGGCCATCTCGACTACATCGAGGATTACGTCCGTTCAAGCGTGCGCGCTCGCCGCGAGTTCACGCAGTTCGGGAGCGCTTTGGGCGAGCAATTGCCCGAGTGGATCGTCCTGGCAACGAACCGGGACGCGGTTCTTCGCTCGGCCGAGGAGCTTCGTCGTCTCTGACGGAGGGTGAAGAACGACTAACAGCGCGGCCACCGTCGTCAGCTGGTCGCCCCAAGGGCAGGGTCCGTGCTCGGCGCTCATGTGGTACCGCAGGTCCGGCGAAACCGGTGCCGCGACCAGTGCCCCGGAGGGACCCGGAGATCAGGACGCGCGTTCTGACGCGGGTCAGGCTGGGCATCGGAGCTGCTGATCAGCGCCCTGCCCGTCGCTATGGCGCGGGGGTCGGGCGCCAGGAGACCCCTCGAGTCCGCGCCATAGGGAACGATCTGTCGCTTCCCTTCCAGCCGATCACCGTTCGGCTTTCACTCAGTACGCTGCGGTAGCACGCCTTGACTCGGTCTACCGCGGGGCCCCTTGGAACCTTCGGATAAGACTGATAACGACCACCGCGACTGCCAGAAGGCCAATTGCCGCCATGACCCCCCGGATCATTAGGTTGAGCCGCAGGAAGCGCCGTTGCTGCGCCCGGTCCCACCATGTTATGCCGCCAAAGCCCGCCGGGTCGTAGTTGGACCGGCTGTAGCCGGACCCTTCTCAGGCGTCATCACGCCTGGCAGACCGAACTCCGCGTACGTCGGGGCCCAGACATCCTCCAAGGACCGCTTCGGCCCTTCGGTGGTGAACGACTGACTGTCCCTGGCCAGCCGTGGCGCCACGTGCACCCGGCGGACGCGTCCTGAACGACCAGCGTCAGGCGCAGGCGGTCCCCTGGGAAGAACTGAACCTGGCCTGAAAAGCACCGCAACAGCTCTGCTCGGGCGACGCGGGTGCAGAACATCGAGCTGTTCCGGGCGCACATTATGCATCGGCCGCTCTAGCGAAAGCACGAGGAATAGCCGTCTGGCCCGCGAGCAGCCACCTTTCTGAGGGCGCGGGCTGTGCTCCGTAATGGTTGATCTGGTAATGGTGGGGGCCGTGGCGCTGGCCATCTTCATCGTGCTCGTCATGATGAGCCTCGTGCTGGTCGGAGCGATGCTGTACGGGGCAAAGCTTCAGCGCGCACGCACCTTGGAGAGGACTAGCCTGCGCTGGCTCCCCTGGGCTGTCAGCGCCCTGGCTGGAGCTGCCGCGGTGATGGGCGCGCTAGTCGGCGGTGCCGCAAAATCAGTCCGCGGCGTCGTGCTTACGGTGCTCATCGCCGCCGCTGTCGTGTGGTACCTACTTTGGAGAACCGGGGCGCGGTTGCCCCGGAGAAAGTAACACTCGGTCGACGATGACGTCGGCCCACAGCGAGGCTCGACGACGAACCAAGGTTAGGTTTCAGGACGGCCACGCCCGAACGCCCGGCGACCTTCCAGGGGATCGGGGGTGAGTGTTCTGGCGTCGCCGTCACCCGGTGGAGGAGCCACTGACAAGCGCCAGTGCCGTCGCTCGGCATCTTTGGTTGGGTCAAGTAGCACGTCGCTGGGCAGCGCGAGATGGAACATTCTGCACCCAGCGGGCTTCTTGCCTTATGTACGAACGAGCCTGCCTCCGCCGCCAAGGCTTACGTGAGAGCGTTCGCGCCCAGGACCGCCCCGCGGCCGGCTGCCACGTTGCCGGTTGCCACCCGAATGTCAGTCACCGAAGCGAGCGCCGGCGACGTGACCCAAACGTTGTTCCCGGAAGCGCAGATGCCCTCCGGGCTGTCGATCCGGTAGGTACCCGAAGAGAAGACCCTCACAAGGTCCCCCGTGGAAGCCTGAATCTCGGTCACCGACCCGCCCGGGGTCAGGAACGGGTCGGGCTCGCGCTGGGTGTTGGCCACCCAAACGGACCCGTTATCGGCCACGACCGGGCCGGGCGCGTCAAAGTCGTAACCGGTGACCGGGCCCGAGACGACCCGGACAAGCTCGCCGCTGGGCGCTGCCAGTTCGGTGACCGAGTTCCCCTGCAGGTTCGTCACCCAAATGTCGGAGCCGTAGGCGGCCACCCCGTCGGGCTGGTCGAGGGCATCGGCCGCGGCGGTGATCTCCTGGACGATCTTTCCTGTGGCGCCGTCCACTTCGACCACCGCGTTAGTGCTGGGGTTGGTGAGCCAGACGTAACCGCCGTCCAGCGCCAGGCCGCCGCCCGTGATGTCGCCCTCCTGCCAGGAGAACGCGTCGCTGTTGCCCGCGATCGTCCTGATGACACGCAGCGTCGAGGTGCCGAGCTCGACCAGGTTGCCCGGCTCGGCGAACTGGGACTCAGCGCCTTCGTTGAGCACCCAGAGGTGCGTGCCGTCCGACGCTGCCGCCACAGGGTTGACAAGGAACGAAGCGGCCTTGCCCGACAGCGAACCGACCTCCTTGCCTGTCGAGGTGCTCAGTTCGGCCAACGAGCCGGCCGCCACGGTCCAGACGTGCGCACCGTCGTCGGCCACGACAGCGGGCGGGCCTTGCTGGGGCTCTGGCGCCATGCCGGCCAATTTGTGGACAAGGGCGCCGGTGGCAGCGTCGAGCTCGGTGAGGTCCCCGTCGCCTGTGTCCACGGCCCAGACATGGCCGGCGTCGCAGGCCACGCCCTCGGGTTGGTCAAAGCCGTCGACCGAGCCGTTGACACGCCTGAGAAGCGCGCCCGTGGCGCCGCTGTACTCTTCGACCCAACCGGCCCCGCCGCCACCGTACGTAAGCCAGACATTGCCGAGGTCCGCGGTAGCGCCGTCGGGCTGGAAGGAGCCTTCATCGATGTGGACGAGCCGGACCAGGGACCCGGTCACGGTGCTCAGCACGGCCACGGTGCTGGGACCGGTGACGAACACGTAGGGCCCGTCCGTGCTGATGCTGCTCACCCCGTAGTTGCCGGAGAAGACCTTGACGAGGTCTCCCGTGGAGGCGTCGATCTCCGTGACAGAGTTGTTGCCCGAATTGGCCACCCAGACATGGGCCCCGTCCGAAGTCAGGCCCACGGGCCTGTCGAAGGCGTACTCTGCGGCGGAGATGACCTGCACGAGTGCGCCCGTGGCACGGTCCACCTCGGTCACCGTGGCGCCCTCGAGATTGGCCACCCACACATGCGCACTGTCGACGGCAATGCCGATGGGGTCGTCCAAGCCGTAGCTGTCCCCCCGGATCTCTCGCACAACAGTCCCGGTCGTGGCGTCAAGCTCCGTCAACTGCCCGTTATTGGCCGGGTAGCTGGTACTGCCGACCCACACGTCGGTGCCGTGCGAGGCGATGGGCCCCGGCCCGGCACCGAGGTCCGTGCCTGGCGGCGTTATCAGCCGGGGCACGCCGGTGGCACCGTTGACATCCGTCACCGACCCGCTGCCGTTCATGGTCCACACCTGCCCGCCTTCGCAGTCCATGTACTGCACGTCCTGGAAACCGTACTCGGGCCCCCACAGCACCCTCAGCCGGCCGCCCGTGGCCTCGTCCAGTTCCACGACGGACTGGTTGGCGTTGTTCGCCACCCACACGTGGGTACCGTCGGCGCAGATGGCCTCGGGGGTGTCCAGATCCCACCCGAAGACCTGCACCGTGGCGCTCGTCGCCACTGGCGCGGCGCCCGCCGCCAGCAGCCCGCTGACCAGCGCTCCAACCAGGCGCCCCATCTTGGCTCCTTCGCGAACGGCGGCGGTCGACGGCGTGCTCGACCTGGCCGGCCCGACGCCTCACGTCCCGGCGCGAGGTTACCGTTCTCGGGGCATCACCATGGACCCCTCCAGCCGGGCCGGCCCTCCTGGTCGCGGGCCGCCCGGGCAGCGTGAAGGCTAGGCCAAGCAGCACGGGCGCCGTGGCCAGTTCGACTGGGAGGCACGCCTGCACGGCCGCGACGACCCGTGACGGCCAAGGACGCGAACAAGACCTGTCCCCATCACCGCCGCGCCAACGGCGCCACCGAGCTGTTGAGCCGCGTCCAGGGCACGAGGGCCGGCCCGACCTCGTCGTCGGCGACCGACGCCCGGACCGAGCCTCAGTGCGCCCCCATAGGCCTGCACGGCGCGGGGTTACCTGCGCACGCTGACGACAGGGACTGCCGGAGAGGCGGTGTCTGTCTTCGTGCAGCTTCAGTGGCGTTCTTTTGTGACTGAGGGGCTGACTGGCTGTTCCCCGAGCCGTCTGATTGCACAATGCTTGTAGGCGTTGCGGCCCTGCCGTAGCGTCGAGAGGTCCGATGGGCCAGCTCTCGAACCGTCTGCCGACCGTTTATGGCCTGGCTTTAGAACGAGGTGCCGGCCCCTCGGGTCTCGCCC
>DATJST010000215.1:0-3812 GCA_035503975.1 Acidimicrobiales bacterium | reverse complement strand
TCGGACTGGAACGTGTCCGCCGACCACGAATGCAGCGTGCTCTCGAGCTCCAGCGTGGCGGCGGTGGCTGCTTCGGCATCACGGCCGGCGACGGCGGCGTCAAAGTCGGCGGTCAGCTTGCGCACTTCGTCCAATAAGGGGCTGCGGGCGTCGGCGGCCGCGGCCTGGCGTTGTCCCGGGGTGAGAGCGTCAACAGGAACCAGGCCCCTCACTGGCCCCGGGAGAGCGGGCTCGAGCTGGACGAGCTCGTCGATCGACAGCGTCTTGCCGGCCGGGACGGTGACGGCGCGACCATGCCGGCGCACGGTCACCAAACCCAGCCCCGTCACCGTGGCTGTACCCGCCTCGAAATCGAAAATGCATGCGGTGTGCTCGTCCACTCCGAGCACCCAGCCCTCGGGTGGCAGCTGGGCCTCCATGACCTGCAGGCGTTCCTCCCCGAGGTAGCAGTAACGCGTGTCGTGGGTACCACCTTCGGCATTGTCGAAATGGGGGATAACGGCCACGGTCAGACCCACAGCGGTGAGCAGGTCGAGCCCGTCCGCCCAGACCGGGTCGGCGCCAACCTTGTAGATCTCGTACACGGGCACGCTCCAGCGCCCGAGCGTCAATGCCGCGGCGGAGGCGAACACGACGCAGCCGCCGTACAGGAGCTTGTCCGACAGGAGCCGGGGCAAAACGGTGGGACGCCACTGGCGAAGGGCGTAAGTGGGGCTCCCGGGGCCGGCGAAGACCCAGCCCGCCTCGGACACACGGGCCAGAGCAGCTTCGAAGGATACACTACCCTCGGCCGTTCCCAGGGAGACGACTTCTATTTGTTGGCGCACGCTTTCCCGGAAGTAGGACACGGCTCGGGTCGAAATATCCCGGGCGTTCGTCTGAAAGCCGTAGGGGGTGTCGAGCAAGACGGCGGGACCGGCGGCCGGGCCGAGCTGGTCGAAAAGTTGGCGATGGACCTTCACCATCGTCGGTGTCGTTTCGCCGGAGCCCATTATCGCCAGGAGGCGAACGTTCGAGGCCACAACCCTCACCTTCGCATTTGATCAACCAGCGACGTCAGGCCCGGCACTCTCAGGTTTTATCGCCACCACGACGCGGTTTTGGGCGATCATATCGCGCTCGAACTCGTCCCAATCGGGATGTTCGCCCGCCACCTGGACATAGGTAAGGCGCAACAAGGCCATGGCTTCCGGCATTTCTACGATGGCGGCGCGGCCGTCGATCTGCGCCCATTTACCAAAAAAGGCTTCATTGAGCGCGCAGATGGAGACAGCTGGATCCCGCCGGATGTTGCGGACCTTCATGGCCGGCGCACGCGTTGAAATAAGTACCCGCCCATCATTTCCCACCGCTTGCACCACCGGCGACATTTGCAGCCGTCCGTCGCGGCGGCGGGTGACGAGCACCGCCCGGTGGTTATGCCGAAAATGCTCGAGCGCATCAGCTATTTCCATTTATCCCTCTCCTGAGAGCACATCGATCACCATGGCCTGGAGCGCGGTCAAGGCGTAATAAAGCATGTGCGGTGGATCCTCGGGTTCTGCTTCCGCTTCCTCTTCGGTCACATCCAGCAAGGTGCCCAGCCACAGCCGGATGTCGTTGAGGGCGCGCAGCCACGCCTCCAGCTCTTCCTTGGTGAGCTCGGTGGCGTCCGCCGTCTTGGCCAGAGTGTCGAGAGCGACAGTCCGCTCCTCGTCGAGCTCGGTGCCCACTAAATGCCGGTACTCTTCTTCCGCTTTCGGGTCGTTCGCATACGCCGGCGGGAAAAGCCGCCTGAAGGCTTCGTCTTTCGGGTTGGCGGCGATGGCATCACGTAGTTGAGCGGGTAAGGCCCGCAGTACCTCGCGGTCCTCGCTGCTCAGAGAAATCTCGTACGACCCTCGGCGGGAACGCCGTACAGGTGGCCGCCAGCGCGGGCTCAGCTGTCCTGCTCCATGGTCGCCCACAAACCGTGCTCGTGAAGCCTGAAAACGTCGAGCTCCGACTTTTCCCGCGGCCCGCTGGACACCACTGCTTTACCTTTGGTGTGGACGTCCATCATGAGCTTGTGGGCCTTGTCTTTGCTGTAACCGAACAATTTTTGGAGCACAAAGGTCACGTACGTCATGAGGTTGATGGGGTCGTTCCACACGATAACCTTCCACGGCCTGGCCAGGTCGGTGACATCGGAGGCCTCGGGCTTCTTTACCTCGACCGGGGCAGCAGTGGTCATGTGGCAGCTCCGCTCACGTTGGCAAGCTGGCGCGTAGTTGCATCCGTTACAGTCTGCCCCTCGCGTATTGGTTCGCGAGCGTAAAGCCCGAGGTTGAACGCCAGCATGCCTATCACCACCGCCGTGGCGCCCGTGATGTGGATCCCGACCAGCAATACCGGGTCACCGGTCAAGTACTGGCTGTAGCCGACGGCGGCCTGGGCCACGAGCACAGCCAGCAGTATCTCGCCCCGCCGGAGCACCACAGGCGCAACGCGGGCGCGGTGCATCGACCACAGAGTGGCGACGGTAAGAGCGAGCAGGATCTCCACGGAGGTCCCGTGCAGCTGAGCCACCGCGTGGAGCGAGAAACCGAAGCGAGGGACATTCGGCGCCCCGGCGTGGGGACCGGTCGAGGTGACGACCGTCCCGAAGACCACGACAACGGCCGTCACCGCCAGCATGCACCGGCTGGCCAGCACATGCCCCGGCCTGACCAACCGCTGGGCCGGAGCCGGACGAGCCCGCCCCGGAGGCGACTCGATCTCGGGTTGGCGGGACCGGTGGTACAGCACAACGGCGTCGGCCAGGAGCACCATGGCCAGCAGGAAGTGGGCCATGACGAACGGCGGGGCCAGCTTGTGGAGCACGGTTTCCCCACCCAGGACGATCTCGGCGAAGATGCCGGCGACCAGGCCCGAAGCCAACGCGACGAGGTCTCGCCGCCGCGGCCGGCGCCTGATGGCGGCCACCACCACCAGCACTATGGCCACCGTGATGACCACGTTGACAAGACGGTTGCCGAACTCCACCCAGGCGTGGAACTGGAACGGCGCAACCACGCTGGTCGACGTGCACGCAGGCCAGTCACTGCAGCCGAGGCCCGAGCCGGTCAGCCGGACGGCGCCGCCGCTCACGATGCCGACGGCCAGCGCTCCCACCGCAATTGCCGCGCTCGTCTGGCAAAACCTGGGGCTCGCAGTGACAGACCACGCTCGCTGCAAGCTTCCCGGCACTGCGGACATCAGCGACGATGCTAGGACCAGAGGCGCCCCGTCTACCAGGTTGCTTTGCCTGATAGGCGGGCGCGGCCTAACGTTTTCCAAGTGGTCAGCAACGCAGGCACCATCGCCGCACCTCAGCGGCGTTCTCTGCCTGCTTTCCTGGCTCGCGTCGGCGCCCTGGTAGCGCTGACTAAACCCCGGATAATCGAGCTGCTTCTGGTCACCACCGTGCCCACCATGATCGTGGCTGCCGGTGGGTGGCCCCCGCTCCGTCTGGTCGTCGCCACTCTGGTGGGCGGCACGCTGTCGGCCGGCGGGGCGAACGCCGCCAACATGTACATCGACCGCGACATCGACGCTCTCATGCGCCGGACTTCGCGGCGACCGCTGGTCACGGGGGCAATAAGCGCGCCGGCGGCGCTGACGTTTGCTGTTCTCCTCGAGGCGGCCGCGTTTCTGACCCTCTGGTTCGCCGTTAATGCCCTCTCCGCGGTTTTGGCATTGTCCGCCGCTCTTTTTTACGTGTTCGTGTACACCGCGGTGTTGAAGCGGCGGTCGCCCCAAAACATTGTGATCGGCGGGGCGGCCGGCGCCGTCCCCGTGCTGGTCGGTTGGGC
>DATJST010000214.1:0-20572 GCA_035503975.1 Acidimicrobiales bacterium | reverse complement strand
CGGCGCCTGGGCCGAAAGGCCATCCGCCGTTCCAGCCCATTTCCATCCGTGCTTTTGAAGTTGGGCGGCTCCGGGCGGTCCGGGGGCTCAGCTTCAGCGGAGCAGTGCGTCGATCTGGTGGGCAAGGGCGATCATATGATCGGCGTCGACGGTCTGGGCGTATTTCGAGATACAGCCCACCTTTCGGCTGCAGGTGCCGTAGCCCATTTCGAACTCCCAGGACACCCAGGCGGCGCGGGCTCGAAAGACGATGGTGACCGCCAGGTAGTTGGTGTTGCCGTCGGCGACGGTCCCACCCGTCGCGCTCACGTCGGTGTATATCTCGGCGGCGGCTCCCAGGCCCGCGAGCGGCGCCTTTTGGGTATACATCGGGGTTTCGCGCGAGCGAGAGGAGGCAACGGTGAGCACCACGCCCTCGGACGTGTTGCCGCCACTGGAGCCGATTTGGACGCTGCAGGTGCCACCGGTCCTGTCGAAGCTGTTTTCTGATACCACGGACGGCAAGCCGCCGGCCATTGTGCGCACGGCGTGCACCTTGAGCAGGGCTGTGCATGGGGAAACGGCCGTCAGCGGAGGTGGGATCGCAATGGCGAAGCTATCCGTCCCGCACCCGTCGTTCCCAGTTATGTTGCCGCGGACGCTATCTTCCGTGACAAAGGTCCCAGTTACGCTCAATGTCACATACGACGTCTCCGCGTTGAAGCTCTCGGTCCCCGAGAACGACCCGTTCGGGTGGATCCGCAGCACGCTGGTGAAGCTGTAGTTGTATTCCGTCGGGCAGGTGCGCCTGGGCGCCGGCACGGCGGTCAGGCCGACCTGCAACGTTGACGCCTGGTCGCACCCGTACCCGTACTGGCTAGCGGAGGTGCACTGAGGGCTGAGCTCGATGGAGTACCGGTCGTGAGCCGAATGGCCGCTGAAGGGGAACCCCGCCAGCGGGACCGCAGCCTCGGCGGGCCCCGCCGAGATGACGCTTGTCGTGAGGACGCCGGCGACCAGGACCGCGAGTGTTATCACCAGGGACTTGACACGCATGGTTGCTCCCTCCCACAGCGAGGAACTGCGAGGCGTTACCCCGGCAGCAATCGTGAGGATTGTCTCGTCAGATTGCAACGGTATGGTACAGGTAGGCTTGTGTGTGGGCAAGGGCAGTCGGCGCCCAGGGCGTCATTCGCGATCCGACGTGCTGGTAGACGAGGTTGAGCCCGGAGTTCTTGGTAGAACTGCCGGGGTTGCCGAGGGACAAGCACGAACCAAGTGCATGTCATCGGCCCGGCCGATCCACCAGATGGTCCAGAGGTGGGCAGCGGACGGCCGCACTCCGAGCAGAGAATAGCCGTCGCCCCGTGGGTGCAATTGCTGCTCGCTGCGGCGCGTGCCCGTAAAGTAGCACTCGTCGCAACCTGCCGTGGCCCTTGACGTTAGTGCCGCGCGCTAGGACAATCGTGGCTGTAATGCCGTTCCGTTAGCTCTGAGTTGCCGACGCGTTTGCCCGTGCCGCCTTCCGCGGCCTGTTTGACGCGCCGTCGCCCAGGTCCCAGCCCGTAGGCACAGCGCGAGGGCCTCCTTTCGGCTTGGTCCCCGATCCGGTCCAAAGCCGAAAGGAACCTCCGTTGCCTCACAAGAAACGCCTTCGCTTCACCGCGCTCACCTACTTGGTGCGCAAGCACTTCCCCGACATGGGGGAGCCCGAGACCCTGGTGGCGAGCGGCCGCGTGCTCGTGGACGGCGCGCCGGTCGCCAACCCCAGGGCCCTTGTACGAGCCGACGCGGCGATCAGGGTGGTCAGCCCGAAGCCTCTACGGGGCACCGCCAAGCTCGCCCATGCGCTCACGACCTTCGCGCTTGACCTCGCAGGCCTGGTCGTCGTCGACCTAGGTGCCTCGGCCGGAGGCTTCACCAAAGCGCTACTGGATGGTGGCGCGAGGCGCGTGTACGCCGTCGACGCAGGTGTCGGCCAGCTGCGTGGGGAGTTGCGCGCGGACCCGCGGGTCGTGAACCTCGAGCGCACCAACATTGCTGACCTCGACCGGTCCCTTGTCCCAGAGCCCGTCGACGCAGTCGTCATGGATCTTTCCTACCTGGCGGTCGCCTCTGCCCTAGGCCAACTGGACGGCCTCAGCCTCGCACCCAAGGCCTGGGTGGTCGCGCTGGTGAAACCTACCTTCGAGCTGCGAAGTGGACGACTGGCAGGAAGCCCTGAGCAAGTCTCGATCGCGGTGGCAAAAGCGCGACAGGCGCTGCTCCGGCATGGTTGGGAGCCTTCCGGCGAGGTGGCATCGCCTCTCACTGGCGCCGGAGGAGCAATCGAGGTGCTCCTCCTCGGCAAGCGCCGTACCGTTCCAAGCCTGTTTGGCACCCTCTGAACCCTGCCGCTACGGACGGCGGCAGCGCCCTGCGTTATGGACCGGAGGCACTTCGGCTGGGACGTCGCGTAGCCGGGGAGCTGGCATGGCACTGATGATCGGCATCGACCCCCACAAGGCCTCGTACACGGCCGTGGCGATCGATGACAAGGAAAGGCTGCTCGGCGATCTGCGGGTGTGCTCGTCGGCCGACGAGGTCGAACGGCTGTTGTCGTGGGCGGCCAAGTGGCCCAGGCTGACCTGGGCCGCCACCATGAAAGAGCCCCAAGGGGATAACCCATAGGAGCCGCCGAGCGAGGCTTAGTAAGGCAGTCGGAAGATCTTGGCCCCTTGCGTACAGACGTAACGTGCGACGGGGTCGTGAGTGCCCGAAGTGCAGTCCCAGCCCGGAGTGGAGAAGTCAAGCCCGCCTGAGCCGGTGGAGCCATGGGCCACGGCGACAAAGGCTTCACCGCAGGTCATGTTGGTGACGGTTGTTTTGACGAGGAAGTCGGGGTCCACCGAGAAGCACAGCTCGGTCCCCTTGGGGAGCGCAGCTGCGGTCCAGTCGGCCTCTTCGGTGCAGGGCTGGTCCTGGATCGTCTCGGCGCGGAGGGTCCCGGTACCCTTGGCTTTGCCGTCGCTCTCGAAGGTGCCCGTAATGGTCACCGAATAGTGCGGGGCTGGCGACGTGTACGAGATGAACTTGTCGTTGCGGACGTCGGCGCCCGCCAGGGGGAAACTCTGCGTCGGTGCACAGAAGGCGACGGCGGGGGCGATGTTGATTATGCGGTCCCCGGGCGTGACTTCGAACTGCACCTGGACTGCGCTCCAGGAGTTTTGGGTATCAGCGTAAACGCCGTCGTACACGGTTCCAGTGACGAGCAAGGTGTCGCCGTGAGTTACCGGCGCCCCGGCGGCCGGGCCCATGAGGGCCAGCGGGAGCAGGGTGGCGGTCACCGCGGCCGAGAAACGTAGGTAACTACTGGGGCGCCGCGGCATGGCCTCATCATATTGGCGGTGCCGCTTGACGTCCACCGCGCCTTCAGCCGGAACGGCGTCCGGAATTGGCCCCGAACCGCGTCCGCTTTGGACGGGAACCGGTGCCCACATCGAGCCGGATTTACAATGCGTCCCGGTACATCAACAACGGTTCGCTGCTACATCAACAACGGCTCGCACCAAGCCTGCCCGTGCCAGGAAGCGACCGAAGGTCGTCAGCGCTCTTCCACTTGTCGCTAGCCGAGGTCTCCGCACACGAAGAAACCCGGCGCCCGTCCCACGTATTAGGCAGGAGAGCCGAATGGACGTACTGCGGTCCCGACCCGCGTGCAGCATCGTGGCGGTGCTCCGGTCCACTGCGCTCCCTGCGCTACGGTCGCCGCTTTGCACGCAGAGCTGCTGGTGGCCGTTGGTCGTCAAGGACGCCCACGAGGGGCGCACGACCTGGTCATCGCAGCCACAGCCCGCGCCACACAACGAGAAGTCGTCTCAGCCGACGCTTCGGCCTACCAAGACCTGCCGGGCGTCACCGTCCGCGCCCATTGAGGCTGGTCGTTCGCTGAGTCGCGAGACCTGCTTCGCTTTCGATCCCGTCGTCTCTACACCCAGATCGCCCGTTGTGGAGCGTTGCCTGCCAGCTCACGAAGTACCTGGGCAGGGGCCAAATCTGCTTCAAATTCGGCCCACCAGGCGATCACAGCCTCAGCGGAGTCGAGGCGCCGGCCGTCGTCAGTTATCGACACATCGTCGGGGGTCGGAGGGGGCCTCCCCGGCAACTGCGGGACCCGGGTGAACCTGACGACGAGGACGACGACTATCGTCCGGCCCAACTCCATCTGCGAAGCCATCGCGCCAATGTTCGGTCCCCTCGTCGACCCCCATCTTGGGCGTGCGGCGCTCAGGAGCGCGCAAGCTGGACCGATCAGTCCTACTGGTTGCCCATGGCCCCCCTCCGTTCTTTCCCACCTTGTGCGTGGGAGGGTAACCAGCTGTGCGGGAGGTTCGGTAGATGGGAGGTCTGAGTGAGATCAGGATCGGCCGCCGGCCGTAACAATGCACACCGGAGGCCGCTGAACGGCGTGGCTGGCACATTGGCGCTACTGGGAGCCCTGGTTGGCCTCGGGCTGCCGTCGCTGGCGAGTGCCGCCCAGGTGGACGCCTCAACCGGGGCACAGCTCAGGGTCATCTCGGGGAACAGGTACGGCTTCGACGAGCCGAGCGCCCTGGCCCTAGCGGGCGCTGACCTTTTCGTTGCCAACAGAGACGGCGGTTGGGGCGACAACGGCTCGGTCACCGAGCTCAACGCCTCCACGGGGGCGCTGGTGAGGGTCATCTCGGGCCAGCATTACGGCTTCGGCTGGCCGGACGCTTTGGCGATGAAAGGGACCAACCTCTTCGTGGCGAACGCGGGCGGTACGGTCTCCGAGGGGTCGGTCACCGAGCTCAACGTCTCCACGGGGGCGCCAGTGAGGGTGATCTCGGCCTCGCAGTACGGCTTCCATAGCCCCGACGCCCTGGCCCTGATGGGGGATGACCTCCTGGTGGCCAACGGAGGCAGCACCTATTGGCAAAACCTTGGCTCCGTCACCGAGCTCAACGCCTCCACGGGGGCGCTAGTGAGGGTGATCTCGGGCCAGGATTACGGCTTCGACGGACCAGGCGCCTTGGCGCTAAAGGGGGCCGACCTCTTTGTAGCGAACAGGGGCGGCGGCCCCAACGGCAAGGGCTCGGTCACCGAGCTCAACGCCTCCACGGGGGCGCTGGTGAGGGCCGTCTCGGCCCATCAGTACGGCTTCAACCGCCCAGAGGCCCTGGCGCTGAGCGGGGCGCACCTGCTTGTGGGGAACTGCGGCGGAGCCGGCACAGACTACTGCGGTGGCGGCTCGGTCACCGAGATCGACGCCTCCACGGGGGCATTGGTGAGGGTCGTCTCGGGCCAGCTGTATGCCTTTGACGGCCCGGACGCCATGGCTCTGAGCGGGGCGGACCTCTACGTGGCGAACAGTACCAGCGAGGTCGACACCGGCTCGGTCACCGAGCTCAACGCCTCCACGGGGGCGCTGGTGAGGGTCGTCTCGGCCCAGCAGTACGGCTTCTGCGGTCCGGACGCCATGGCGCTGAGCGGCGGGGACGTGTTCGTGGCCAACGGCCAGTGCGCCTCGCTAACCGAGCTCGGTGCCTCCACCTGAAGGCCAGTTCGGCAACGGTCCAGCTCTCTGGCCATAACCAACAACTCCAGGGACTTCCTTGTGCAACCCACGGTCCGGCAGGGGTTGAGCTGCCCGGGCAGCGCCGGGGTCAGACCGCCCGAAGGTAGGGGACCACAAGCGAGCTGACCTGGTCGGCAAGGGCGACCGCGACAACCCGGCGTTCCAGCGAGACCGGCTCAGCAGAGGTCGGTGTGAGCACGAAGCGCCCGACCATGCGGCCACGACCGTGCACCTCCAAGCCGATCTGTGAGCCCGGCAGGCCCCATCGTTCGACCGGCCAAACCAGAGGTCCCAGGTG
Organism: Acidimicrobiales bacterium; assembly: GCA_035503975.1. GTDB lineage: Bacteria > Actinomycetota > Acidimicrobiia > Acidimicrobiales > Palsa-688 > DATJMJ01. The sequence goes on along the minus strand of DATJST010000214.1, from coordinate 14,717 downwards.
AACGCTGCCGTCGCCGTTTATGGTGGTCATCGGCTTGAACGTTGGTCCAGCCTCGAAGGTGCAGTCGCGCAGGTGCAACAGCCGGACCAGCTCGGCCGAGACGCGGGACACCACCTCGTCGCGGCTGGCACCCGACGTGGACAGCTCGGACACCTCATGGATCAGCTTTACGTAGTCGGACTCGTCCCCAGCCACTCGATGGTGATGGCGGCTGCGAGCGGCGAGCTCGGTGACGACAGCCCCGACTACGACAAGGGTGACCGCAATCTCGATATCGGGGCGCTGTGTCATAGCGAACTGGTCGTACGGCCGAGTCAGGAAGAAGTCAAAGCACAATGCGGCCGACACGGTGGCCACGTAGCCGCCGACGCGTGTCCCGACGATCGCAACCAGCGCCACAACCGCCACCAGGACCAGCGCGGCCGCCGCGTCAGCAAAGCTGGCCCGGAAGGGGACCATGACCGCCGCCACCCCCAACGGCAAGACAACAGCCACGCCCAGGGCGAGCGACTGCCTGCGTGCAACAACCCAGTTCAGCACTAAAGGCCCTCCTCGGATGCTCCAGTCTGGCATTTCGCCATCGGACTTCCTAGTCCTGCCTACCTGTATGGGCATGAGAACGCTTTTCGTGGGCAGGGGCAGGTTTACCAACTTCGCGGTTGCGGGTTGCGGTCGAGGTCTCGGTCCGTCCGGCAATGTGGTTTTGGGGCGCAAACGGTGGCCCAGCAAAGGACACCCACTTCATTCGTCTCGCTGCCTGGGACCTCTTTGCTCGGGGCACCCTCAAGCTTGACCGCCACGGTGACGCCGCGGCGCTTTGGGCCGGCCCTGCCGATGCGGAGTGGCGAACTCTTCCGAGTGGACAAAGGCCATGCAATCTATCTCAGCGATAGTCTTTAGCGATGACGTCACACCCGAGCTTCGGCCTGCTTGCGCTCGCCGGCTTCCTCGGCGGCGTGGCGGTCGGCGTTGCCGGTATGGGTGGTGGCGCCCTCATGACCCCGGCGCTCGTCCTCCTGTTCGGCGTGGACCCGCGGGTGGCTATCGCCAGTGACCTGGTGAACTCCCTGGCCATGAAGCCCCTCGGTGGCGTGGTGCACGCCATCAACGGCAGTGTCAACTGGCCCTTGGTCCGGCTCCTCGTCATCCCGGGGGTGCCCGCGGCCTTCGGCGGAGCTTGGCTGCTCAACCAGTTTGGGGACAGCAAGGCTGTCCAATCCGATTTGAAGACGGTCCTCGGGTGTGCTCTCGTAGTGGCCTGCGCCAGCCTTCTTACCAGGGGCATCTTGAGCGCACGCCTCCGGCGGCAGTCCCGGGAGGCGAGCAATCCGGCGCCATGGAAGCTCAAGCCGGTGCCCACCGTGCTCGTCGGGCTGGTGGGCGGGGCCATGGTCGGTATGACCTCAGTCGGGTCGGGGTCGCTCATCATCGTGCTCCTGATGCTGCTGTACCCTCGCTTGTCTGCCAACGTCCAGGTGGGTACCAACCTCGTGCAGGCGGTCCCCATCGTGGCGTCGGCCACGATCGGCCAGTTGCTGTTCGGCCACATCAGCTTCGATATCGCCGGAGGTCTGATGTTGGGCAGCATCCCCGGGGTCTACCTGGGCGCGCGCGTCTCGAGCCGGGCCCCCGGGGCGGTTGTGCGGCCGGTCCTGGTGGCACTTCTCACCGCGTCGGGGCTGGCGTTGCTGATAACCAGCTACGGCGGCCTCGGCGTCGCGCTGGCCGTGACGGCGGTCGTAGGCACAGCTTTGTGGGGAGCCGTTGACGCGACACTTCATTTGAACGCGGACTGGCGCGCTTCCGGGCATGACCGTACGACCTGGGTGGCGCTGATGGGCGTGTTGGCGCCGTTGGGTGTCGGCGCGCTCGCCAGCTTGCTTTACGCCATAAGGGTGCGCCCGGCCGTGGTGGCCGCCGCGACTGCTCGCGACGTTGCGGCCCAGGCGGTGGGACCAGCGCTGTGACCGGTTGGTGGCTCGGGCGCTTCCCGAGCGGCGATGGCTGACTGCCTCTGGCGCCGCTCGCACGCCCGGTGAGCGCTCGCTGCGCCCGACCAGGCTCAGCGGTAGCCAGACAAGCTAAATGTCATTGACGACGTCGCAGGTCTCTTGGGCCCACAAGAGGGCTTCGATGTATGCCTTCTCGACGGAGGCCAGGTCCAAACCGGAGCTCGGCTCCATGGTCCCGCCGCCCACTTCCCAGGCGAGTACGTCGGCCAGGATCCGGCCCAAGGGCCCCCTCTGCTCCAAGAGCGCGTCCCGGAGCTCGTCGGCTAGCGACAGGCTGTCGAGAACCTGCTCCAAGGGGGCTTGCAGCAAGATGTCGAGGGCGGAGACCAAACCCACCGTGAAGCTCTCGTCGATCAGGCGGGGCAGGGCGGCGCCCGCCACGAGCTCGGCCATGCGTGCCCGCGTCATCGCGATCCTCAGCTTTTCGTCCGAACCGCGACCACCATCGGAGAGGAGCATCAGGGTGACCCAGGAGCGAAGCCGCCGCTCGCCGAGGAGGACCACGCCTTCTCGCACGGAGCTGATCTTGCGGTAGAGCCCGCGGCTGGCGCCTGCTCCCGCCGCCCGCAGGAAACGGTAGCTGAGCGCCGCGTCCGTCTGGACTATCTTCTCAATGTCGCGCGCCGACGTCATTGGGTCGCACAGCCGCTCGATGATCCGCAGGCACGCAAGCCGGCTCGGGCTGAGCGCGTTGCCCTTGACCACCTCGGGACGAGAAAGCACGTAACCCTGGTACAGGTCGAAGCCGAGGTCCTGGCACACCCGTAGTTGCTCGTGGGTTTCTACTTTCTCGGCCAGCCACTTGACGTTCGCGTTGCCGAACCGCCGCAGCATCGTCGCCAGCTGCTCCGTCGATTGCGCCAGCACGTCGAGCTTGACGATGCTTGCCAGGTCCATGAGGGGATCCGGGCCGTCGGACCAGCTGTAGTCATCGAGCGCCAATGTGTAGCCGGCCGCCACCAAACGTCGGCACCCTTCGAGGACTTCGGTGTCGCGCGGCACGTCCTCCAGGATCTCGACGACCGTCTCTCCGGGGGCGAACGGGAACGCGTCGTCACTCACGAGGAACGCTCGGGTGGCGTTGACAAAGGCCAGCTTCTTGCCCACCAAACCCTCTAGGCCGATATCCAGGCCAGCGCGTACCAGCACGTCAGCGGTCATGCTGTCGCCGCCGGGGCGAGGCGACGCCGGCCCGCGGAAGAGCAGTTCGTAGCCCTGCACTTCGAACTCTGCGTCGAACACTGGTTGGCGACCAACCAAGAAGCTGTCCACAGCTCTCCTCTATGGCCGCGGCTCGCGCCACCGCACCATGGCATTATCGGCACGAACGCGCTGAGCCTGACCTTCGGTCACGGTCGGGCGAGGCCAAAGGCGCGCTTTCTCCCGCCGGCCAGATGAACTTTTGGAGCGAGGTTTGTCGCGGCCTGCAACTGGGTACATAGCGGCCGTGCTAGCGGTGGGTCGGTTGAGCAGCGATGACGGCGCGTTGTTGCGGCGGGGCAGGCGGGCCATGTTCGCGAACGGGGTCGCCTGTGCATTGCTTTTGCCCGGGGCATTTGCCTCGGTGGCAGCTGGCGCGCCACGCACCACTCTCAAAGTGGCGCAGACGTCCAGGGTGCCGCAGGCAAAGAAGGACCAAAAGGGGCATAAAGCGCGCCCCAAGGCAGCCAAGACGCCCAGCCTGGCGCGGTTGACGGCCGGCCAGCTCCTAGCTGCGGCCCGGAAGGCGACCGCAGCCGAGTTGGGCGTCGACTGGAACGGGAGCGAGAGGGCTGGGCGGGACCTTCTGGTGGTGCGCACGCAGGCCGGACGTCTTGACGGTACCCAAACGCTCACCGAGTACGCCACCAACAAGGCCGGCCAAGCTGCGCTGCTGGTCGGCCGGGTGACCGAGATCCGGATAGGGCCGAGGCTCTACCTCTTCGGGACGTCTGTCGGTTTGGAGCGGGACGGGTTCACCAGTTGCGCCGCCACCAAGGAGGCGGGACGTTGGGTCGTGGTCGGGCCTGCTCAGCGGCTCAGCCGCCAGGTTGCCGTCGACCTGACGGTGTCGACAACGGCCGACCTACTGAACATGTCGGCGCCGCTCCAAAAGATGGCGTCCGGCGCGCTCTTGGGCAAAGCTGTCATCGCCATCACCGGCGAATCAAGCCTGAGTTCTGGGGGCAGGGACCAGCGCGTCGTGTACGTCAAGACGAGCGGCTTGCCGTTGCCCGTCGAGTTGGCACAAAGCGCATACTCGACCAAAGCCCTGTTCGGTCCATGGGGGCACCCTCCCAAGGTGCATGCTCCGGCCAAACCCGTCCAGTTCCAGACCTCTTGGGCCGCCACCCCTGCCGATCAAGCCGCCTGCTCCAGCGCCACCGCGCAGCGCTGACCTCGCTGCCCCACGGGTGCAAAGGTAACTCGGTAGCGGCCGGGCCCGGCACCTCGCGCATGGCGCCGTGCCGCTCAGCTCAGCTCGCCTCAGCTCAGCTCGCCTCAGGCTCGGCTCACGAGGCTAACCGCCACTCTCGTTCGCGAGCCCGCGGCCGTCGCCTTCGGTGCGTGCCAACCACTGCTTCAGGCCTTCGGCGTTGCTGTGGATGCCGTTCAGCGACTCCAACCTGGCTCTCTGTGTGTCGGGAAGTGCTTGGATCTCCGGCCCGTAGCGCGCCTGCAGTGCGGCCTCGACGTCGGTCCCCGCCTTCCAGGCGCCAGCTGCTACGCCCGCCCATTCCTCGAGTACTTCGGTCGCCTCCGCAAGGGCTTCTTTGGGGTCGCCGGGCAGGAGCCCGTAGTGGGCCAGCGCGAGGGCGGACGGCGACCGTGCCGCGAAGCGGCTGAGGCTGGCAAGCGCCTGCGCCAGGTCGAAGTCAGCCGGGGGCGTGGCGGGGCGGAGCGCCCCGGCGCCGGGCAGCCGCACGCCCACTGAGTCGCCTACGAAGAGCACCCCCGAGGCGCTGTCGTGGAGCCCGAGATGGTGTTTGGCGTGGCCCGGTGAGTGCACGGCGACAAGCTGCCGGCCGCCACCCACCTCGATGGCTTCACCGTCATCGAGCGCGTGCACCCGCTCCGGGGGTGTTGGCTCCAAGCGGCCGTAGAGCGAGTCCAAGGCTGCACCGTAGACCGTGGCCGCCGATGCCACCAGCCGGGTTGGGTCGGCGAGGTGGCGCGCCCCCCTGGGGTGGACGTAAACGGTGGCCTGAGGAAAAGCGCGGGCGACGTCACCCACCCCGCCGGCGTGGTCCAGGTGGATGTGGGTGACGACGACGCCCGCCAGGTCGCTGGGGCCGAGCCCGTGCCGGCCCAACGCTTCCAGCAAGACAGGCACCGAGCTCTGGCTCCCGGTCTCGACCAGGACGGGGGCCGGACCGTCCAGTAGGTAGCCTGCCGTGACGCACTCCCAGCCGCCGAGGAGCGTGTCGATCTCGAAGATGCCCGGCGGCACGCCGGCGCTCATGGTTCGTGCTCGCCGGCTTCGAAGAGGCGTCCCAAACTGGCCAGCGCGCCGAGGCCGCGCTTGACCGTTAGCACCGCTTCAGCGCCCACGAGCGTGTCGAGCTCTCTGTCCACGCCGTCGACCGCGCCGCGGATCACGTCGGCCGCGGCCCCACCCCGTTCGGTGAGGGAGATGTTGAGCCGGCGGCGGTCCTCGGGGTCCACGCTGCGGCCGAGGTAGCCACGGGCCACCAGCATGTCAACCAATTGCCCAGTCGCTTGTTTGGAAACGCCCAATCCCTTCACGATCTCGCCGAGCGGTGCCCCGCTGCGCGCCATTCCGCCAATGACAAAACTGCCGTTGCTCGGGACATCGTCGAAACCAGCTTCAGCCAGTGCACGGTGGACGGCAGCGCGGTACGTGTGCCGGGCTGCTCGCAAGAGAGCCGGGATGGCGACCTCGTCGAGGGTCGCGCCAGCGGTCACCGCGACAAGCATATTTGGCCCGGCCTTACCCCGGGCCGAGCGGCTCGTTCCGCAAAGCCGGGCGCGGCTGCTTGCGCCACATGAAGGCCAGGGCCGACCAGTCGGCGTCCAGGGCCGCGACCTTCACGTCCACTAGACCGGCGGGGAGCGGGGCCCCTGAGTAGCCGCCGCTGGCAATGCCCGCCGAAGGTCCCTCCAGTTGAGGACTGCGGTTTGCAGGCGCCATCAGCACAAGCCTATTGACTTGGGGGATGAGGCCGGCGCTTGTCGTACGAGCGCGTCAACTTGGTGCGCTCCTTCCACAAGCGGCGCTCCGCCTGCCGGGCGAGGGGGTCGGTACGGCGACGTTCAGCAGCAATTTCTCTCTGCAACTTGACGAAGCTGTCGAGACGTTCGCGAGCTAGGTCCCCGGCGGCGACAGCCAAGGCCACAGCGCAGCCGGGCTCTCCCGTGTGGTGGCAATCGGAAAACCGGCAATATTCGGCCAGTTCTTCTATATCGGCGAAGGCGCCGCTCGCGGTCGCGTCACGGGTCAGACCGAGGCTGCGCAGACCAGGTGTGTCGATAATCACGCCACCAGTTGGGACTTTCACGAGCTCGCGCCACGTCGTCGTGTGCCGGCCACGCCCGTCTGCTTTGCGCACCTGCCCAACGGGCAAGTTGCCCGCGCTCCCGATCAGGCTGTTGGCAAGCGACGATTTACCTGCGCCGGATGGACCGATGAAGACCGCCGTCCGCGATGGCACCAGGAGCGCTCTCAGCTCGCCAATGCCGAGGCCGGAAACGGTGCTGGCGGCAACCACCTCCACGCCGACAAGGCGACGTCCCAGTTCTTCGACGCGGCCGGGCCCTGCGAGGTCGGCCTTGGTTAGCACGACGACCGGTCGTGCCCCACTGTCCCAAGCAATGGCGATCTCACGGTCCGCCCGGGCGGTGTTCACACGGTCGGCAGGCACCGCGATGAGGACGAGGTCGACGTTGGCTGCGAGTACCTGCGTCCCCACCCCAGTTGGGTCGGGGTCGACGCGCACGAGGGCCGACCAGCGTTCTAGGACCTGGTGAAGGTCGCCCTCGCGGGCGAGCACCCAGTCACCGACCGCCGGCAGCCGCGGGGCGCGCAGGAGCCGCTCAGCACCATCGGGGAACGCTGCCACACAGCGAGCCCGTTCGACGCGTACCACGCGGGCGGGGGCAATTTCACCGCCCGGCCCCGCGCCGGGTGGGAGCGTGCCGAGGATCTGGTTGAACAAGGCAAGGACACGGTCGCTCCAGCCATATTCAGCCAAAGCGCCAGGGGCGAGAGTATGCAAGGCAGTCTCCTTTGGGGAGGCCCGCGCCTGGCTCGGCTGGCAATGGTCAGCGCGTTAAGCGGCAGCGGGCAACGTGCAATAGGTCTGGCGGGCCGCAGCGATGCATGCCCGGACAAGTGCACCCATTTGGCCCACCTCCTTTACTCGTATGCCTGCACCTCAATGTAGCCGGGGGCGGAGGCGCTCGTGGCACAATTAGGCCATGGTCGCCACGCCCCCCGGTTGGTTCCCCGATCCTTGGCGGACCGCGGCGCTGCGCTGGTGGGACGGCTCTCAGTGGACGCCGTACACGGACGGGTCACCCGCTTACCTGGCGACCTACCAACTTGCGGCGGCGGCGCGGTCACAAGGCCAAGCTGAGCGTACGGCCAAATGGGGCCGTACCGCTATAAAGATCTACGGCGCGTACCTGCTCACCGCCGCGCTCGCCTTCAGCGCATTTGGTGCGGTCCTCCATTCGACAGTCAACCAGCAAGTGGACCAAGGCACTAACAGCGTTGCGCCCATCGCCGCAATCCTTGGCTTTGAAGGCCTGATCGCCCTTTTGGAGGTGGTGCTCCTTATCTTCGCCGTCCTGTTCCTGATATGGCAGTACCACGCGGCCAACGTCTCGCGCCAGCTCGGCTACCCGGCCCGCCTTTCCCCAGGCATGGGAGTAGGCGGGTGGTTCATTCCCGTCGTCAACCTCTGGTTCCCGCATTGGGCGCTCTCCGACCTCCTGCCGCCGCACCACCCGCTGCGTCGGAGGGCACTCGGGGTCTGGTGGGCGTACGTGATGGCTCAGGTGCCGTTGTCCGTGGCGTACATTCTCTCGATCTTTTCGCCCCTGGCCGCACTGGTGCCGCTCGCCGTCGAAGTGCTTCTCGCCTGGTTCCTGGTCCAGGGCGGCTTGCAGTGCTTCGACGCGGTCCAGAGCGACCACGCGCACAGGCTCCGCCACGCTATGGCGCCGGGCGAGGCGTACAACCCCTGGGCCTAAGTACTAGGTACGCAGCGCCCGGGGGTGGGTCGCCTGGAGCACGACAATGGCGATGTCGTCGGGGGCCATCCCTGCTTGGTGCTCCATTACGGCCAGTTCGACCCGCCGCGCGACGGACGCGGCCGGGCGTCCGTTACAGCCCGCCAGCACGCCGACCAAGCCCTCGGTGCCAAAGAAGTTGCCGGCTGGGTCGCGAGCCTCGGTGACGCCGTCGGTATAGCAGATGAGCGCATCCCCGGGTGCCAGCTCCAGCTCCGCCTCGCAAAAGGTGGCATCCGGGAGCAAGCCCAGCAGCGGCCCTTTGACGACCAGTTCTTCGAGCCGGCCGTCATGGTGCAAGACAATCGGGTAGGGGTGGCCACCGTTGGCCACACGAAGCTCGAGCATGTCCCGGCAGCGGCGCAGTTCCCCGTAAAAGAGCGTGCAAAAGCGTTCGTTCAGCCCGAAGCGGACGAGAGTGTCATTGAGCTGGGAAAGCAAGGTACGTGGTGACGGTGAGGGCACAGCCAGCGCCCGGGCGGCGTACCGGGCTATGCCGGTGAGCGCGGCAGCCTCGGGGCCGACCCCGGAAACGTCGCCGATCATAAAGCTCCACGTGCCAGGCTTGGCCTCGAAGAGGTCGTAAAAGTCGCCACCGACGAGTGCGGTCGATTTCGCCGGCCGGTAACGAGCGGCTATGTCGACGTGGTCCACCTCTGGTAGCACAGGAGGCAACAAGGTCTGTTGCAGTGCCCGGGCCACGCGAGAGCGTTCCTGGAAAAGCGTGGCATTGTCGAGGCTCGCCCCAAGGTGCGCCGCCAGACCTTGAGCCAGCTCCTCCTCGCGCCGTCCAAATGCATGTGCCCTGGGGTGGGCAAGGAACAGGCCGCCCAGGGCGTCGCCATGGCGCGCGCGTACCGATGCCCCGACCCAACTGCGGAGCCTGCGGCCGTCGGCCAGCCGGCCAAAAGCGGCCCGGTCGGGGCCCCACTGAGCAGCATCGTCCAGTCTTAGCGGGCTGTCTCGCCAGATGACCCCAGCCAGCAGCGGCACGCGGGCCGGCTCAGGAACCTCAGCAAGTCGTCCAGGGTCACAAATAACCGTCGGCTCGTCGACCGAAGCGCGCTCGGTAGGGACGAACATGGCCAGCTCTGCGTCGGTGAGCTCGCGTGCTGCCTCGGTGACGCCTTGGACGAGCGTCGCTGCGTCGAGCTGGGCCGCCAGCGAACCCAGCCGCACCACCATGGATTCCAGCCGTTCGCGCTCGGCCTCCAGGCGGGCGATGGCAAGTTCTGCCACCTTCAGGCGGGTGGCCAGGTCGCCTTGGTCAGCGCCGCGTTGCAGGGGTGCTGGGGTTGCGGTCGAGCTCGAACCAGACGATCTTGCCGGTTGAATGCGTCGTCACCCCCCAGCGGGAAGCCAGGCTCTCGACTATAGCGAGGCCCCTGCCGCCTTCGGCGTCGTCGGACGCATGAGAGGCGACTATCGCGCCCCCAGGAGAAAAATCGGCAACTTCGACCCGCAGGACGTCCCGGCGCAGGGCGACGCTGACCTCGACCTCGCTGCCGACGTGGCTGACGGCATTGCCGACCAGCTCGGTGACCAGCAGTGCGGCGTCGTCTGACAGCGCGTCCAGGTCCCACAGGGCGAGCGACGCCCTAAGAGCCCGGCGTGCCTCGCCGGCACTGCGCGGGTGGGCAGCCAGCCGCTGGCTCACGCGGCCGATATCGCTTGCGCTGCCCGCAACCGGTGCCGCGGCTCGCCACTGGCCTATTGCTGATTCGGCCACCCCCACGAGCGATATGAGGCGGCCAAGTTCTTCGCCGAGCAACCTGGCGTCCAAGTCGTCGTGCAGTACGCCAACCGCGCCCGAGAGGCGCCCCGCGAGAGCCACCTCGCCGGGCTCGCGCCCCGACCGTAGTACCAGGGCGCTCTGGGGCGCTCCGGCGCGCCACCTTTCCGCCACCTGGATGGCGTCCGGCAGTTCGAGGTCGACTATCACAACGTCGGGTGGGTTGGCCTGAGGGCTACCAGCCGAGCTTGCTCCGGGCGGGGAGATCCCGTCCGGCGCGACGGTCACTTTCCAGCCAGCGCCGCGTTCCAGCGCTCGGGACAGGAGATCTCGCTCGTCTTGGTCGTCGCTCAGGATCAAGACGGTCTTCACCGATGGGCGCCCCCGCCGGCCGCGCTGGCGGCCGCCTCACCTAGAGCGCCATCCAGGTCCGCCACCGGGCCCTGCGCGCCTGGCTGTGGCCATGGCCGGACCGGCAACCGCACCCAGAGGCGGGCGCCCTGACCGGGAACGATGTCGGCACCCATCGAACCTCCCCGGCACTCCACCGCACGGCGCGCGGCCGCCAGCGTCTCGACCTGGTCGGCTGCGCTTTCATCGCCCGGCCCGCCGAGCGCGGTCAAGCTCCTCACGAGGGAGGCCGCAACAATTCCGTCCCCCTCCTCGGTGACGACCAGGCGCCACCCATCGTTCTCAGGCCCGGCGCTGAGCAGGGTACGCCCGCTACTGTTGCCCCGAGCCATGAAAGCCAGTAACGCGTAAACGACCTGACGCAGCAGACTTGCGTCCCCGATCAGTGACGGCAGCTCCGATGCCTCAAAACGGCAATCCGGGTACTCGTCGGCTAACTGGTCGGTGACGTCAGCGAAGATCGTCGCCAGCTCGACGGGCACGCCCCCCATGACCAACGAACGGGCACGCGCCCCGGTCCTTACGTCATCTACCCCTGCTGTGGCCCGGGCGAGGCACTGCACGGCCCGCTGGACCAAGTCCGCATCGACGGCGGCGCTGCCGTTGTGCGAGCGGCGCCGATCAGGCATGGCCAGCTCGAGGAAGCCTCGGGCATGCGCCAATGGTCGCCGTAGCCCGGCGGCGGCGGCTTCCCCTAGCCGTTCGAGGGCAGCATTGGACCTTTCCAGCTCGGCTGCTTGGCACTGCATGATCGCATGAGCGGCTTGGAGCTGAGCGAACTGCGCAGCAAGTTCGGCGTGCTGGCGCTCGATGAGCAAGTCTTTGGCCCACAGCCGCAGCAAGACCGTGATCTTGGCCCGCAGCAGCTTCGGGTCGTACGGCTTGTAAAGGTAATCGAATGCCCCTGCCTCGTAGCCGGCCATGAAATGGTGCGGCTCCCCGCTGATCGCCGTGAGGAAAACGATGGGCACGTAACGGCAGCGTTCGCGTTGACGTATAAGCCGCGCTGTCTCGAACCCGTCGATCTCGGGCATCTGGACATCGAGGATTATGACCGCGAAGTCACCCGCGAGCAACTTCTGCAGGCCCTCTATGCCCGAGCGGGCAGGCACGAGCTCCGCGCCGAGAGGCTCGAGCACGGCCTCGAGGGCCAAAAGCGCGTCTGGACGGTCGTCGACCATGAGGATCCGTGGCCGCCCGAGGTCCGCCAGCTCCGCCAAGTGCGGGTCTGGCGGGCTCACGGGCGTGACAGCCAAGTGGCCACCGTATCGAGCAAGCGCTCGACCTGGACCGGTTTGGTCACGTAGTCAGAAGCACCGGCGGCCAAGCTCTTGTCCCGCTCGCCGTGCATTGCCTTGGCGGTGAGGGCGATTATTGGTAGTGCTTGGAAGGCGGAGTTGGACCGGATGGCTTTCATGGTCTCGTAGCCGTCCAGCTCGGGCATCATGAGATCCATCAAGACGACGTCCACCCCCACCCCTATGTTCAACGCCTCAATGCCTTGGCGTCCATCATGAGCGCATGTAACCGTCATCCCGTGGTCTTCCAAGGCCGAAGTTAGCGCGTACACGTTGCGCACGTCGTCATCCACGATGAGCACGTGCTTGCCTTTGAGTAGCGACCAGTCGGCGTCATGAGGCGGCTTGGCACCGCTGCGCGCCGTGACTGCCCGGCTGTGCCCGTTGGTGCTGTGGCTGGCTTCGGGCCCGCCGGCGTGCTCAGTGGGGGCGTCGGGCAACAAGAGCCGGAACTTGGAGCCCGCACCGGGACGGCTTTCGACCTGGATCTCGCCTCCGAGCAGCCGTGCGATCTCCCGGCTGATCGACAGGCCGAGGCCCGTCCCGCCGTAGCGGCGGCTGGTTGTACCGTCGGCTTGTTGGAATGCCTCGAATATCAAGTGCAACTTGTCCCCGGCTATCCCTATGCCAGTGTCGTCCACCTCAAAAAAGACCGCCTTGTGGGCCCGTTCGCGTCCGGCCCTCAGGGTCACGCTGCCCTCTTCGGTGAACTTGCAGGCGTTGGACAAAAGGTTCTTCAGGATTTGCTGCAGGCGGTGCTCGTCGGTGAGGATCTCACCCATGGCCGGCTCCACGTCGAGCACGAAGGTGAGGCCCTGCTGTTCGGCAATGGGCCGGAACGCCTGAGCCAGTTCGTCACATACCGCTACCGGGTCGACCTCGGCGAAGGCGATGTCCATCTTGCCCGCTTCCACCTTTGACAGGTCGAGGATGTCGCTGATGAGGGTTAGCAGGTCGTTGCCCGCGGCGTGGATGCTGTCGGCGAACTGCACCTGGCGCCCGGTCAAGTTGCCCTCGGGGTTGGCCGCGAGCATCTGGGCCAGGATGAGCAGGCTGTTGAGCGGTGTGCGCAGCTCGTGGGAAATATTGGCGAGGAACTCGGATTTGTACTTCGACGACAAGGCCAACTGCTCGGCCCTCTCCTCCAGTTCGCGTCGGGCGAGCTCGATCTCGGCGTTGGTGTGCTGCAGTTCGGCTTGCTGGCGCTGGAGCTCTTGGGACTGGGCCTGCAGTTCGGCGGTCAGGCTCTGGGACTGAGCCAGCAGTTCCTCGGTACGCATGGTGGCGATGATGGTGTTGAGCACGACGCCGAGCGACCCGACGATCTGGCCCAAGAAGGCGAAGTTCACCTCGCTGAAGGGCTTGAACGAGGCGAGCTCGATCACCGCCAGCGGCTGGGCTTCGAACAGCACAGGAAGGATCACGAGATGCGCCGGGGGCGCGTCGACGAGCGCGGACCGCACGCGTAAACCTTCGGCGGGGACCGATTCGACCGAGATCGTGCGCCGTTCCAGAGCCGCCTGGCCCACCAGGCCCTCGCCTGGTTGCCACGTCGTCGGGACATCCTTCTGCCTGGCAACTCCGTACCCGGCCAGTAGCCGGTACTGCGTGACGCCGTTGCTGTCCTCCTCAGCCATGTAAAAGGCCCCGTACTGAGCGCCCACCAACGGGGTCAGCTCGGACATGATGAGCATTGAAACGGTGCCGAGGTCGCGCTGGCCCTGGAGGATGGCCCCGATGCGGGCCAGGTTCGACTTGAGCCAGTCCTGGTCCATGTTACGGGTCGTCGTTTCGCGCAGGTTGGCGATCATCGTGTTGATGTTGTCCTTCAGCAGGCCGAGCTCGCCGGGTGCGTCGATGGTGATCGTCCGGGTGAGGTCGCCCTGGGTAACGGCGGTCGCCACCCGGGCAATGTCGCGCACTTGCATGGTCAGGTTGCCCGCCAACTGGTTGACGTTTTCCGTCAGCCGGCGCCAAGTGCCCGAGACCTCTTCGACCTCGGCCTGGCCTCCCAGTTTGCCCTCGGTGCCGACCTCTCGGGCCACTCTGGTCACCTCGGAGGCGAAGGCCGAGAGCTGGTCAACCATCTTGTTGATGGTGTTCTTGAGCTGAAGGATCTCGCCTCGGGCATCCACAGTGATCTTTTGCGACAGGTCGCCCAGTGCCACGGCAGTCGTTACTTGAGCGATGTTGCGCACCTGGTCGGTGAGGTTGTCGGCCATGGAGTTGACCGATTCGGTGAGCGCCCGCCAAGTCCCCGACACCCCAGGGACCTGCGCCTGGCCCCCCAATTTCCCTTCTGTGCCGACCTCGCGGGCCACCCGGGTGACTTCGTAGGCGAACGCCGAGAGCTGGTCCACCATTGTGTTGACGGTGTTCTTCAACTGGAGCAGCTCACCACTGACCTCGGCAGTCACCTTCTGGGTGAGGTCGCCGTTGGCGACTGCCGTGGTCACCTGAGCAATATTGCGCACTTGGTCCGTCAAGTTGCGGGCCAGCTGGTTGACCGAGTCGGTGAGGTCCTTCCAGGTGCCAGATACGCCAGGTACGATCGCACGGCCGCCGAGGATCCCCTGGACGCCCACCTCGCGCGCCATTCGGGTCACCTCGTCGGCGAAGCCGCGCAACTGGTCGACCATGGTGTTTATGGTCTCTTTCAGCTCTGCCACCTCGCCCCGGGCTTCCACGGTGATCTTTTGCGACAGGTCGCCCTTGGCCACGGCGGTGGTGACCTGGGCGATGTTGCGCACCTGCGAGGTCAAGTTGCCAGCCAACTGGTTGACGTTTTCGGTGAGGTCCTTCCAGGTGCCCGACACGCCAAGGACCTCTGCCTGTCCCCCCAAGCGCCCCTCGGTGCCGACTTCGCGCGCCACCCGGGTGACTTCTGAGGCAAAGGCTGACAGCTGGTCGACCATGGTGTTTATGGTCTCTTTCAGCTCTGCCACCTCGCCCCGGGCTTCCACGGTGATCTTTTGCGACAGGTCGCCCTTGGCCACGGCGGTGGTGACCTGGGCGATGTTGCGCACCTGC
>DATJST010000213.1:0-16432 GCA_035503975.1 Acidimicrobiales bacterium | reverse complement strand
GCTGGCCGCGACCCAGCAGGCGCCGCGGGTCCCGCGACCGATCGGGGCCCAAGCTGACGCTTTGGGCCGACCTCGCCCAAAAGAGAGCCGTCGACAAGGACTTCACCATCTGGCCCGAGGGACAGCCCGAGGCCTTCGCCGCCGTCCAGGCCGCGCCGGTCAACGGGCGCGGCGTAGGGCCGTCGCTGGTAAACTAGGCGCCGGTTGTGCTCCCGCGGCCGGTACCGGCTGAGCGAGCCTGAGCCCGGTATTCAAGGAGATGCTCCCGGCACTTAGACCCGCTTTTCTGCGGTGACCTGGTCCGCGCCGACCTCCCGACGGGCCGGTGTGTGGCTCTCGGCGGTGGCCTGCCTCGAGACAATCATGTAGCGAAGTGCCCGTTATTTCAGAAAGGACCACGGAATGTTGAAGAACGTCGATCCGCTGCTGACCCCGGACCTGCTGTTTGTACTGGCCGCCATGGGCCACGGGGACGAACTGGCGATCGTGGACGCCAACTTCCCCGGGGACAGCGTCGCCCGCCAGACCTGCCATGGCCGGCTTCTTCACCTGGCCGGGGTGGCGGTCCCCGAGGCGGTGCGGGCCGTCCTGTCCGTGCTCCCCCTAGACGAGTTCGTCGACACGCCAGTACGGCGGATGGCCACCGGGGACAGCAACGGTGAGCTGCCTCCGGTCCAGGCCGAAGTCCAGGCCACCATCGACAATGCGGCCGGGCGCCATTGGCCGATGGGCGAGCTCGGGCGCTTTGCCTTCTACGAGGCGGCTAAGGCCTGCTACGCAGTGGTCCTCACGTCCGAACGCCGGCTCTACGGGAACGTCCTCATAAAGAAGGGTGTCGTGGTTGTTGCCTGAGAACAAAGAGCTCCGTCTTTGGTACCGTCAACCGGCAGACGATTGGTTGGGCGCGCTACCCCTTGGCAACGGTTGCCTGGGGGCGATGGTCTGGGGGAGCCCCGACCGGGAGCGGTTGGACCTCAACGTCGACACCCTGTGGTCCGGTGGCCCACGTGTGGCGGAAGTCGAAGATCTGAGCACAGTGTTACAGGAGTTGCGGGACGCTGTTATCAACCGGCGTTCTTACGCCGAGGCCGACGCCCTTGCGCTCCGGCTCCAGAGCTCCTTCAACGAGTCCTACCAACCGCTCGGTTGGCTAGTCATCGCTTCAGAGACGAGCGCGCATTGGGGGAGCTACGAGCGTTCCCTAGACTTGTCGGAAGGCATAGCCAGGGTGCGCTATGAGGCGGGGGGCGACGTTTACGAGCGGGAGACGTTCATTTCGTTCCCCGATCACGCCTTGGTGATGCACCTCAAGGCTACGGCCAGGCTCGACATTGTCCTGGAGCTGGGTGCCCCTCACCCCGAGGCGCAGGGCGGTGCAGACGACCGGATGGCGTGGCTGGAAGGACGAGCTCCCGTCCACGTGGTCCCTGATTATTGGGACACGGAGCCAGAAGTGGTCTACCGACGAGGCTCGGGCACCCGCTTCGTTTCCGCGCTCAGCCTGCGGGCACATGGCGGCGCCGTCAGGCTGGCGGACGGGCGGGCGTACGTAGAGGGCGCTGATGAAGTCACCGTATTTCTGACCGCTGCCACAGGCTACGCGGGTTACGGGCATGACCTCGTGGACGATGCCGAGCAACTGCGCCAGGTCTGCGCCAGCGTCCTGGGCCCCCTCATGGCCGAACCTTACGAAGCGGTTAAGGCAAGGCACAGCGCCGAACATCGGGCCCTTTTTGGTCGCTGCTGGCTCGACCTTGGGGCACCAAGCACGCTCGCGACCGATGAGCGGCTCGAGGCCGTGCGCCAGGGAGCCGCCGATGAGGGGCTGTGCGCGTTGCTGTTCCACTACGGGCGTTATCTCCTAATGGGGAGCTCCCGTCCGGGCACTCAGCCCGCCAACCTGCAAGGCATTTGGAACCAGAAAGTCCGCCCTCCGTGGAGCTGCAACTGGACGACCAACATCAACGTGCAGATGAACTATTGGCCGGCAGAGACCACCAATCTCGGCGAGTGCCACGAGCCCCTCATGGACCTCGTCACCGACCTGGCCCGAGCGGGCACCCGGACTGCCAAGGACTTTTACGGGTGCCGAGGCTGGGCCACTCACCACAACGTGGACATCTGGCGCTCGACCTGGCCGACCGGCGAGCAAAGGGCCCACCCGTACTGGGTCAACTGGCAAATGGGCGGGCCGTGGTTGTGCCAGCACGTTTGGGAACACTTTGCCTTCTCGGGCAAGGAGCGGCCGGAGGAGCGTGATTACCGGCTGATCCGGGAGGCAGCGGTCTTCCTGCTCGACTATCTGGTCAGAGGCCCGGACGGGAAATTGGTCACCTGTCCGTCCACTTCGCCCGAGAACTCTTTCCGGGCTGCTGACGGCAACGAGGCGGCCGTCAGCGCGGCCTCGACCATGGACATCTGGCTTACCAAAGACCTGTTCCGCCACTGCATTACGGCTTCGGAGATGCTCGGGGTGGACGAGGACATGAGGCGGGTACTGGCTGACGCTGTGGACGATCTTTACGAACCCCGAGTGGGCGGCGAGGGCCGGCTTCAGGAGTGGTGGGAGGACTTTGAAGAACCCGAGCCTGGGCACCGCCACCTTTCGCACCTCTTTTTCCTGTACCCCGGGGACGAGGCCGTCCCAGGCTCGCCGCTCGAACTGGCGGGGCGCCGTTCTCTGGAGCACCGCCTCGCCAACGGAGGCGGCAGCAAGGGCTGGAACCGGGCATGGGCGATCGCTCTCTGGGCGAGGTTGCGCGAAGGTGACCTGGCGCACGAGCACTTGACGAGGTTCGTTGAAGAAGACCTCGCCTACAACCTTTTCGCCGCGCCCCATCCAGGAGTCTTCCAGATCGATGGCAACTTTGGCACCACCGCGGCGATCGCCGAAATGCTGCTGCAAAGCCACTTGGGCACCCTCGACTTGTTGCCCGCGCTGCCGCCGGCGTGGGCAGAGGGCGAAGTCAAAGGCTTGCGCGCCCGCGGCGGTATGACTGTCGGCATCCGCTGGGCCGGAGGACGAGCCGTCGAAGTGAGCGTCGAGGTGCCCGCCCCGAGAAAGCTGGAGGTGCGCTGTAGCACGCCACTGCGCCTCGGGAGCGCCAACCCCGACGAGGCGCGGCTGGTGGTCAAGGACGAGCCCGGCCTGAGCACCCTTGTTGCCCCGGTGCCCGGGCTCTACATCCTGGTAGGGGCCCGGTCGCCCACATAGCCCACAGTGGAAGTGACTGCCACGACCGTGCGCTGTGAGTACCGCGCCACCGGACCGGTCAGTTCGGCCACGGCCTCCTCGCGGATATCGGAGGACGAAGCGCCGACGGCAAAACGGAACTCGCCCGGTTCGACGACGAACTGCATGTCCTCGTTGTAAAAGGCCAGGCGGCTCGGGTGCACGTCGAACGTCACCCGAGCCGCCTCGCCGGCGGCCAGGTCCACCCGGGTGAAG
Organism: Acidimicrobiales bacterium; assembly: GCA_035503975.1. Classification (GTDB taxonomy): domain Bacteria; phylum Actinomycetota; class Acidimicrobiia; order Acidimicrobiales; family Palsa-688; genus DATJMJ01. The sequence continues at coordinate 12,984 of DATJST010000213.1, read as the reverse complement.
CCGATGAGGGAGGCCTCCGGGCGGGCCACCGAGGCCACCAGGTCAGAGGCATATAACTGGACGACTTCTTCTCCGGGGCGCTCGCCAGTGTTGGTGACAGTCACTGCGACGGTCAATAGACCGGAGGTACCCCGGGCCTCGACGACGAGGTCTGAGTAAGCGAACGTCGTGTAACCGAGACCATGCCCGAAACTGAACAACGGCTTGTGGTCGCAATCGGTGTAATCGTTGTAAAAGACGGAAAAAGACCCCCCGGAGCGATGGCTGCTGTAGAGGGGCACCTGGCCGGCCGCCCGAGGCAGGCTCACGGCCAACCTTCCCCCCGGCTCCGCTCGTCCAAGCAGGACATCGGCTAGCGCGTTGCCACCTTGCTCACCAAGCGGCCAGGCGACCAACAACGCCTGGGCAGTGCCGGCAACTTCGCTAAGCACGTGAGCCCTGCCGCTCATAACGACGACCACCGTCGGGGTGCCCGTGGCCGCCACTGATTTCACGAGGTCCTCCTGAGGGCCTGTCAGCCGCAGGTCGACGGCGTCACGCGCCTCCCCTACCGTGGCGTCTCTTTGCAAGCCGGACCGCCCTCCGACCACGACCACGGCCACTTGGGCGGCGGCCGCGGCGGCGACGGCATTGGCGAACCCAGAGCGGTCGTCACCAGATATTGCGCAACCCTTAACATATGCCACCTCGGCGCCCGGCCCAAGCGCGGCGCGCAGGCCGGCCAAGGGGGTGATGTGATCGGTGTAGTACTCCCCTGGCCTGAACCGGCCCTCCCCACTTGGGAGAAAGACGGTATCGGGGAAATCGACCGAAGCGCTGGCTCCTGGCTCCCCCGGCTCGGGTGCCGCCGAGCCATCGTGGGAGGGAGCCGCCGGCTGCTCGAACATCAGCTCTTGGTGCGCCGGGTAGTGGTAATCACCTTGGAGCAGACGCCGGTCGTCTGCGGCCGGCCCGATCATTGCGATCTTCGTAATGCCGGTAGGCAGCGGCAGCACACCTTTGTTGGTCAACATAACGATGCCTCGGACGGCTGCCCGGCGGGCCAAGCCTGCGTTGGCCGGGTCAGCAAAGACGCCGCGCACCCTGGCCACCTCCACGTAGGGAGACTCGAAGAGACCCAGCTTCACTTTGGCGCTGAGCACGCGGCGCAATGCGGTGTCAACGACGGCCAGCGGCACCTTGCCCGCCGTTATGGCTGACTTGAGGGGGCCGTTGAAGCAGTCCAGAGCCGGCAGTTCCAGGTCCAGGCCGGCCGTTATGGCCTTAGCGGCGGCCTCTGCCCGGTCGGCGGCAACTCGGTGGTAAGTCATCAACAAGGTGACTGCGAAGTAGTCCGCCACGACCATGCCCTCGAACCCGAGCTCGTCGCGGAGCAAACCCGTCAGCAGTTGCACCGAGCCGCTTCCTGGCAACCCGTCTACGGAGCTGTAAGCGCTCATCACTGTCGCCAAGCCCGCCTCCCTGATGGCGGCGGCGAAGGGCTCCGCGTAAACCTCCCGCAGCTCCCGGGGCCCTATTTGCACAGGTGCACGGTTACGGCCGCCTTCGGACATGGCGTGGGCCACAAAGTGCTTACCAGTGGCCAGGACTCCCTGGGACAGGTCGTCTGTCTGCATCGCTCGCACGTACGCCGCCCCGAGCACCCCGACCAGAACGGGGTCCTCGCCGTAGGTCTCTTCCAACCGTCCCCAGCGCGGGTCACGTGCGACATCGAGGACCGGCGCCAAGCTGTGCCTAGCCCCCACCGCCAACAGCTGCCTGCGGGCCCGGTCCGCGACCTGGGAGACCAGGTACGGATCCCAGCTGCAACCGAGCGCGAGCGCCTGGGGGAAGACGGTGGCACCCCGGGCGCAATAGCCCGCCAATGACTCCTCGTGCACCATGACCGGGACGCCCAACCGGGTCCGCTCCACCATAATCCGCTGGACCTGGTTGAAGAGCTCGGCGCTCTGCGCTGGTTCGAGGCCGGTGGTAGCGCCTATCCGGGTCACCTGGCCGATGCCGTGAGGGACGACCGACAAGGCCCTCTCCTGGTCCAAGCCGCCCTTTGTCATCAGCCTCGGGAAGGCGATCGCCCCTAGCTGGGCGAGCTTTTCGTCAAGTTGCATACGCTCGACCAAGTCGTTGACCCGGCGCTCGACCGGTAGGCTTGGGTCACGGTAGGCGGGGATGGTCATGCTGGTGGGTGGGGCACTAGGTAGCTCCGGGTCAACGCAGCGCGAACCCGCCGATGCCTTTTACGAACTGGCGTCGGAGGCCTATGTACAGTACGAGCAGCGGCAGGGCCGACAACATGACAAAAGCCATCACAACGGGCACGTTGAGGGCGTACTGACCGTTCGTGGCGAATTGGTACATACCCAGCGGCAGCACCTGGTCATTATTGGACTGCGTCAATATGAGGGGCAGTAGGAAGTTGTTCCAGGCACCTAAGCCCGAATAAATGCTAATTACAGCCAGTACCGGGCGAGCCATGGGGACCACGAGACGGGTAAACGTGGCCCATGGGCCGGCACCGTCGACCGCCATAGCGTCGTAAAGTTGTCGTGGTATCAAGCGAAGGTAGTTGACCATCAAGAGGACGGCGACTGGGATGAGCGACGCCGACAGGACGAGCACGAGGCCGTACAACGTGTCGTAAATATGGATCTTGTTAGTTATAAAGTAAAGGGGTATAATAATCGCCTGGATGGGGATGGCGATCCCAAACAGTATGACCCGGAACGAAACAGCCGAGTAGCGGGAGCCGTGGCGCACGATCCGGTACCCAGCTGCGAGGGAGAGCGCTACAACCACCAAGATGGTGCCCACGGCCACCTCGGCACTGTTGCGGAAATCCGTCCCTGCCGCCGCAGCATGGAGGATGGACGAGTACGAAGACAAGCTGAGCCCACCGGTCGGCAACCAGGCATTTGCAGAAAGGTACTGACTGGTCGACCGGAAGCTGATGAGCACCATGTAGTAGATGGGGCCCAGCACGAACACCAACCAGGTCGTCCCGAGCAGGAAGGCCGCGAAGCGAGAGACCTTCGACCTGCCCGTGATGGCGCCCAGCGTCGTCGCGCTGGACGTCGCTTTCACAACGGCGGTGCGACGGCCGGCCCGCTCGGGAACTCTCACGGCAGTCGTTACCATATGCCCTCCTGGGTCCCCTCCATGGAGCCGAAACCGCTCAACCTGACAAGAAGGATGGCCAGGAGGATGCCGATGAAGCCGAGCACGGTGGCTATCGCGCTGGCGTAACCGAACTCTGTTTGGTTGAAACCGATGTTGTACATGTCCATCGCCAGCACCCGGGTCGAATTGCCCGGGCCGCCCGAAGTCAAGATGTAGATGATGTCGAAATATGTCAGCGAACCGACCAAGACGAGCGTCGACGATGTCACGATGCTGTAGCGCAGCTGCGGAAGGGTCAGGTGCCAGAAAGCTTGTCTCATGTTCGCGCCGTCGACACTGGCGGCATCGTATAGCTCGGCCGGTATAGCCCGCCTTCCTGCCTGAAAAATGAGAGTGTGAAAGGGCACGAACTGCCAGGCGATTATCACGACGATCGTGTAGAGCGCGAGGTGGCTGCTACCCAGCCAGTCCTGGCTGAGGAAGCGCATGTGGGCGTGGATGCCGAGCCAGGCCAACCCGCCGAACTGAGGGAAAAGGACGTCCTCCCACATGAGGCTCAGCCCGGCGGTCGACAGCAGGAGAGGCACCAGGTAGAGGGCGGCGTAGACGGCGCGGTAGCGCTGCGTCCCGGCTATGAATATGCCAAGTGCCATGGCCACGGGTGTCTGGGCCAGCCAACTGAACGCTGCCAGTTCGAACGTCACCAACAAGGAGTGATACGAGACCGGGTCGGAGAAGAACTCGCTCCAGTTGGCAAGGCCGGCCCATTTTATCGGGCCGTCCACGTTCCAGTTGGTGAAGCTCAAGAAGAGGGCAAAGGCCGTCGGGATGATTATGAAGGCCGCGTACAGTGCCATGGTCGGCGAGAGCCCAGCGAGGTCGGCGAAGAAGGCCCGACGCCGAGCTGTGGCGCGCCTGGAACGCGGGCTTCCCACCTGGTTGCTACTGAGAACTGCGGGACTAGCTGCCATGAGCCCACCTCGCTGAGTGAAAGCCCGGCTCCACGGGGAGGACGCGGAGCCGGGCTAGCAGTCCTAGGTTGTCAGTACCTAATGTGCGGTGCCTATTGGTAGGCGTTCATTGCCTTGGCAAACTGCGCAGGCGTTTCTGTGAGGTCGAAGACGTTCTGGAGGTTGGTGTACAACGGCGTCGCCCTTGTCGCCCCCAGTGCCTTGTCCCAGGAGTACTGGAAGTACGGCGCCTTTTGTACTGCGTCATAGATGGGTACGAGGTACTCCTTCAGCGGGGAAGCAGCAAACAGGCTTTCCGAGCCGGCGATGACGGGTACAAGGCCCTGGCTGACCTCGAACTTTGCGTAAGCCGGGGTGGCGCACAGGAAGGCTGCGAACTTCTCCGCGACGTAGGTCTCGGCAGGCGAGATGTGCGCAGCCAGCTCGAGATAGTCCGTAGTGTTACCTTCCAGGTCAGCAGGGTTGCCCTTGCCGCCCGGAACACTCGGGAAGAACCCGATACCCATAGCGCCGCTGGCAACCCAGCCTGGGTAGTAGCCCTGGATGAACCCTATGTCCCAGTCACCCATCAGCTCCATCGCCGCAACTCCGTTGTGGATCAACGCTTCGGTAAAGCCGGTGCCGAAGCTGATGGTTTGATAGCCCTGTTCGAAAGCGTTGTCCTTCACCAGGGTCTGGATGTCGGCGAGGGCTTGGATGATGGCAGGGTTGGACCAAGCGCCTTTCTGCCTGTTCTGGATATTGACGAACACCTGGGGGCCGCCAATGCGGTCGGTAAAGTACTCGAGGTACATGAGGCCAGGCCACCCACCGCTGTCGTCAAGCGCAATGGCAGTCACGTTGTGCTTCGCCAAGAGGGTGACGTCGCTGACCAGCTGAGTGGTCGTAGTCGGGAAGCTGAGGTGGTACCGCGCCATCAGTGCCTTGTTGTAGAAGAAGAAAACAGGCTGCGTGCCGCCTACCGGGATACCGTAGACCTCGTTGTTGAAGGTCACGGCCCCGAGGGCGGAAGCCACGAAAGCGCTCTTCCACGAGGGCTTGCCGGCGTCGCTCTGCCCGGCGTCGGCCAAAGGTTGCACGACCTTTGAATTGATGAACGTCTGCAGGTCACCACCGCCCCATCCAAAGAAAAGTGCGGGGGCGTTGCTGCCGGCCAAGCCGGTCGCGACCTTGGTGTTGTAGGAGCCGGCCGGCTCTATATCGATGCTGACGCTATCTCCGGGATTGGCTTGGTCGAAAGCTTTGGCTTGCGCAGCCCAATAGTTGTCTACGGGTGTGCCGCTCGCCTCCATCCAGACTTGGATGCTGGCTGTCGGCGCAGACGAACTTTGGGCAAACGAACTTGTAACGGGTATTGCGACGGCTGCAGCCATGCTCACGGACAGGCCGGCCGCCACCAAGGCGGCTGCCCGGCCCGACGGCCATGGAAGCCTGAACGATCCTCGGGTCACCTTTGTTCACCCCTTCTTGTTGCCCAATTGCGGGCCAACGGACTCTTGACGGGAACCTCGGCAGAGGGCCCCGTTCCCGCTTAGTCCTGACGGTCCAGGCGGGTTGGGACCGGACCGAAAGGTTTCGAGCAGTAGCAGAGCAATAGGACTGCCCCACTCCAGTTGCCATTCCAGCCGAAATATTTCGGGTATCTTGCTTACATATTACGGGCGTAGCATACACCTTAGTCCCGTGGAGGTCAAGCCCCTGAAGGCGGCGTTGCCTGCGGTTATATGGCGGCACGTGTGCCTCCTGTGCCGGACGCAACCGGCTCGGTGGCGCCCTCACGGTGCATCGGAGTACTGCTAGTCCACGACTGCGGCTGCTTAGCGTAAGTTGTCGGTTCCGAAACGTACCGGTATCATCTTCAGGTGATATGACCAGCGGCCACATGTACGCTCACACCATCACCAGAGATAGCCCCCGTGCCACGCCGGAGGGCGGCGACGCGCCTCGACCGCAAGGTCGCGCGACCCGAGCCCCTCGCCGGGTCACGATCGCACAGATCGCAGCGGAAAGCGGCCTGTCGACAGCGACGGTCTCCAAGGTCCTCAACGGCAAGCCTGACGTGTCCCCCCGCACCCGCACGGCAGTCCAGGACGTGCTGATCCGGTCCGGGTACCGAAAGCGCGCGAGCGGCGACGTACCGCCGCTGATCGACGTCGTGTTCAACGACTTCGACAGCCCTTGGGCGATCGAGATCGTCCGGGGAGCAGCGGCGGCGGCTCAGGCACAGGGGCTCACGGTCGCCTTTACGGCGCTGTCGGAGGGCGATGAGCGCCGGGTCTGGTTCGACCACATCACTTCGCGCGGCACCCGAGGGATCATCCTGCTGCTATCTCAGCTCACTGATCGCCAGAGGGGGGAGCTCGTTGCCAGGGGCCTGCCCTTCGTCGTTATCGACCCGACCACAGAGCCTGGTCCGGAGGTGAGCTGGGTCGGAGCCACGAACTGGTCAGGCGGGTTGGCGGCGACCAAGCACTTGGTCGACCTCGGGCACCGGCGGATCGGGGTGATCACCGGGCCTCCGCAACTGCAGTGCAGCCGAGCACGCCTCGACGGTTACCGCTCTGCTTTGGAAACGGCCGGCCTCTCTGTTGACGACCAGTTCGTAAGGCTGGGCGACTTCCGCGTCAAAGCCGGGTACTGGCAGGCCAAGATCCTTTTCAACCTCGCCGAGCGACCGACCGCGATCTTTGCGGGGAACGACCTGTCTGCCCTTGGCGTCCTCCGAGCCGCTCGCGAGTGCGGTCTTCGTGTCCCCGAAGACCTGAGCGTCGTTGGTTTCGATGACATCCCGCTTGCCGAGTGGAGCACACCGGCGCTTACGACGGTGCGCCAGCCGCTAACAGAGATGGCGGCGGTTGCCGTCAACACCTTGCTCGCCGGCTCCGCAGGCAATGGGTCGACGAGGCGCCGTGTCGAGCTCGCCACCGACCTGATAGTGCGCGAGAGCACGGCACCCCCTGCCGAAGCTCTTTAGGACGCGATATTCCCGTCCAGGTCCCAGAGGTCTTCCCAGGCCTGGTCGGGCTTCCATAGGAACACGTGGCCCTTGATCAGACGGTCGTCCCTGTCGATGCCCCCGATCGCCTGCATCTCTTGCTCTGTCAGCGGGTCGCTGACGACGCCTTGAAGGTTGGCCTCATAATGGGCGCGCCTGACCGAGAACGGGATCGGCGTCTGCCCGCGTTGGACAGCCCACTTCACGCAAATGACTGCCGGGTGTACCCCGTGGTCCCGGGCGATCTGGACAACCACGGGGTCTTCGATGTCAACGGTGTCCTCCGGGGTACGGTCCCGATCGGGCCGGCTCGGCGAGCCTATGGGACAAAAGCCGATGGGCTCGATGCCTCGGGCGCGAACGTACGCGAACAGTTCGGGTTGTTGAAAGTGCGGGTGCAGCTCCATTTCGTTCACCGCGGGAGCGACGCGGGCCGACCTGAGGAGTAGCTCCAACTTCGGCACCGTCATGTTGGAGGTGCCGATGTGCCGCACGAGCCCCATGTCCACGAGCCGCTCCATCTCCCGCCAGGTCTGCATGAACTCGGCATGGACATAGGGCCGGGCGTTGGGGCTACGAGAACTGATGTCGCAGCCGGGCTCGTGGTAGTTGGGGAACGGCCAGTGCACCAGGTACATGTCCAGGTAATCCGTGCGCAGCTCCCTGAGCGAGCTCTCACAGGCCGGGACGACATCTTCGGGCGCGTGCTTGTCGTTCCAGAGCTTGGACGTAAGCCAGAGCTGCTCACGCGGGAAACCTTCGAGCACCTCACCTATGCGCTCCTCGTTCCCGTACACCGAGGCGCAGTCGAAATGCCGGTAGCCGACCTCGAGCGCGCCCTCGACGGCTCGGGCGACTTCCTCGGCCGAGAACCGGTCCGAACCAAATGTGCCTAGACCGACCGCCGGCATCAGCGCCCCACTACCAAGCCTGCGCTGGGGGACCTTCGCGGGGTCAACGCTCATACGTCAAGTTCCTTTCAATCTCCCTACCCTCCGTCCGGTCCGAGCGGCGATGAGGGGGCAGTAAAGGGCTCATTCCTTCGTGGCCCCGGCGAGCATACCAGTGACCAGGGCGCGCTGGGCGAAGAGGAAAACGATAAAGACCGGCGCGATCGCTACGAGCGCAGCCATCGCCAGTTCCGGCCGGAGGACCGGGCTGTTGGCCCCAACTACGGGGTTGAACGCCGAAGTTTGCGATACGAGGTACTCGAGGCCGACAGGGAGCGGGTACCGCCTGTCGCTGTAGAACATCACATAGGGGAGGAAGAAGTTGGTCCAGTCGGAGACGAAAGCGAAAAACCCGACCAGCGCCACCACGGGGCGGGCGAGCGGCAACGCGATCCGGAGGAAGACGCCCCATTCGCCGGCTCCGTCCACCCTGGCAGCGGCCAGGAGCTCTTTGGGGATAGTGGAGGAGAAGAAGATGTACGCCAGGTAGACCCCGAAAGGGAAGAACCCAAATGGGAGCGCAACCGACCACCCCGAGTTCTCGAGGTGCACCACGTTCAGTTCTAGGAACAGTGGTAGCACCAGCGCGCTCGCTGGCATGATCATGACGAGCAGCGTGATGCTCAGCAGCACCCGCCGTCCCGCGAACTCAGTGAGGGCCAAGCCGTAGCCCGCAGGCACTGCGCAAAGCAAGGCAAGGGCAACGCCCACGACTGAGTACCAAGCTGAGTTTTCCAGCCATTTCAGGATCTCGTGGGCCTGGAAGCTGTACAGCGCGTCCCAGGTGTGCAGGAACGTGCGGAAGGAGCCAAAGGTGAAGGGCCCTTCGAAGACCAGTTGGTGGTCGGTCTTCGTCGGGGCGATGAGCAGCCAGATAACAGGGACCACGAAGAACGCCGTGAAGGCCAACATCACGACGAACCACACGAGCCTTGTTAGCACTCGGCGGTCCGGCAACCGGCGAGGTGGCGGGCCAAAGCCGCGCGCCCTCGGCGCGGGAGCCTGAGCGGCCCTTGGGCGAGCAACCGGCTTGCCGACCACCTGGGACATGTGACCCTTCTGTTCTTTACTCGAGTTCGAACATCTTCGAGCGGAAGACGAGCAGCGCGGCGGCCATGAGGCCCACGAAAAGCAGGTCGACCGAGATCGCCGCTGCGTAGTTGAAGTTGCCGTTATAGGTGGCGAGGTAATAGGCCAGCTGGTTGGGCGACCAGAAAGGGCTCACCATGCCCAGGCTGGCCGAGGCGACGAGGGTCGGTTCCACGATCAGCTGCGTGCCGGCCGCGAAAGCGAGGATCAGCATATAGACCACCCACCGCTTGATCAACGGTAGCTTGACGCGCAACGCAAGCTGTAGAGCGTTGGCACCGTCGATCTTCGCCGAATCGATGAGCTCGTCCGAGATATTGTTGAGCGCCCCGTTCATCACCACGATCCAGCCGCCTGCACCGGTCCAGAACGCGATTATGGCAAAGATGAGGGGCAGGTGCCCAGGCGCTATCACTTGCGGGAACGCCGAAAAGTGAAAGATAGAGGAGAGCGCGAAATGCCACGGGCTCAGCTCGGGGTCGAACATGAAAGCCCACACGATCACAGCGGCTGAGCCAGCGAGCGCACCAGGTAGGTAGAACAGGAAACGAAAAGCGGGGACCAACCGGCGAACCCCGCCATGGAGCAAGAGCGCGAGGAACAGGACCAGCACGACCAGGGCGCCGAGCCAGATCGCAAGGTAGATGGCGATGTGCTCAAAGGCTGGGACGAAGCGGAAGTCGTGACCAGTGTTCAAGAAGTTGGAGAGCCCTGCCCAGTGCCAGGGCTTGTTCTCCTTGGTGAACGCGAGGTAGAGGGCGTACACCGTCGGTACCACACCGAACAGTACGAGCAGCACTAGGTATATCGATACGAAGGCATAGCCGGCGCGGTGGCGACCGCCAGCCCGCCCGCGCCCGGCGCGGCGCTTGGCTGGGCCCGGGGCGGGCAGGCTGATGGTCTGAGCCACCGTCAGTGCTTAGCTCTTGACCTGGTAGCCGTCAGATTGCGCGTTGTTCAGGATCGCACTTGCCATTACCGACAGCTGAGACGAAACGCTGTCGCCCGCGATCAGGTTTGGCGTGACGTTCTGGGCCCAGAGCCCGAAAACATCCCACGGGGTCTGAGACCAGCCGGGCCAGACCTCGGGTGCGGCCGTGGCGAACGCGGGAGCCAACGGCGTGGCAAAAAGGCCGCTCTTGTCTTGCGCCGCGATCCAAGCCTTGGCGGCGGGGACATAACCTGGGTAGCCCTCCGACTGGAGTTGCGACACATTTGAGGTGGCGAGCCCCACCAGCACCTCCGCGGCAGTTTGAAGTTGCGTACCGCTCAGGTGCGAGGACAGGATCCACAATCCTCCACCTACGTCGCCCGTCCAGGCCTGCTTGGCGCCAGCCCATATCAGCGGTGCATAAGCGGCGTAGGTACCCGGGGCAGCATCGAGGACTGAGCCTTTACCCTCGAAGATGGCGGTCGAGTACCAGGCGGGGCCCACGGTCATGAGCACCTTGCCATCCCACGTCTTGGCGAAGGTGGACCCGAAGACGTTGCCGTTGACTGCTGGGACAGTCCCGTCCTTCAGCAGCGGGTTCAGCAGGTTCGCCATGTTGGTGCAGTTAGGGTCGGCCGCGTTGGAGAGCAAGGTGTACGTGGCTACTACGTCGTTCAGGTGGCACTGGGCCGCCTGGAGGTAGATGGCGTCGTCATAGGAGTCGCCGAGCTCTCCGATGATGTAGCCCGGGTGGTTCTTGGCGACGTCCAGGCCGATCGTCTGCCATTGCTGCCAGGTCGTCGGCACCGTGTAACCGAACTGCTTCATAAGCGGGACATTGACCCATAGCACGTCGAAGGCCATGTCGTTGCGGAGGCACTCGAGCTGCTTGCCCACCATGCACGGGGCAAGGGCGCCCGCAGCGTAATTGTTGAGCACCGAGTTCGGGACGAGGCCGTTGTTGAGCACGGCCGGGTAATTGAACGGAGGGTAGCCGAGCTTCTGGACGTCGTTCTGCTCGGCGGAGAAAATGATGTCCGGCCAGCCGTGGCCGACCCGGTTGGCCAGGGCTACCTTCTCCTCGAGGCTGCCCGAACCGTTGGCGCCCGCGTCTCCGGTAGTGACCGCGAGCTTGATGCTTGGGTGCGCCGCCTCCCAGGCCTTCACCATCGGCAGGCGAGCGGAGTCGACCAGGACCGTGATCGCCGCTGAGCTTGTGGCCGGGCGGGGGGTCGCACTACTGGTGCCGGTGCCAGTCACGGCCATCGACACCGCCAACCCGATTGCTGTCAGTGTTGCTAACGGCCGGCCTCGTTCCCGTAGGCGGCGTGCGGTTGACATGTCTCTCATTGTCCTCCTTTTGTATGGCTGCTAAAGGTTTGTTCTGGTACGGGCCCGGCCGGGACCACAAATGAGGCACCTCCCACCGACAAAACTGGCGGGTGGGTAACAGCGGGCGCGCTCGGGCTACTGAGAATGTGAGCGCAGTCCCAACCTGATTGTCTCTTGAGGGTGTTCACGTAGCCGGGAAAGACCGGGCGCGCTTTGTGCATCGTCTTTGCACGTAAGTACCGGTAGTGCCACCGCTCGTGAACGATCGTCCAAGGACGGCGTAGGGCGGCCGAACTCGGTCAGCGTTGCGCGTCAGACCAGTTCGGCGGTGGACCACCAACTCCTCGTCCTGCAAGTGGGCGGCTCAGCGCTTACACCCCCACCGCTGACTCGGCCTCCTTTCGAGAAAACGTTACCTCACCGCTTTCTACTATCGTGCCGGGGGTCGTGTCAAGTCGGTCTGGCGCAACACTCCGTGCGAGCACATGGGGTCGGGCCGAGCGCCTCGACGCTGGTTCCGAGGTTAGGAGTTGACTTCTCCCCATAGTCGTAAACGGCCCGTGACGTCCATCGGCCGAAGCGCCCCTAGGTCTTGAGCCCCAGAGAGGACCAGGGACTGAGCCTCCCGACGAAGGCATACCGGACGTTGAGGAATCGTTGCCTGGGAATCGTTACCTCGAGATCTGGTGCTACTGTGACGGTGGCTGTGTCAGTCGTCCCTGTCTCGGTGCGCCCCGGCAGGGTCATGAGGAGGGCATTGTGGTGGACGAGTGGTGACCACGATCTTCGATGTGGCCCGCGCGGCCGGGGTGTCCACTTCTACTGTCTCGCGCGTCCTCAACGGCAACGACCGCGTCGACCCAGATCTCGTGGCGAAGGTTACTCGGGCGGTCCGCGAGTTGAACTACCGCCCCAACCGGGTGGCGCGGAGCCTCAGGCTCCGGCACAACCGGGTCTGGGCGCTGGTGATCTCGGACGTCCGAACTGGACCGTTCTTTGCCGACGTCGCTCGGGGCGCGGAAGACGGCGCGCACGAAGCCGGGTACCCGATGTTCCTCTGCAACGCAGATGAGGACCCGTCCAAGGAAGCGGGCTACCTCCAACTTGCCATAGCCGAGAACGTGGCCGGGGTGATCCTGACGCCGTCTGGGCCCGCCACAGATCTACAGCCCTTGCTTGAAGCTGGCATCCACATCGTCCTCGCCGACCGGAAGCTTCCCGGTCACCAGGCGGACACCGTCGTCGCCGACAACGTGTCGGGCGCCAAGCAGGGAGTGGAGCACCTGCTCGCCGGCGGGTACCGGCGCATCGCGTGCATCGCCGGCCCGCTCACGGTGACGACCGGCTCGGAGCGTCTCTTGGGCTACCGCATGGCCTTGGAACAAGCGGGGATAGAAGTCGACGACTCGCTCGTCCGTGTGGCCGACTTCCGCGAACAGGGCGGGCGCCAGGCAATGCGAGAACTGCTCGAACTAGAGCCGCGTCCCGATGCCGTCCTTGTGTCAAACAACCGGATGACAGCTGGGGCGCTGCAAGCTATCGAAGAGGCCGACCTCACCATTCCAGAAGAAATAGCCGTGATCGGCTACGACGAGATCT